>NZ_JAGRQM010000004.1:0-310651 GCF_018132775.1 Gordonia sp. SCSIO 19800 | reverse complement strand
GAAGCTGGCGGTCTTCGGCGACGACTACGACACCCCCGACGGCACCGGCGTGCGCGACTACATCCACGTCGACGACCTGGCCGCCGGCCATGTCGCGGCCCTCGACCGCATCAGCACCGGCGAGACCGGCATGTCGACCTGGAATCTCGGTACGGGGCAAGGGGTTTCGGTCTTGGAGGTCGTGCACGCGTTCGAGAGGGCCAGTGGGCGCCCAATCCCCTACGAGGTCGCCCCGCGGCGGGCCGGCGACATCGCCGCGTCCTACGCCGACCCGACCCGGGCGAACGACGACCTGAACTGGCACGCCGCCAAGACCATCGACGACATGTGCGCCGACACCTGGCGCTGGCAGTCGGGCAACCCGAAGGGCTATCCGGACGCCTGACCGGTTTCCCCTCGGGCAGGCGCGTGCGGATCGTCGGGATCGACGATCGAGTCGGTGACCCAGCCGATGTAGCGCCGCGCCGAACTGTCCACCACGTCCCGGGCGTTCTCGGCCACGACGACACCGAACGCGTCGTAGAGCCGGTCGAACCGGAGTTCGTTCACCCGATCGACGATCTGGCGGACGAGCCGCGGTGACAGCGGGATCATGTTCGGATAGCTGCGCATGAAGGTCACCATGCCGGGCTGCATCACGCCCTTGATGGTGTCGCCGGTCAGCACCGCACCCCGGCCGTCGGCGGCGTCGGGGAGGTGTAGTACCGCGCTGCCGGGAAAATGACCGCCGCACTGGACGAGTCGGACCCCGCCGAGGACTTCGGTGGTGTCCGTCCAGAAGCGCACGACGGGGTCGGGGCGGGTGACCCATCGCCGGTCGGAGTCGTTGTAGTACACCGGAACTCGACCGAATCGATGACTGAGCGAGACGCTCGCGCCCACCAGATGCGGATGACTCGCGGCGATGGCGGCGACCCCGCCGTGATGCTCCAGCCAGTTGACGAGGGACGGCCCGAGGAAACCCGGCGGTTCCCAGAGGACGTTCCCGTCGGGAGTCGTTACGAGTAGGGCACGCTGCCCGATCCCGACGGAGGGCTGCACCGACAGCGCGGTCAGACCGGGCTCCAGTTCGTGGGCGGTCAGCGCGTTGTCGGCGGTCTCGTCGAGCCGGGTCCAGCTGGGACCGCTGACCGGAAGCCACTGCCGGTCGTCGTCGCAGATCGGGCACATCGCGGGCGGCGTCTCGTCCGGCGGGAACTCGTTGGCGCAGAACACACACATCCAGGGCCGCATGTCCCGACGCTAGCCCGTGCCCGTGCGTCGAACGGGGTGAATGGCCGCCCCGCTCCGTGTGCGAGACGCGGCCCCACTGCTCCCTAAATCCGAAAGAAGCGACCCCATTGCTCCCTGAGGTGTGAGGAGCGATAGCGACGAGCCACGAAGGGCCTGGTGAGACACGATGCTGAGCCCTTCGTGGCTCGCTTCGCTCGCACCTCAGGGAGCATGAGTTCAGTCGCCCAGGATTGGTCTTTCGTGGCCCACGACGGCCGCCGGGCCGCAGTTACTGAGGAGCGGAGTCACTCAGGGCGCGGGCGGCGGCGGGTAGACGAGGTCGTTGACGCGGTAGACCACCGCGTCGCCGCGGCGGAACACCTCGGTCAATCCGGGAGCGCCGTTCTGACGCAACGCCAGGAAGGGGTCGCCCTGGTGACCACGGGCGGGGTCGGGCATGCCGCGCTGGAACTCCCAGTAACTCGGCGGCGAGTCGATCACGTAGTGCACGTTCATGTCTCGCACGATCTGGTCGATGGCCGGGTCGGCGCCGATCTCCGACACACCCCAGAACAGGTCGCGCTGCCGCTCGGAGAACTCGTTGGCCCGGTAGAAGGGGAACATCGGGGTGACCCCGGTGACCGGGTACAGCCAGCCGGTGCCCTGGTCGAGGTTGTTGAGGACGAGTACGTCCTGGGCGTCGGGTTGCGCGGCGAGCCACTCGTAGGCGGCGAGATCGTCGGGCCCGACATACTTGCCGCCCCGCTCCTTCGACGCGATCTGCGCGTTCGGCGGATAACGCACGACGGCGGCGCCGGCGATCAGACCCAGCAACACCACGTACGTCGCGGCCACCACCCAGCGCGCCTTCCCCGAAGTCGCCTCGGCCTTCTCCTGACCGTCGGTCGGGTCCGATGCCACGCGCCGTCGGACCAGACCCGCGACGCCGAGCGCGAGAACCCCGATCGCGACGCCGGCCGCCGCGGCCGAGAGGATCGCGACCACGAACGTGAGCCGGTGGGGTGAGTTGTAGAAGTAGCCGCCGATCGCCCCGAGCGGGTACGACAGCGGCCCCAGGGACACCATCGCGTTGGCGGTCACCAGGGCGAACACGAACCATGCGACCAGGCCGGCCCAGCATCGCAGCCATACGAGCGCGATCAGCCCGAGCAGGGTGACGACGATCAGCGGCCACACCGGGAAGTGGTCGAGCTCGAGCGGGATCGTCCCGTTGAACGCGCCCTTGACGAGCCCGTCGAGGACCCCGATCGTCTCCTCACGGAAGTCGAAGAACGGGAGTTCATTGGTGTCGGCGACCCGGATGGTGCCCAGGACGACCGGTGCGATGAGCACCAGCGTCACCACCGCCGTGACGGCCAGCGTCGCGAGATCGCGCAGGCGACCGGCGACCGAACGCCACAGACCCTCGCACAGCCACCAGAGGACGACGATCACGCCGACGACGATCAGGCCGGAGGGGTGGGTGGCGGTCACACCGGCCACGGCCAGCGCGGCCGGCAGCACACGCGATCTGTCCGACACCACGCTCATCACGAGGACGGCGGCGACCGGCGCCAGGCTCACGCCGACCGCGTTCGGCACCGAGGTCAGCTGGACCTCGACGTAGGGCAGGGACGGGAACAGCGCGCTCAGCGCACCCGCGGTACCGGCGATGAGAGCCGACGAGTCGACGTCGTAGCGGTGCCGCGCGAACCAGTAGGCCAGCGACGCGACACCGAGCGGGACGGTGATCGCCAGCACTGCGGGCGAATACGTGTTGTAGAGCTCGACCGGGTCGGCACCGGTCAGCGGGAACAGCAACGCACCCAGCGCATGCCAGGTGTTCGGGTAGTAATTGAACCCCTGGGTGTCGTAGTTCATCAGCTCGCCCATCCGCATGGCCGAACCGACGCCCGTCTCGTGGATCCAGCGCAGCGAACTGGCGTGCCACAACGAATCCCACACCTGCGAGATGTTGCCGAGACCGGCGAATGCCGTCGTCGCGATCGGCCGGATGCAGGTGACGGCGATGACGAGTCCACCGAGTCCGAGCCCGGCGGCGACCCGCACCATCGCGGTCCGTCCCACGCGGGATTCGCCGTCGGCGTCGGGTACCGGCGCCAGCCGCTGGCCCCAGCGGGTGAGCAGCAGCGCCGAGTAGACCCAGGCACCGCCGACCGCGAAGACCAGACCCACCAGGGCCGAGACGGCATTCCACTCGAAGCCGACGACGGAGTACAGCACCGTCAGGATCGAGACCAGGGCGAACGTGATGGGCGGACCGGCGGCCAGCGCGACCGGCCACGGGAGGTTCATCCGTCGGCCGACGAACGCGCCGGGCAGGATGAGCACGAGCGCGGTCACGACGACGACCCATGCTCCGAGCATCATCGTCTGCGCCTTTCCACACTCACCCGCTGCACTCCCCGTCGCACCGCGGTGTCACTGCGGTGCCTGATCAAACTCTCAGCAGGTTACCGGGTGGTCGATCGACGACGCGTCACCGTGTGCGGGCGGCCCCGCCGGCCGAGCCCGCCATCGCGGCGGTACCGGGTTCTACGACGGGCGCACCGTGGCGACGATGTCCGAGGAGAGCGACGATCAGGCTCATCATTGCGGCGACGGCGCCGAAGCCGAACATGACCGGGTAGGTGATCGCCGGCCAGCTCTCCGAGATCCAGGCCAGAACCGCCGGAACCCCGAAGCCGAGGTAGGTCACGCCGTAGAACACGGCCGTGAGCCCGGCGAGGTCGTCGGGTCCGGCGATGCGCTGCACCTCCAGCAGGCCGACGATCATCGCCATGCCGTATCCGCAGCCGAGCAGCGTCGACGCCAGGAGCGCGACCCATACGGTCAGCACGTGTGCCGCCACGGCCGCGAGGACCATTCCGGCCACGAGCACCACGAAGGCGACGACGACACCGCGGAGACTCCCCGGCCGGTTGATCCGCCGACCCAACGACTGGATGCCGAAACCGGCGGACAGGCCGAGGACGCAGCACAGGCCGGCGAACGCGATCGGCGCTCCCGCGGTGCGGGCGGACATGAGGGCGGGGACGATCGCGTAACCCGATGCGGCGGCACCGAAAACCCAGGGCGCCAGTGGCAGCACGACGAACAGGAAACGACGATGGCCCGCGGACGGGATGCGCAGGTCGTCACGCAGACGCCCCGGCGAGTCTTGTCTGGGACGCGTCTCCGGCACCAGCACGATCAGGTTCGCCGCGACGACCGCGATGGCGATGTTGATCAGGTACGGCAGCACATGCGGCCACGGCCCCCACTGCGCGAGCACCCCGGCCACCCCGGCGCCGACGCCGAAGCCGGCCGTGAGACTCATGGCCGCGCGACCGGCGCCGGCACCCGTCCGCGCACCGTCGCGGTCGGAGAGTTCCTTGATCCAGCTCCCCCCCACGGCCATCGAGAGACCCAGCGCGATGCCGCTGCACACCCGCCCGGCGGTCAGCAGTGCCACCGACTCCGAGCCCGCGGCCAGCAGTCCCGAGCCGACCGCCGCGAACAGCGGGGCGGGCAGCATGAGTGGCCGTCGGCCCAGCCGATCCGACAACGGGCCGCCGATCAGCAGGGCGGGCACGATGCCCAGGACGTAGGCGAAGAGCAACGCGTCGACGACGACCGGCGACATGTCGGTGATCTGCCGGTACATGACCAGCAGCGGCGTGAATTCGTTGCCGCCCCACGCGGTGGCGAACACGGCGAGCGCGACGGCGGGCCATCCGAAGCGCGCGCGGTCGGCGCTCATGCCGGTGCCCCGGGGAGGTCGTGCCCGGGTAGATCGTGAACCGCGACGAGGTGGCCGGCGAGCAGGGTGTCGAAACGTTCGGCGTCGGCGGACTCGATCGCGTCGAGGAGCGCGCGGTGGTCGTCGAGGATTCGGGCCGCGACACTCGCGTCCCGGTGCACCGACGCCGTCGTCATCCGTCGATGCCGCTCCCCGAGCGTGGTGTAGAAGCCGGACAGCAATGCGTTGTCGCCGGCGGCGGCGATGAGCTGATGGAACTCGGCGTCGATGCGGGAGAACTCCCGGATGTCCGAGGCGTCGGACCGACGATGGGCGTCGAGGTTGGCGCGCAGACTCCGCACGAGTCCGGCCACCGCGCCCGGCCGACCGACGACCGCACGCACCGCGTGCCGTTCGAGGAGCAGGCGTGCGTCCACGACGTCGCGGATCTCGCGCTCACCGATAGGGACCACGAGGGCTCCCCGTTTCGGGTAGAGACGCATCCAGCCTTCGGTCTCCAACCGCAGGAACGCCTCGCGCACCGGAGTACGGCTCACCGAGCACTTCGCGGCGATCTCACCCTCGCTGATCAGCTCACCGCCGGCGATCGCGTTTGTGAGAATTTGCTCTTTGACCTCGACATATACCCGCTCAGCAGCGGATTCGGAGGTCGCATGCAACATAGACACAAGTTGTACCTTATCAATGATCATTGGACACTTCACCTGGGCCGACCCACCTTCCGGAACGATCCCAGACGGTGAGACACTTAATCCGGCCGTAACGAGCGTCACCCCGCTCACACGAGCCCGGCCCGCGTCCGCTGAGCTCACCTGCTCGCGTCGATGCGGATCACTTCTAGCTCGCGGGCAGCGTGGCCGGCGAGACGATGCAACCCGCATTTTCGCGGCTTTTCAGGAGGACCCGTGACGAGCACGGAGGACACACGTATGGGTGAGACCCCCTACACCGAACCCACGATCGCCGACCACCCCATCACCGACGAAGAGATCTTCTTGGCCCACGTCGGCGGCAAGCTCTCGGTGGAGCTGCGCGCACCCATCGACACCCAGCGCGACCTGTCGATCGCCTACACCCCGGGTGTGGCCCAGGTGTCGCGTGCGATCGACACCGATGCCACCCTGGTGAACAAGTACACCTGGACCGATCGCCTGGTCGCCGTGGTGAGCGACGGCTCGGCGGTCCTCGGACTCGGCGACATCGGTCCCCGCGCCTCGCTGCCGGTCATGGAGGGCAAGTCCGCACTGTTCCGCAGCTTCGCCGGACTCAACTCGATCCCCATCGTTCTCGACACCCAGGATCCCGACGAGATCGTCGAGACCCTCATCCGACTCCGCCCGAGCTTCGGCGCCGTGAACCTCGAGGACATCTCCGCGCCGCGCTGCTTCGAGATCGAGCGCCGCGTCATCGAGGCCCTCGACTGCCCGGTCATGCACGACGACCAGCACGGCACCGCGATCGTCGTCCTCGCCGCCCTCAAGGGCGCGACGACCCACCTCGGCCGCGATCTCGCCGGCCTGAAGGTCGTGATCTCCGGCGCTGGCGCCGCGGGTGTCGCGTGCGCGAACATCCTTCTGGCAGTGGGCATCTCCGATGTCGTCGTGTTGGATTCCAAGGGCATCGTGTCTGCGGGACGTGACGGCCTGAACGAGTCGAAGAGCGAACTGGCGTCGCGCACCAACCCGCGCGGGCTGACCGGTGGCGCGGTCGAGGCGCTCGCCGGCGCCGACGTCTTCATCGGTGTGTCGGCAGGTCTGATCCCCGAAGAGCTCATCGCGTCGATGAACGACGATTCGATCGTCTTCGCCCTGTCGAACCCCGACCCGGAGATCCATCCGGAGGCCGCCGCGAAGTACGCGGCGATCGTCGCGACCGGGCGCAGCGACTTCCCGAACCAGATCAACAACGTGCTCGCCTTCCCCGGCGTCTTCAAGGGTGCGCTCGACGCCGGTGCACGACGCATCAGCGAGGGCATGAAAATCGCTGCGGCCGAAGCCATTTTCTCGGTCGTCGCCGATGACTTGCGCGCCGACCGCATCGTGCCCAGCCCGCTCGACGACCGGGTCGCCCCGGCAGTGGCGGCCGCCGTCGCCGACGTCGCCCGCGCCGAGGGGCACTGCTCCTAGGCGCTTTGCCCACCCGCGACTGAAAACCACCCTCCGGGAGCGACCGTCGGCTATATTCGCCGGCTCGCCTCTGGGAGGGTGGTTTTCAGTCGCGGTTCTCGATGGGTTGAGGGGTCACCACCCCTCGGTTGATCAGTAGTTCTGGTCCTGCCAGGTGCACAGGCACACCTCGTTGCCCTCGGCGTCGGCGAGAACCCAGAAGGCCGGGGCGTACTCGTCGGTGAGGAGTTGGCCGCCGGCGGTGATGGCCGACTGCAGGCGCTCGTGAAGTTCGTCGGTCGGGATCCACAGGTCGACGTGCATCCTGCTCCGCTGGGGGCGAGGTTCGTCCATCTGCTGGAACCAGACGCTGGGTAGGCGCCCGGCCGGATCGACGAGGTCGACGGGTTCGCGATCGGCCGCGTCGCCGTAGCCCAGGACGGCCTTCCAGAAAGGCCTGATGGCCGGGATGTCGAGGGCATCGATGGCGAGGTTGAACTGGGTGACGGGCGCGGACACCGGCTCGAGGCCGAGGTCGGCGGCGATGCCGGTGATCCGGTTCGCCAGGGCGACATCGGCTTCCGTGAGTTGGTGCGCGCTGTGCGTGGTGAGCACGAGATGCACCGTGCCGTAACGCAGATCGATGTCGGGGTGGTGGTTCGCCTCTTCGGCGGCGTCGATGATCTTGGCGACGAACTCGCCGCCCCGCACCATCGATCCGGTGTTGTAGGCGGCGGCGAGTCTGTCGGCGATGACACGCCAGGGATCGGCGACCATCTCGGCGGCCTCGGCGGTGGTGAGCGGCGAGCGAGTGGACCCGGTCATGTCGCCCCATGCTGCCCCGTTCCGGTGGATTGCGAAAGGGGGCGCGCCTCAGTGCCTGTTGGTGGTCGCCGCCGCCAGTGTCGCGATCGCCTGGAGCGTCGCCGGCAGGAACCCACGGCGCGCCTCCTGGTCCAGGGCGGTGCCGGCGCCGATGACCGGGTCGTAGTCGAGCCCGATCACTCCGCCGACCGCACCGGACACCACACTGACCAGCATGTCGGCGAGTCCGTCCTGATGGGTGGCCGGTAGTTGCGCGGAGATGACGACGATCGTCTTCTCCAGCACCCCGGCCCGGTCCCATTCGGTGAAGACGACCCGGGCGCGGTTGAGTAGGTCGGGTCGCGCCGCGATGACGAGTACCGGAGTGAGGTTCGGGAGGTCGTCTTCGGCGAGTTCGGGCAGCAGCGTGAGCGGATGCGCACCGGCGTCGACGACGGGAACCGCACCCTGCCGCCACGTCTCGACGACGGCGTCGGTCACCGTCGCCTCCTCGGGCGGAAGCCACAGACCCGTGCCCGACGCCGTGCGCAACAGTTCGGGGTTACCCGACCCGCGGAGCCGCAGCTCGATGTCGCAGTCGTTGCCCGACGCGTCCACCCACCACGAGAGCAGCCCGAGCGTCGACGACGCCCGATGCTCCGCGAGCAGGGCCGAAACAACCGACGCGCCAACACCCCCCGCTGTCCCGCACACGACGACGGCCCGCTCGGCCCAGGCCTGCGGGTCGCCGTCGCGTGGGGTTGGTGCAGTCATCTATCCTCATGGAACCAGAAGGTAGGCGCCGTACCCAATCGACCAGATACCGACACGAGCGACCACATCCACGACCAGCGAGTGTCATCGCTCCCATTTCGGGGGGCACCTACGGTTTCGCTGCGAGCTCTAACTCAGGGAACAAGCACGTACATCCCGGTGCCGTATCCCTGCTGAACACGCACAGGGCTATTGGCCGAGTATGTTGTGATGCCGATCGACGCAGGTCCCGAACCGGTCGGAACCTCCCAGACCTTCTTATCACCGGGTCGGGGACCGAATGATGCTGTCGCCCACTTTTCCAGACTCAAACCTCTGACGCTCGTATAGGCCGTACCAAACAGCACGCGGCATCTGGGGTTCCGCTTCCAAGTCGCTCCGTTACCCGAAAACCCGCGCGAAATCGCAGTCAGTCGGACGACCCCTCGCTTGTTCGGCGGTGCGTCTGCCTTCACATCTACGACCCCTCGGCAGAATGAGTGATCACCGAAGGTACCGAAGCTACTTCCAGACGTCTGCAGTTGCGGGATCGGAGCCGCAGAGGCTTGTCCGACTCCCACGACGCTCGTAACCACCGCGATCGCGGAGGCCGCCACCGCTACCATGAACTTCTTCATTCCATTCCTCCCTATTTTCCGAAAGACAGGACCCGGACCTCCACATGGCGAGGGACTTGCCCCTGCGCATGTCGAAGGGTGCGCGCGAATCGCTGCAGAACAGCGACCGCCACGGTCGCCAGACTGCTTGCCGACTCCCACAACGGCTGAGAGCAAGATTTCGGCATACCCGCTCATTGACACGCACACCTATAGACCTCGAGAAGCCGAGTGCCTAAGAAACCAACATGTGGTACGACACACCCACCGACTGCCTCAGACGAATCGGGTTGTTACGGGCATACGTAGACACCAGAAACTCGACCACTCCAGACCCAGTCCTGACGTCCTGAACCACCTTCTGCCCACGCCTAGGACCAAAATCGGCGTTGAAGAAGTTCCATTTGGCATACGCCTCAACGCTCGTATGCACTGTGCCGATCAGAAGCTTGCACACCGGCTTCCGCTTCCAGCTCGGACCGTTTCCTATGAAGCCAGAAGACGTGAGGGTGACCCGAACGACCCCGCGCTTGGATGGAGCTGCGGTCAAGCCCACATGCAGGACCCCTCTGCAGTAGGAATGATCGCCAAAGGTTCCCATGGTGTCGCCGGTAATACCTATGCGTGGCAACTGTGGTGCAGCATCGCTTTGCCCAGCTCCGACGATCAGACCCGCGGACGCCACGATGAGGGCGACCGCTAGGCACAGCGAGCGTTTCATTTTCTACAGAGCTCCACGTCTCAGTGATTCACGGCCGCAGAGTGGCCGCCCTCGGCCGGCCACAGCACGTCACTCCCGGGCAATGCGTTCTGCAGGCTGTCAGATTGTGCGCGAGTCCAATCACGAACCGACTTCTCAACGTGGGGACCGAGCACGGAATACGGCGATCTGGCCTGAGCCCCGGACCATTTGAAGGTTGTAGCTCCGATCTTCGCGTCAACGTCGCCACGATGGTTCACCACGTAGTCCACCGCAGGCAATCCCGAGCGGCGTGCATGATCTGCCGATAAATGAAACTCGAACTGATTTTGCCCTTCTGCCTCCGGAAGCGCGTGACGCGGGCCATTCGGACGCCACGGCTCGCTGGGGTTCGCGCCGGGATCACCCGCTCCCAGCGCGTATGCGAGTGCTCCGCCAGCCGTCCCGGCGATCGCGAACCCGACCGCAGCCCCGGCAGCGCCCGCGCCGATACCGCCAATCGCGGCTCCTGCCCCGGCTCCGATAGCCGCTCCAAGCGGACCAGGCGTACCCCAGAACGGCGGCACCGGTATGGACCCAATGGAGCCACCGACCACACCGCCTACGATCGCACCAACCCCCGCCCCCACAACCGCCGACGGAATACCAAGCGCGACAGCACCAGCCGTGCCGCCGGCCATGACGCCGATGATCGTGGCGGCAGCACGACGAGTCGCCTCGTCCTCAGGAACACCAGCAGAGATCAAACCCTGCGCAATCTTCGCCTCGCCATACGCCGACCACGCATTGATCGAGTTCACATCACGCTTCGACATCCCCTCCGGAATGTCGGTGACGAAGTTGCCCACACGGATCTTCTCCGGCGGCGGCGCGATCGGCCGAACCGGCGGAGCAACCCGCGGAGCCACCCGATTGTTGATCAACGGCGTGTAGGGCTCGTCATACGAATACGACCCAGGCGCGGTGTACGCCTGATACGGCGCCTCCACCGGCGGCCCCGGAATACTGCCCGGCCCCGGAACCACCACCGGCTCGACCGTCGCCTCAGCACCGGCACCACCATCCGGCGACACATCACTCGGACTCGTGCCACCCTGCCCCGGAGCCGTGTCGCCCGGACTCGTCCCACCCTGCTCCGGCACCGCAAACGCCGCCCCCGCGCCCGCAGTGATCGACACCGCGACCACCGCCGACGTCACCGACAGCAATGGACCACTCGGCACCCGACGCTTCCGATGCCGACCCCGACTATGACTCATTACTCGACTACCTCTCTGGTGCGCCCACGGCGGGCGAGATCTCACTCAACCGATCGGATGGACTGGATGTAGGACTTGCCGCCGATGGTCGTCGTGCGGATGACCTGGCGGTAGGTGATAGGCGCCGCGTCGGGCTGCAGTTCGGTGAGCACCACCGAGTACTCGCCCGGTCCGCGCTCGGCGACCGTCAGACAGTGCCGGGTACCGAGTGGACGCTGGTTGATGTACTGCTGCATCACGTACTCGGAGGCCACCGCGCCCGGCGCCGCGACCGCCCGTGCCGCCCTCGCCGAGCGCAGAACGTAGTAGGCGTGGTTGAAGGCGCGGATCGCACCGGCGCCGGACTCTTGATTACCGGCATCGTCGCCGTCGGACACCGTCGTCCCCGATCCCACCGGGCGCTGCGTACAGGCGGGCTCGCTCGCCACAGCGGACGTGGACGGCAACAACGAATCGGAGGCGTCAGCGGTGGACGTCGATGCCGTCGTCGATTCGGGCTCGCCGCCGCGCGTCAGGACCACACCCATGGCTGTGGCGACAATCACAAGAATCGCTGCTGCCGCACCTGCGATTCGCAGTGGTGAACCGATACGCGCGCGCTTCTCGCTGCGCGAAGCCGATCCGCTCTTTCGCTTCGCACGGACCGACTTCTCCGCCTCTGCCAGGAACGCATCGAGCTCCGACGCCGGGCGCGGCGCGACGACCTGCGGCGCGGCGACCGACGGCCGAATCGGCTCCTCGTGCTGTGGAACTGGGCGCTCGAGAACGGCCACCGCGGACGGTTGCGAGGCCACCTGAGCTGGGCCGACGGAGCGGTATCGGGCCAGGTGAGCGGCGAGATCGGCGGCTGGCGTCGCGTCGGAAGCGGGCGACGGCGGGACGTCGGGGAACCACAGTGCGGAAGCGCGCGGCGGCACCAAGATCCCTCCCCCCGGCCGGTGATCATTTCGTCGTGAAGTTGCGCTCAACGACGGCACGACGCAGGGGGTCCCCCGATGACGTCGGCATTTGCCGTCGCTGACCTCGGGACACCCTACAACAGCTCTCAGGACCTTCTCAGCTGTCATCCACAGGGGTGACAGGCGATCCTGCGCTGCGAATTCATGCACACAGATGTCGCGCTGACTAGGGTCGCGAGTGTGCTTCTCACGGCCGCAGTCGCCCGCGGGGTCGCGGACGGAACCGTCGACCTCGCCTTCCGGCGATGGGGTCATCCGCGCATTCATCCCGGCTCGAGCTTCATCGCGCTGACTCACGTCATCGAGGTGACGTCGCTCGAACGCGTCGACCCCGAACGGATCACGCGCGACGAGGCGCGGCGCGCAGGATACGACGATGCCGACGCCGTCCGGGCCGCCCTCTGCGTCAACGTCCACAATCCGACCTACCGCATCGGACTGCAGTGCATCGGCGAGGACCCACGGATCGCCCTGCGCGCCGACGATGATCTCGCGGACGCGGACGTGGACGAGATCCGAACCCGCCTCGACCGGATGGACTCCCGGTCCAAGATCGGGCCGTGGGCCCGAGAAACCCTCGACCTCATCGCGCGCCGCCCGGGCGTGGTGTCGACCGACCTCGCGGCTGAACTCGGCAGGGACCGAGCAGGATTGAAGCAGGACATCACCAAGCTCAAGAGGCTCGGGCTGACCGACAGCCTCGTCGTCGGGTACGAACTGTCGCCACGCGGCGTCGAGTTCCGGCGTCGCGACCGCGACTGAGGTCACCGAACATCCGACGGCGACATGTCGACGTGGGCATCATCGGTTCATGCCCAGCGCACACCCGGCCCGTCACCTGCTGCGCGCCAAAGATCTCGCGGACGTGCGATTCGCCGAGCCGCTGACGGTCGACGACATGGCCGCCGCGGCGAAACTGTCCCGCGCCCACTTCTCGCGGGCCTTCGCAGCCGCATACGGACAGTCGCCACACGCGTATCTGCAGACTCGACGACTGGAACGGGCAGCGGCCATGCTGCGAACGACGGACCGTACCGTCGCCGACATCTGCATGGCGGTGGGTCTTTCCAGTGTCGGTTCGTTCACCACGAGCTTCACTCGCGCATTCGGCAAGACGCCGACGGCATATCGGGATTCGTTCCTGCCCGCCTCCATGTACGCACGGATACCGGCGTGCGTTCTGCGCGTCTACTCGCGCCCGGCTCCGACGAGCCGGACCGCGCAATCCCCGGGAAGTGAAGCATCACGCGACGGACCAGGTGAGGACAGCACACGGGGAGAAGACCTCGACGGCCGCAGCGACCTACGTTGATCTCACACCGCAACATCCCTCAAGCGAAGGAAGACAACATGATTCGCATCGCCAGCGCCGAGTTCACCGAGACACCCGAGGAACGGCCGTACGGCATCGACGCGGGTTTCCGCGACCCGTCGGGGAACAGTGTTCGTCTGACGCAACTGGCCGAGGTACTCTCCTAGACCGCCCGGCGTTCCGGCAATCGCGGGTCGCGTCGCCGCGTCGTCGGCGACAATCCGACCATGAACAGCATCCGATCCGGAGTCACGGCGGCTGTGCTCGCGCTCGCCGCCGCAGGTCTGTGCCTCGTGGCCGGCACCGCGAACGCCGCGCCGTTCCCGGTGATCACGGATGCGCCGACCGCCATCGCCTCTCGATATCTCAGCCCGGCAACCGAGTCGCCCGCCGGCGCCAACCGCTTCGCCTGTCGCGACCGCGACGGACGCAATCCGGTCGTGCTGCTGCACGCGACTGCCATGAACCAGAGCGCGAACTGGGCGTATCTCGCGCCGACCCTGGCCAACGCGGGGTACTGCGTGTTCAGCCTGACCTACGGCCAGACGAGCTGGAGCGGCAACACCGGTGGCCTGGGCAACAAGGAGCAGTCCGCCCGTGTGGTGTCGGCCTTCGTCGGGCGGGTTCTGGCTGCCACCGGCGCCCAGAAAGTCGATGTCGTCGGCCACAGTCAGGGGGGCGCGATCGCACAGCTCGTCACCCAATTGCCCGGACGCGCCGAACAGGTGGGCACGATCGTCGGGCTGTCCGCGTCGAACCGCGGATACTCACGGGTCGGCTCGATCACCGACCGGTTACCCGCCCGTGCCCCCGGTCAGAGCTACTGGGGTCCGACGCATCGCTCGATCCGATACGTGAACCTCGCGACGCGATTCGACGAGATCTCGACGCCGTACACCGTGACCTTGATGCCGCCCGGCCCCGACATCACCAACACGGTGATCCAGGACGTGTGCCCGGCGTCGAAGATCGGTCACGTCGGGATGGCGTACTCCCCGACCGTCGCTGCGCTCGTCCGCAACGCGCTCGATCCGCAGCGTCGGGTGCCGGTCGTCTGCGGTTCCGACTTCCCGGGTTGACCTGGGCCCTCTGGCTTCGACGACCCGAGTTTTGTTCGATCCCCGACCCTCGCTAGACTCGTCTGCGCTGCCTCGCGTAGCACGCCGCCCTAGCTCAGTCGGTAGAGCAATTCACTCGTAATGAATAGGTCAGGGGTTCGATTCCCCTGGGCGGCTCCATCTTGACCAGGCGATTCGCTCTCGAGCGGATCGCTTTCGTCGTCTCTGCGGACGGACGCGGTCACCGATTGGTCACCTTCGTCTTGCGAAACACTTTCGTGGTCACGCTGGTCACCGATCGGCTGCGCGCGCTTGGTCCGCGGCACCAGTCCGGCCGCGGCGGCTGCGGCCTCGGCTCCGATGCCACCGATGAGATGGGTGTAGATGTCGCTCGTGATTGACAGCGACGAGTGCCCCAGCCGCTTCGACACGAGCACCATCGGCGCTCCTGACGCGAGCAGTAGTGAGGCCTGAAGGTGCCTGAGGTCATGCAGTCGCACCCGACGCACGCCGGCGCTCTCGCACAGCTGATGGAACCGCTCGGTCACCTTGCCCGGCACGAGCGGTGCGCCGTCCTCACGAGCGAACACGAGCTGATGGTCGTTGTAGGCACTCCCCCACTGCGCCTGCTCCGCCTCCTGATTGAGCCGGTGAGCCATGAGTGTGCCGAGAGTGTCGGGGTCGAGGTCGATGACGCGCGCTTCGCCACTCGACGTCTTGGGTGCACCGAACTGGATCTGTCGATGCTCCTCGCCGCAGTACGGGCAGGCAACACCGGTGCCGTCCACCTCAACGAGTTGCTGGCGCACGACTAGCACCTTGCGCTCGAAGTTGACGTCCGGCCACCGCAGGCCAAGCGCCTCGCCGCGCCGCAGGCCGGTCATGGCGATGGTCTCGAACAGGGCGCCCAGCCGATCGGGCTGCGCGTGTGCGAGGAACTGCCCAAGCTCTTCGGGTTCCCACGGGTTGACCTTCGGCCTCGGCACGCGCGGCAGCTCGACATCGACGGCCGGGTTGAACGAGATGAGGCGCTGCTTCTTCGCCGATCCCAGTGCCGAGCGCAGGGTGGCATGGATGCGCTGAATTGACGCCGGGCCCAACTGCTTCGGGTTGCGACGTTGCCCCTTCGCCAGCTTTGCATCCTTGGCCGGCTTCACCGGCGGCTTTGCGATTGCGGTGAGCATCGCTTCGATGTGCGCGCCGCGGAGGTCTCTCAAGCGAACGTGGCCGAAGTGGGGAACGAAGTATAGGTCGACGTGGCGCTGGTAGCTGTGCAGCGTCGTGGGCCGAACGCCGGCCATCCGCTTGGCCTCGATCCATTGCTCGAGGTAGGCCGCCACAGTCAGCCGGCGGTCGACGACGACCTCGCCCGTGCGTACCTCTGCCAGGCGTTCGTCGAGCGCCTCCTGGGCCTCTCGCTTCGTCCGGAAGCCGCGCTTGCGTTCCTGTCGGCGCTTCCCGGTGGCCGGGTCTCGCCCGAGGTCGACGACGTAATACCAAGAGGTGTCTGACTTCTTGATGCTGCCGCGCATGGCTAGCCGACCTCGCGTTCGATGTGTGCGCGGCGGGTATCCAGAGGCGCTGGCGTAAGTCCGGCGCCTCTCTGGTCTCGGCGGACTTCCTCCAACTCCTGCTCGAGCCCGCGGATCTCTTCCTCGAGTCGATCCCGGAGGAGCTGATCCTGCTCGCCACCGCGGCGGATTCCTGCGAGTTGCGCCTCTGCCCGTTCGATGAAATCGAGCACGCGCCGTTCGCGACGCCCGAGCCTGAGCGGACGGCCGCCCTCCTCGTAATCCTCGTAGTCAATGCCCCAGTGAGTGAGCGCCCGGTTGCCATCGGGGTCGGTCACGAGAACCTCAAGCGGTCGCTCGCCCGAGAACCACAGCGCCGCAGCAATAGACGTGGTCATCGAGGGAACGCCGTCCGATTCTGGCAAGGGTTCGACAAACTCTCCTGGGATTCCGGGGTACAGCAACCCCAGGGGTGGCACGCCGAGCGCCCGGGCAAGCACGAGCAGCTCCGGAACGCTGATGTCCCCACCGCGCTTGCCGCCTTCAAGGGCGGCGATGCGAGGGCGCGAGACGCGCATTCCTAGCTCGGCCGTCCGATCCGACAGCTCCTGGGCCGACATCTTCCGCCTGTCGCTCGTCCGAAGAGCCCGTATGCCGCGACCCACTTGAGCGGTAGTCGCCTTCGGCCAGTCATGCTGCTCCATACAGATCAAAATAGCAGATGCTTGCTCACTAAGCTGCATTGGCCTAGATTGGACCACATCGAGCAAATGACTGCTCGATTGATACATACAAATCAGGAGGACGCCATGCAGCACGTGTGGTCACCGGGTGAGGTTCGGGCTCTCGGAGTGCGAACGGACCTCGAGACCGCCAACAGCATCTTGGGACTCAACCGATTCACCGGTTACGAACTGGCCAGGACCGGGGACTACCCCGTCAAGGTGCTGCGAGCAGGACGACGCTACATCGTTCCAGTAGCCGGTCTCCTTGCAGCTCTGGACATTCCGGCCCAAGAGGACGAGCGGCAGCTCACCGCGTGACCGCGGAGCGAGCACACGCAGACAAAAAATGACCGGCCCGAGCACCACCTCAGACCGGTCGATCGAAAACCCACCCTCACCAAAGGAAAGATCCGATGACAACCACTCTAACTCATCAGACCGACACCGAGCATCAGGCAGTCGCCCGGGCGGCGTCTGACCTCGGCATCCACGTCGAGATCCCCGAGAACGTTCGCAGCGCCCAGCAGGTCCACGCCGCACTGCCGGCGGGCGACGGCGGAATCGAGCTGATCGCCACGCTGACCAGCGGACGCGTTTACGCCAACGTGGAGCGCTTCGACTACACCAACCCGGACGGCACTGCCGACTCCTCCGGGTTGGAAGTGTCGATCTTTCTGCCCGACGGTAACCGCGACACCATCGGCGAAGGCAAAGTCGGATTCAGCAGCGATGACCCCGGTCGCATCGCCATACTGGCCGACCTCGCAATGGTTTCCTCGGCCGCGGCGCGGTTCGTCTCCGCATACGTCGCAGCCAGCACCGCCGAAATCGACGAGATCGGGGTGCGCTGATGACGCGCGCAGAGGGTTTGGCTCGCCGTCAGGATGCCATCAGGCGTGAGCTTGTCGCCGATCCGTGCCGACCGACCACCGCGATCGCAAAGAAGGTGCACTCCGCACCCGCGACGGTGCGTGCCGTCCGACGTGAGCTCGAATGCTCCGGCACCATCCCCCGCCGCGTGAGCTACCCCGGCTGCCGACGTTGGCGGGAGTTCGTCGAGGACTACGAGTTCCTTCGCGAGCAGGGAATCGCGAACGCGGACATTGCAACACGCCTTGGAGTGCGCCTCAAGAGTCTCGAGCGCCGGGCACGTCGGCACGGTTGCTGGCAGCCGGATCGGGAGCGTGTCGCATGAACCGCACCGAATGGATTGACCGATGCTGCAACGCACTGGACGCGCTCAAAGCCGAGATGCTGAGCACCGAAGAAATCGCGGCAATCACCGTCACGCTCGAAACGATGCTCGGCATCGAAAACCAGCGAACCGCCGCTCCGGTGCTGACCCTCGTGCGAGGTGATGCGTCGTGACCGTCCTCGACATGCACCCGATTTACGCCGCCCGCGCTCGGCCTGCCGGCGACTGGATCGACGGCCGCCCGCATGTCGACGGCCAAGTCGCCTCACTCGACCGGCTCGGCTACCTCATCGCGGTCTACGAATCCCGCGGCTACAAGCCCACCCTCGGCGACACCGCCTATCAGCGCATGACGGCCGCCGGTGGCGGCTGGGCGCGGCTGGCGGCTCGCCTCGATCGAAAGGAGACGGTGTGAGCTGGCAGACCTTCGGCATCGAGCGCCGCGACGACCGCTATGGGCCGTATGCCCCACTGGTGGACGGCGGTCACCAGTCCGCCGAGGTGATCTTGTTGCAGCGCAACGACACCGGGAAGACTCGGGCGGTCCTCGGTTTCCTTGTCGGTGCAGAGTATGTGCCGATCGAGGATCTTCCGGGCTGGACCGGCGAGATGCCTCAGCATGGAATCCGCACCGAGGTTCTGCGGTGACCAGTTCCCCTGTCAACCCCGACCCCGTGGCCTCCGTGGCTACGGGGCCGGGGTTGCGCCCCGCACCCGGCACAGTCGACTTCGCTGAGCTACTGACCATGCTCGGCCACGACGATTTCACCGCGGTATGTCATCAGCCCGTCGGTGGAAAGTTCACCGCGAGCGTTACCGAATCAGCCGACGCCGCCAGCTTGGTGGGCGTTTCAGACGCCGACTTGTGGTTCGGAGTCAACCCGGTGACGCGACCCGCGCCAGGACGCCGCGGCGCCTCTGACGACGTCACCAAACTGTCGTGCCTGTGGGTCGACTTCGACGTCAAGCCCGGCGCCTGCACGTCCCTGACACAGGCTCAGGCAATCATCGATGACCTCGCCGCTGCCCTCGGCACCCCTCCCGCCGTTCTCATCTGGTCCGGGCATGGCGTTCAGCCGCTCTGGATCATCGAGGACGACGACGCGGTCTTCGCAAGCAACGAGGACCGCGCACGCGCCGCGACGCTGATCAAGCGGTGGCGCCGGATGGTCGAGAACTTCTCCGAGAAGCGAGACGCGGGCGTCGTCGATGCGGTCTTCGACCTCGCGCGCATCCTGCGTATTCCCGGGACGACGAACTACAAGGCGACGCCGGTACCCGTCGTTGCTACTCGAGGCGCCGGCGGGCCGCTCACGCTCAACGAGATCGACGAAGTCCTCGACGCCTACGGAATCCCGTTCCCCGAGGACGAGATCATCGGTGAGGCGGTCGATCCCAGCACCTACCAGTGGGCCGACAAGGCGTGCTGGTATGCCCCCGCGATGATCACGGGCTGGAAGACCGACGGGCCGCGCGCCGGCCGGCATCAATGGCTCCTCAGTCAGGCCACCCGACTTGCCGCAGCCCGACGGCACGGGTGCCTGACGGCCGAGGAGCATCGCCGAGGCGTCGAGACGCTACAGAAGCGCATGGCCGAACTCTGCACGCAAGGGATGCCGCGGGTAGTGCTGTCGAACGAGATCCCTGATGCGCTCACCTGGGGCGAGCAGAAGGTCGCGCAGATGACCGACGAGCGGGTCTCCGGCGAACTCGGCGGGCACACCCACACCGACCACGTCGAGGAGCTTGCAACGATGCCGCCAGCGGACAGTCCCGCAGCCACAACCACATCCACGACTGAAGTCCACCGCGGGCAGGTCCGCATGGCCTACCGCCTCGCCGCCGCCTACACGGGCCGCCTTCTCCACGTGACCGGCATCGGCTGGCACCGCTGGGACGGCCAGCGCTGGGCCTACGACGACACCGGGGCCGCCAGCCGGGCAGTCCTGGACATCCTCGAGCGGGCGTGGCGAGAGGCGCGAGACGACAAGGACCTCGCCGCTGATGTCCGGAAGTGCGAGTCGCACGCGGGGATCACTGGTGTTCTGGCGATCGCCGGCACGCTGACCGACTTCTGCGCGACCGTGCGCGACCTCGACGCCGACCCCTACCTGCTGAACACGGCTTCTGGCACATTCGATCTCCGTACCGGGGCGCTTCGCCCGCACAGCCCGTCTGACCGCATCACGAAAGTCACTCGGGCCGCCGTCCCCGACAGCATCGAGGCGGGTTCGGCATGGCAGGCGTTCCTCGAGCGCGTCGTCCCGGACACCGAAGTCCGTGAGTACCTACAGCGCGTCGCCGGGGTTGCGCTCCTCGGCCGCGTCACAGAACACATCCTGGCGATACTCACAGGCACCGGTGCCAACGGTAAGGGGACGTTCTACAAGGCGCTGTGCTGGGCGCTCGGCGACTACGCGAGCACCGCGGAGCCGGACCTGTTCATGCATCGTCAGGGCGCACACCCGACCGGCGAGATGGACCTCCTCGGACGACGTCTCATCGTCGTCTCCGAATCCGAGAAGGATCGGCGCCTGGCCGAGGCCACCATGAAGCGACTTACCGGCGGCGACACCATCCGGGCCCGCCGGATGCGTCAGGACTTCATCGAGTTCGAGCCCTCGCACACACCGCTCTTGATCACCAACCACCTACCGAAAGTGTCCGGTGACGACCCCGCCATCTGGCGACGCCTTCGAGTGATTCCGTTCGCGGTGGAGATTCCGCCCGCCGAGCGCGAGAAGTCTCTCGATGAGCGCTTGCAGATCGACGCCGACGCGGTCCTCGCGTGGGCGGTTGCCGGCTGGCGGGACTACCAACGCCGAGGCGACCTCGCAGAGCCCGCGGCCGTCGTCGTCGCCACCGATGAGTACCACAAGGCGTCCGATGCGATCAGCCGGTTCGTCGACGAATGCTGCGTCACCTCGACACCCGCCCTCAAGGCGACCACGTCCCAACTGTTCAAGGCGTGGGAGCAGTGGCGCACCGAAGACGGAGCCGAAGCGGTCAGCCAGAAGGCATTCGGGCAGGCGCTCGACAAGCACGGATATCCGGTGACCGACAAGACCCGCATCGGCCGATTTCGTGCAGGAATCGGGCTCAAAGTGGAGGTGTCTGATGATGCAGCGTGACGCATGTGACGCATTTATAGGTTCGTCCTACGCGTGCGCACACAAGGAAGTAATACAACAATGCGTCACATGCGTCACGGACCAGCATTCCCGCAGGTCAACGGCGGAAGACCGAAGTAGCACCGATCGACCTCAACGACGGAGACCCCTGAGCGCACGCCTCCACTCTCTCGGCGGGCAAGCCAAGGCCGGCGCCTACGACCGGGCCGAAGAAGACCAACTGATCGAACTCCTCGACCTCTTCGATGGATGGGTCCGACGACGCCGCCTCGACGCACACAAGGAGGCGGCATCATGAGCTCGTTTGAATGGCTCGCCGATGAAGTCATGGCAGCCATCGAAGAGGCCACCGCCCGCGGACTACAGGCCGGCGCCGACCTGCTCCTCGACGAGTCCAATCGCCTGGCGCCCATCGAGACGGGCGACCTCATCAGATCAGGGCGAGCCGTAGCCGACAGCGAGGAAGCGGCTGTCGGCTACTCGTCGGTCTACGCCGCCAGGCAGCACGAAGAACTGAGCTGGCAGCACGACGCCGGACGCGAAGCCAAGTTTCTCGAGAAGGCCCTGCATCGCAACGCCGACCGCATCAACGACGCCATCGCTGACGAGATCCGAGATGCGCTGTCATGACCGCCATCGACGCCCTGATCTGGGATCAGCCGACCTCCTACGGCTCGATGAATGGGGCGCGCGACCTCATCAGCGCCGCGGCCTGTTCGCCGAGCACAAACGATGCGCACACGCGAGACCTCGACACTGACTTCACAGCGACGACAGCACGTGATCAATGTGTGATCACTGACGCTTTGACCTGCATAAATGACATGCCCAGCGGATTGATAATCCGAAGGTCGGAGGCCAACGACCACCATCACCCACCACAGACCGGAGCCTGAACATGCCCCTTGACGTTGGCAAGCTGACTGCCCAGATCGGCATCGAAGGTCTCGACGCCTTCCGCACCGACCTCCGCCGAGCAGGTGGCGAGTTCGAGGACTTCGCCCGCACCACCGAGCGCACCGGTGACCAGGCCCGCCGCTCCTTCGAGGGCGCAGGCCGCGGGCTCAACGACCTCGGCCAGTCCGGACGCCAGGCCGCAGGCGACATCGACCGGGCTGCCGACGACATGCGTCGGAGCATCGAGGAGGTCGAACGCGAGAGCCGCCGTGCCGGGCGAGGAATTGCCGACGACCTCGGCAACGCCGGCCAGGAGGGCGGTAGCCGCTTCCGCGACGGCCTGCGCGGCATGTTCGACGGCGCGGCCGAGGAGGCCCAAGGCGCTGGCGAAGGCATGGGCGGCGGCCTGGTGGGTGGCATCACCTCCCGGCTGGCGGGCGCCGGTGGGCCGATCGGCGGCGCGGTGGCCGCAGCGCTGGCCGTGCAGGTCGGTATCCCCCTGGCCGCCGGCATGAAGATCGCCGATCAGGTGCTTGCCGGCTTCGAGTCCCAAGCCGCTAAGGGCCAGATCAAGGCCACGTTCGGATGGACCGAGGCACAGGCCGCCGCGGCTGGCAATGCCGCTGCCGGGGCGTACGTGAATGCGTGGGGTGAGAGCCAGGCGGAGAACATGCGTGTCGCAGGCGTGGCCATCCAGTCGGGACTTCTCGACGGCAATGCCACCGCCGAGCAGATTCAGCCGGTGATCGAACAACTCAGCATCGTCTCGACGATCATGGGCGAGGAGATCCCCGAGGTGGCCCGGGCTGCCGGCCAGATGGTGAAGACCGGGATGGCCGACAACGTCACCGAGGCGTTCGACCTGCTGACGACGGGCCAGCAGAAGGGCTTGAACCTCTCCGGCGACTTGATCGACACGACGATCGAGTACGGCACCCAGTTCCGCAAGCTCGGGATCGACGGTGAGACCGCGTTCGGGGTCATCTCCCAGATGAGCAAGGCGGGTGCCCGCGATACCGACATCGCTGCGGATGCGCTCAAGGAGTTCTCCATCCGGGCGGTCGACGGTTCTGAGGCGACGATGGAGGCGTTCACTGCACTGAATCTGAATGCCGAGGAGACCTCGGCCGCGTTCGCGAAGGGCGGCGAGAGCGCGCTCGGAATGAGCCGTGTCGTGCTGACGGCTCTGGCGCAGATCAAGGACCCCCAGGAGCGCGAACGCCTCGGCGTCGCCCTGCTGGGCACCCAATGGGAGGACCTCGGCGAAGCGGTCGCCAGCCTCGACCTGGCCACCGCAGGGCGAGAGATGGAGGGCTTCGGCGGCGCGACCAAGCGTGCGGGCGAGGATATGTCCGGCGCACTCGGCGGCATCGAGGGGATGAAGCGATCTCTCGAGGTCGCCATCGGGTCGATGCAAGGCGGCCTGGCCGATGCGTTCGGTCCGAGCGTGCAGGAACTCACCACCTGGATCGCCGAACACAGAACCGAGATCATCGAGTTCTTCACCAACCTCGGCAAGGTCATCGGCGTGGTCTCCGGCGAAACGATCACGTTCGCAGGAGCTTTCATCAGCGCCATGGGGTACGTCGTGAAGTACCTCGGCGACGCAGGCGGCTTCATCCTTGAGACGTTCGGAAACATCGCCGAGGGCATCGGCAACACCATCAAGGACATTCCGGGGATGGAGGGCTGGGGCAACAGCCTGATCGACGCGTCGAAGCGCTCCGACGAGCTTGCTCAAACCCTGTACGGCGCTGGCGACGGAATGATCTCGTTCGGCGAGAAGGTCGGTCTGGCGGGGATGAAGGTCGCCGAGTTGTCGATGAAGATCGGCGAACTCCCGGCGGGCAAGGCCATCACTGTCGACATGCCGGAGGGTCAGAAGACTCTCGACATGCTGCGCGAGATGGGCGCCAAGGTCACCACCGACAATGAGAAGCGGATCGTTGTCGAAGCACCGATGGCCCCAGAAGTGTTGCAGCGGTTGAAAGAGCTGGGCATCGAGGCGCGCGTCGTCGATAACAAGACGGTCCTCGTCAGTGCTGATGATGCCGAGTACCACCGGCGGAAACAGGAGTGGATCAAGGACGCTGAAAAGCGGATCAAGATCTTCGCCGTCGATGGGAACACCGGCAAGTCGGTGATTTACAACGACATGTTCGGCCGCGGCCTCGGGGTGCTGAAGGACCCGAACGCCGGCTACTCCGACGGCGGTTACACGGGCCCGGGCGGTAAGCATCAGCCCGCCGGGATCGTCCACGCCGACGAGTTCGTAGTGAAGTCGGAGTCCCGAGCGCAGCTCGAGCGCACACACCCCGGGTGGCTGGACTACATGAACCGCACCGGCGCGCTCCCCGGGTACGCCGAGGGCGGGCAGGTTCTCGACTCTCTCATCGCGATCCAGCGTCAGGTGGCGCCAGGGCTTCAGATGACGTCGGGTGTCCGTAACGAGCCGGGTTCGTTCCATCACACCGGGCAGGCGGGCGACTTCTCAAATGGCTCGTCGAACACCCCCGAAATGTTGTCCTTCGCCAACTATTTGGCCGACAACTACCGGACACAGCTCGCCGAGCTGATCTACCACGACCCGCGATTCGCTGGCCGCCAGGTCGACGAAGGCCAGTTCGTTCCGGACAGTTTCTTCGCGGGCGCCGGCGATCACACCAACCACGTGCATGCTGCAGCCCATCAGCCGCTCGGCGCGCCCACCGGTGGTGGTGGTGCGCCCATCCAGGACGTCGCCCTGACGGCCGAATCGTCGCGCGAGGACGTAGCCCGCAAGATCATCGCGGAGGGCCGCAAGCGCGGCTACAGCGACGCCGAGATCACCGCCATCTTGTCGACCGCCATCCAGGAGTCGAACCTGTCACCGTCGGCCGTCGGCGGCGGCGGTGCGTGGCACGGCGTCTTCCAACAAGACACCAGCTACCCCGGCCGGTCGGACCCGAACCAGAACATCGCCGAGTTCTACAACCGCCTCGACGCCAAGCGATCCGGACCCGGCGCCAGCTCCGACATCTGGAAGAACATCTTCTGGCTTCAGCAACGTCCGGGCGAGAACGGCGGCGATGCCGCCTATGCCAACGGTCGGCAGGCGTACCTCTCGGAGATCCAGTCTCGCCAAGGCGAGGCCGGTCAGCTTGTCGCCGCGCTCGGCCCCAGTGTCGGGGCGGGTGTCGGGTCGGCGTCCGATCCGTCGTACTCCAGCTACAGCGGCAGTGAGTCCTACGACAGCTATGGCCGCTTCGACAGCGGTAGCGGGCAGTCCACACCGCCCGAAGACCCGTCGGTGGCGACTTTCACGTTCACCAACCCGCTCGAGCCGTTCTGGTGGAAGGGTGAGCGGGAGTATCGCGAGCGCATCATCTCGGAGAACGAGAAGCAGAAGGCGTGGGACGAGTACGTGTCGGGTACCGCTGCCGACCGCACGAACGGCTTGGAGAAGGCGACACGCGATCTCGCTGACGCCGAGGACAAGCTGAGGGTCGCCAGGCTCAAGGCCAACGAGCTGGCTCCGACTGCGCAGCCGTCGCAGCGCGAGTTGGCGAAGCAGGATGTGGCCAAGGCTGAGCAGGCCGTCGAGGATGCACGCCTCGCACTCGAGAAGGCGCAGACGGCCGCCAACAACCCGGGCGCACTACAGGGCACTGCCCCACCGATGCAGCGTCTGGCCGGTGGTGGATCGGTCCACGGGCCTGGCACGAAGACCTCCGACGACGTCCTGATCGCCGCCAGCGCCGGCGAGTTCATGCATCAGGCGTCGGCGGTCGACTACTACGGGCTCGCTGCGATGCACGCAGTCAACGACCGACGGGTGCCCAAGGAGATGTTGGCTCACTTCGCCGAGGGCGGGCCGATCGGCGCAGGCTTCGGTGGCTACGTCCACGACGACTCCGACGTCATGGCGCCGAAGAACTGGCGCGACTGGATGGGCCTCGCGACTGGTGCCGGCTTCGCCGCCTACAACCTCGCGGAGCCGTTCGTGAACGCCGCGGTCACCGGCAAGGTCGATCTCGGCAACATCACGCCTCAATTGAACACCGGCACAACAGATACCGGAATGGTGACCGGTCTTCTGTCGGACGCCGCGGGCCAGTTGTCGCAGCAGATTGATGAACTGATCTGGGCAGTCAAGGAGGGCAAGAACATCACCGTGAAGATCGATGGCGCCCGCGACCCGTTCGACAGAGCAGGGCTGGCCCAGAAAGCGCACGGTTTCTGATGCAGACCCCACCCGACTACTCAGACATCAGCGCGAACAACGTCATGGGCGCCTCAGACGACATCGTCGCTGCAATTCGCCGAGCACTCGTCGACGAGCACACAGCGGAGCAACTGACCGACGCGGTGCTCGAGCACATCGCTCACCTCAACCGCAACGAGCTCGCCGCCACGCTGGCCTCGTTCGTCGTGGCCCACTTCCACCTCGACCCGGAGGCATACCGCAGATGAGCCGACCGCGCCGCGTAAAGAGGCTGTCCCGCAACCGAACTCGTATACCATTGGATCAGCAGATCATCCGCTCAGCGAAGGCAGACGCGCTCGGATTTCGTCGCCGCATTCCTCACCCGCGGCCAGGTCGATCTCGGCTACACACCTGGTCACCCGATGGCCCGAGCTGAACGACAACGCGAAGGCCGCAGTGCTGCGAGCAACCGCGAAGCAGATGAGAGACGCAGCGAAAACCGCTGTGTGACAACGAAGGAGAACACCATGACAACCCCCACCCCGCCTGACGTCCACCGCATCGGCACCAACGGCACCGGCGGCCGACACGTCGACCTCGGCTTCGTCGACAACCACGGCGTCTACCACTTCCGCACCGGCGCCCAGGTGCTCGCCAACGGCGACTACCTCGACCCCAACGGACGCAAGACCGGTACCTCGGTCGTCATCCGCGCCGACGGATCTCGAGTCACCGGCGGCCGACTCCAGGACGGCGCCTTCCCTGAGCACAACGAGGCGCGCGCCAAGCATGCCGTCGATGTGATCTACCAGAACACCTACGACGCCAACCCGGACACCTACGCGGGTAACCCTGCCGGAGTGTTCGCCGACGCACCCCCGGCGCTGTGACCACCGATCCGCACGGTGCGCTTCGAGACGCACTGCACAAGGCATTGACCACCGCGAAGAAGCCGCGACGCAGGGGCACACTGGCGGCCACGTCCCTCGACGACGCCGTCGCCCACCACTACACCCCCGAGAAGAAGGACGAGAACAAATGACGACTGACCCCACCCCCACCCTCGCCGAGCTCGAGGAGCGAGTCCGCGGCGGCGATACCACCATCACCGCTCAGCAGCTCGCAGAAGCCCGCGAGTCCGAACACCTGGCATCGTTGCGGCAGGACGCCGAGAACCGCGCTCAGGCTGCCGCTCAGGCCGAGGAACACAGGGCCGCAGTCACGCAGCTACACAAGGACTACGCGAAGCTGCAAGGCGAACTGGCCAAACCGGCGCGCAAGGCGTACGCCGACCTCGTCGCCGCAGCGAAGAAGCTCCACGACACCCTCGCCGAGTTCGAGCCGAAGCGGCGCGCAGTCGTCGGCCAGGCGATGACCCTCGGTGTGGTCGCCCAGTGTGAAGACCTCTTCCGCATCCCCGCCCAGTCGGCCGATACCTACCTCAGGCACGCGGCGAACGAAGCGAGCGGCGCGTACTGGGCAACCGGCAACGGCGCCACACCACACGCCCTCCACAGCGACGACGTGGTCGCCGAGTACGAGATACGCCGTCAGGAAGCGCTCGACGCGCAGGCTGAGCGTGAGGCTACCGCGATGGCCAACGCCGAGACCACCATCGATCACGGATGGGGCAACTACACACGACGGGTGGAGGTCTGATGACGAGCGCCGTCGACACCCTCGTCCGACCTGACCGCCCAGCGATGGCCCGCGCCTACCGGATCGTGGCTCAGCAGGTCCACCCGGTCTCAACAAACCTGGCTGGTCTGAAGATCGACGATCGCCAGACAGCCCAGACGGTTGCCGCTCTCATCGCCATCGCTGCGGACTGGGCGTGCAGCCTCGCGGGCGATGCCCCGGCGAGCGAGAACGCAGCGGCGCTGTCGGCGGCCGCGGCTCGGCTGGACATGGCCGACTGATGGCCGGCACTCCCGACGCCGAGCCCGCCCCGGTCGTGAGCATCGTTCCCACGTCCGGGGGTCCGGCCCGCGGCTACTCGTGGGAACCATTCAAGGCCAACAACACTGCGGCGCTGAAGCATGGCGCCCGGTCCGAGCGTGTGATCGCACCGCTCGCCGCTGCCATCGGCAACGACCTACTCGAGCAGCACACCCGGTTGCGTGACCCGCTCTATCGCGAAGCCGTCCTCGAGTACGCGCGGGTGCTGGCTCAGGTCGAGGTACTGCAAACGTGGGTCGACAAACACGGCATGTTCGACGAAGGCGGCAAGACCACCGGCGCCGCCGACTACCTCCTCCGAGTCCGCAAGCACGCCAGCAACCTCGCCGACCGACTCGGACTCACTCCGCTCGCGAATGCCCGCCTGGGCAAAGACTCTGCCGCGGCCTCATTCGACATCGCCAAACTCATGGCCGAATTGGCGAAAGGTAGGAGCGACACGTGACGATCACCGCCGAAGACCTCCGCGCCGGCATCGCCTCACCCGCTGCTTTCGCCGAACACCTCGTCGGCGAACCGCTCTGGCCACACCAGCAAGAGATGGTCTCCTCCCCTGCCCGCATCCGCGTGATGTGCGCCGGCCGCCAGGTCGGCAAGTCCCGCACGCTGGCGATCGAAGCCCTGCACCGCGCGTTCACCCAGCCGCGCGCCCTCGTCCTGCTCATCTCCGCGGGCGAGATCGCCGCCCGACGCCTGCTCGAGGAGTGCGCCACCCTAGCGAGCGCATCGCCACTTCTCCGCGGCTCGGTCGTCGACGACCAGCGCGCGCAACTGACCCTGTCGAATGGGTCGCGGATCATCTCGGTTCCGGCCTCACAGAAGCAGATCCGAGGGTGGCCGGTCGACTTGCTGATCATCGACGAGGCCGGGTTCGTCGATAACGAGATCTGGCGCGCCGCCGAGCCAGCGATCATCGCCCGCCCGGGCGCCCGCATCATCCTGTCGTCGTCACCGTGGGGCGGCGTCGACCACTTCTTCCGGCAACTGTTCGACCTCGGCATGGAGTCCCCGAACGAGCGGTATGCGTCGTTTCACTGGCCATCGTCGCTCAACCCCCGCATCAGTGCCGACGACCTCGAGGACATCCGCAAGCGCGAGCCAGCGCACAACTTCAACCGTGAGTACCTGGCCGAGTGGACCGACGAGGCCGGCGCCTTCTTCTCCACCGAGGAGATCGACAGCGCCGTCGCCGACTATGAACTCCTCGACCTGTCGGGGCTCCCGCTGTCCGGTAGCCGGATCGCCCGCCAGGACTACCGCGTCGTCGGCGGCCTCGATTGGGGCATGGCCTACGACGCCAACGCCGTGGTCTACCTCGCGGCCTCCGGCGACGTCGACCTCAACCACCAGAAGCACGGGACCGAGCCGGTGTTCTGGATACCGGCCATCGAGCAACACTTCCGCATGGAGTACGCCACCTTCATCGACCGGCTCATCGACCACGCCGGCCGACTCAACGTGCAACGCTTCATCTCCGAGACCAACGGCGTCGGGCAGATGCCGACCCAAGTCCTCAAGCAGCGCGTGAACGAACTCCCTGCGGACGGTGACGTTCACTTCGTCAACGCGGTGACGACCACCATCCACCGCAAGAACGCCGGGTTCAGCCGGATGAAGGTGCTCTTGCAGTCTGGCCGGCTGGTGCTGCCGAAGCATCCCGATCTGTTGCGCCAGCTCCACGCGCTCACCTACGAGCAGACCGACATGGGCACCCTGAAGATCTCGGTGCCCGAGAACGTCGGCCACGACGACCTCGCGATGGCGCTCATGCAGGCCGTCTCGACCATCCAGACGCGTACCCCTGTGCAGGCATGGCCCGCAACCCTCTGCGGCACCGGCGACATCCTGACCACCGAACGCGGCACCCACATTCCACGGCAGCCGTCGTGCAGCCCGAACGCCTCCATCTTCTGGGGCGGCGACGGCACCGGGGTCTAGTCGTCACGCCTGGCGAGGATCTCGCGGTAGCGCGGCAGGAACACCGTCTGCATCACTCGGTGGAACTCAGGCGAGCGCTCAGAGACCGGCGGGGCCTGCGCTGCGAGCTCGCGAGCGCGGCGGTCGATGGCCGCTTTGACGTCGGGCGGTATCGGCGGTGCTGGGGGCCTTTCGTCCGTCATTGGGCGAGCTCAATCGATCAACGGCTGCGAGCCTGGGTCGTGATCGTGGGGGCCGATAGACACTATCTGGATCGCGCCGTCGTCCAGGCGTACCCAGTACATGCGCCAAGCCTGCGGTGTCTTGTTCTCGACGTAGGAGTTCCAGATTGTGCGGCCATCAGGCCCCTTCAGGTGCTGCATCTGGTGCGTACAGAACGAGGGATGCGAAGGCCCCACCTCGTTCATCATGCGAATCGCGCGTCTCGCCTTCTTGAACTTGCCCCGAAGGGAGGCTGTCACCGCGGCATGTCGGAGCCACTCATCAACGGACGGGCTGAGGTCGATCCGTATGGGCTTGGGGTTCACTCGCCGTCAGCGCTGTCCTCGAACAACCAATCGGACGAAACACGCTGACCACTCGCAGCCTCTTTCAGCCCCATCCTGACGGACTGATAGAGGCTCGGGTTTTCGAGGATTGCACGCTCTGACTCGTGCAGGTGGTCTAGCGGAACCAGGCGGATGGTGCCATCCGCCTCATGGATACGGACATACTTCCGACGAGGCCCACCGTCGGCGTCGACGTGAAGCCGCGCGTCATCGTCGCTCTCGATGATCGACGAGTCAGACTCGTAACTGATGGCAGCAGTCACCTCGCCAGCACCTCCGCGCTACTCCTGTGGCATGGCCCCACCACTTCGCGGGGCTTCGCAAGTCTGACACAAGTCTACGTACGGTGATTGCGTTTGGTCACCCAGTGGTCACATACCACCCATAACTGGCCGTCACGCGACAGCACCAGGCGGACGCGCACCACCCCGTTGGCCTGCGCAGATCCCAACTACCCATCACTCGACATCACTATCCGACACGGGCGGTTCGCCACTCGTAATGAATAGGTCAGGGGTTCGATTCCCCTGGGCGGCTCCATCTCCTCCCGGCCACTCATGCCTCGGTTCTGGCCCACCCCTGCGTCGTCAGAAATCCGCCGCGCGGCCGCCTCGACGCACTGACCGCAGGCCGTTTAGTTCACTCGTTCAACCAGGAACAGGCGGGCGTGTGGCAGCCCCGCGGTGCGCGACCCCCGTCGACCGACCCTGCGAACGCAGCCCTGGGCACCATTGGAACAATAGAGGCCACTCCGACTGTTCCTTATTTATCTATCTCCGTCTCTGTATAACATAGGCCATACAGGCCACCCCGCTTTTGCGCATGGATGCGGAGATAGATCAAGTGTCATACAGAACGCTCAAGTCCGTCTTCCACCAGCGCGATCAAGTCGGCGCCGACGCTGAGGAACGGGTCCGACGCGAGTCTCCCGCCGCCCTCCGCTGGGACTTGATGATCGGCGAGTACCCGATGTTCGCGCTGCTGACCCCCGAGATCGCAGTGCTGATCGAACGAATCATGAGCTTTGAGCCGAAGATTCAGTCCGAGTGGAAAGATCTGCCAGGACGAGCACGGACCCACTATCTCCATCGCATGGTCATCGACGAAATCCAAGCGACCAACGAGATCGAACAGGTCCGTTCGACCCGACAGGAGATCGGTGCTGCGATCAGGGCCGTCCGGGCGCGACAACCCATCGAAAACAAGCGCTTCGCGGAGATGGCGCGTCTTTACCTCGACATCGGCAACGACGAGGCCGAAAGTCCGCATACGCTGGACGACATCCGGGCTGTCTACGACGCGGTGACCGCGGGAGAGATCCGTGATGAAGACGCTCCCGATGGGCGGCTGTTCCGGCAGGGGCCGGTATCGATCGAATCCGGGACCAAAATCGTGCATACCGGAGTCGTGCCCGAGTCAGCGATCGACGCAGCGCTCACCCTGATGCTGAGCCAGGCGCGCGACGATTCGGTCCCCCAGCTCATCAGGGCCGTGGCTGCGCACTTCATCTTCGAGTACACGCACCCGTTTTACGACGGCAACGGCCGAACCGGGCGCTATCTCCTCGCACTCGACCTCCGACAGGTGATCGCTCCGTACGCGAGCCTCGCGCTTTCGGCGACCGTCGCCGACAACAAGGACCGTTACTATCGCGCGTTCGCGGACGTGGAGAATCCACTGAATCGCGGGGATCTGACGCCTTTCTTGATCAGCATGTTGGAGATCATCGCCGAGGCACAACATCGCCTGCTGCTCGACCTCTCCGAACGTCGGCAGAAGATCGAGGCGCTCAGGGCACGCCTCCGCGATCTGGTTGATGACGAACAGTTTCCGCTCAGCGTAGGGCTCGACCGCGAGTCGTCACCGCCGATAAGTCCTGACGACTTCGGCGCGATCTTGTACACCCTCGGCCAGGCCTACTACCTCGATGTGAACCGCGACGTCCGATCGAACACCCTGGCCGACGTGCTGGGAAGATCCAGTCAGTTCGTCCGACCGCGACTCCAGCGTTTGGACGACGCCGGGATCATCGAGACCGTCACGAGGAAACCACTGCGTTTCCGGCTCACCCAGCGGGTGGCCGCGCTGCTCGATCTGGAAGGACCATGATCCCAAGCAGCTGCCCCGTCGAGTAGATGTCCCGATTTGTGTCATTCAGACGACAGCGAGCCGCCCGCTCGTCGTCTAATATCTGATCGGCAAAGGGGGGCCCAGGGGTGGCAGGAAATCGGCGCGGCACGCGACGCGCCGTCGAGAACGACGGCGTCGGCCCTCTTCGACGACCCTCGGGCCTCTCCAACGCCTCTCTCACCCTCGGCGCGCTCTCGCTGGCCACCGTCATCCCGACCGCGGTCGCATCGATCAACGTGACCACCCTGGTCCACGCTCTCGCCGCGCCGGACACCGTCCAGGTGGCCACCGAATCGACCACAGGGTGGAGCCAACCGATCCCGTTGTCGCCGGGCGCCGGCGGCCCCGCCGCCCCGTCCGTCGCTGCGACACCGACCGGCGGGCCGGCCGCCCCCATGACACGCGACCTGTCTTCCACGGGTACACCGAGAACGCTGGTCATCGACTTTCCGCACTCGGTCGGACCCATCATCGCCGGCGGTCCCCGAACCCGCGCAGTGTTGTCGACGGAGCTCGACGACGAACTCAAAGAACGTGCGGTGCAACAGAACCTGGCGGTCATGACCGTCATCGCCGGACTCGACGCGAACAGTCCGTTCGTCGTCTACACCGGCGACGCCCAGGGCTCCGGCGGGCCCGGCGCGCCCGGTGTTCCCGAGGGCGGCACCAGCCTGACTCCTCCCCCGCCGGGTACCGACGGGCCGGTCATCGTGCTGGTGTCGGATCCGCGCGGGCCGTGGAGCATTCGAGTCTGGCTGGAGACCGTCCCGCTCGTCTCGGCACTCCTGAAGTCGATCGGATGGAAGGTCGACCCGCCCCGGACGGACCGCCCTGTCGAGACGCCACGTCCCGATGCCGGCACGGGCGGCGAGCCGGAGGTCACCGAACCACCCCGCGGCCGGCCCATCGAGCCGACCACCGACCGTAGCGACACCACATCCGACGCCGGAGCCGATGCCGAGACGCCCAGGAACACCGTCGAGACACGGGACGTGGGCCGGGAAACCCTGCGGGACATCGTGGTCGACGATGACCAGGACTCGCCGACCGAGTCCGCCGATGTCGAAGACGACGGGGACACCGGATCGGACTCAGGCGAAGCGGGCGACGACGGTCCGTCCGAGAGTTCGGGCAACTCCCGATCCGACTCGACGAGCGGTGACCGTTCCGGCGCGGGCGACGACAGCGACTCCTCCGACCGCGGTGGTTCCGACAGCGAATCATCGGAATCCGCCGCCTGATTCGTCGTCGTAGATCAGGTCCTCAACCGAACACCGACGCGAGTGGCGCTGCCGAGTCGGGCGACAACGGCGAGGTCAGCATCACCGGCCCCTGCGCCATGAATCGTGGAGTCGCACCGCGATGTTCGTCGGCCGCGTGCACGGTGAACGGATGGACCACGTAGACGTCGCCGGGACTGCCGGTCGCGTAGGCGACGCGACGCTCGCGACTCGCGGCGTCCAGTAGCGGACCGGCGTCGAAGGGGCTCATCCCGTCGTCGTCGAGGACGGCGACAGCGTCGCGATGTGACCCCACCCGGATGCGTGTCGGTGCGTCGGTCGGTCCGACTTCGGAGAGCAGGGTCAGGATCAGCACGGTGTGGGGCCGTCGACTCACCACCCACGATCCGTCCTCCCGCGGTGTGTTGGCGTCGATGTGCCAGCCGCGGTCATCGACCGTCGGCGGCAGCGGGAAGCGGACCGGTATGTTGCCCAGGGCGCCGCGCGGTGTCCAACCGCCGACGCCACAGATCGCATCGAGCGCCTCGGTCAGCTCCGGACTGTTCGCGAGCAACCCGAATGGGCCGGCTCCCACCATGTCCGACGCCCAGCGCACCGGATCGGTCCAGGCGTCCGGGTCGTTCTCGGACAGACCCAGCTGAGCCCACAATCCTGCCCGCGCCCGGTCCGCGGCCTCGCGCAGCGACGGACGCTCGATCTTGAGGAAACCGTCTGCGCTGAACCTGTCGACGTCGATCACCGTCGCAGCCTCCCACCATCGGGCGTCTCCCGCGAGCGATTTTCGCCGCACCAAGGGCGGCAGATCACCAACCGTCGAGAAGCTCACGGCCGCAGGCCCTCTGGAATCGACTACGGGAGAGCTTGGTCGATCAGGACTTCGGCGGCGGCTCGTGCATCGTCGGCGGCACGCGCCGAGCCCGCGATCGCCGCCGTGGTCTGGGCCCCCTCGGCGAGGATGGACAGCTGCGCGCCGAGGCCGTCGGGGCCTCCCAACTCCGCCACCAGACCCGCGACGTAACGCTGGAAATCAGCCTTCTGCGCACGGACCGCGGCGGCGACCGAGGGCATCTCGGCCCCGAGTTCGCCGTAGGCGTTGATGAACGCGCACCCGCGGAACTCGTCGGTGCCGAACCACTGGAGCAAGAAGTCGAACACCGCCAGCAATCTCTCTCGAGGCGATGACAGACCCTCCGCGCACGCGGCGATCCCGCTGTTCCACTGCCGGGTCCGATCGTCGAGCACCGCGAGGATCAACGCCTCTTTCGACGGGAACATCGAGTAGATCTTCTTCAGCGACACCCCCGCCGCATCGCGGACCTTGTCCATCCCCACCGCGTGGACCCCGTGCGCATTGAACAGCTGGTCAGCGGCACGGAGCACCTGCTCGCGCGGGTCCACGGCGTCGGTCACCTCGATCTCCTCTACTGCCGGTTCCCGGCTGGGGGTTGCGCGGGGAACGATCGTTCTCTAGTGTAGCAATCACCGGTGAGAACGATCGTTCTCCCGCCCGCCGCATCGATTCCGATCCCGATCGGGTCGCCTCAACAGAGAGAAGTGATCGCAATGGGCTACATCAAAGTCGGCACCGAGAACTCCACCGACGTCGAGCTGTACTACGAAGATCACGGCACCGGCCAGGCCGTCGTGCTGATCCACGGCTATCCGCTCGACGGCAACAGCTGGGAACTGCAGGCGCGCGAGCTCATCGACGCCGGCTACCGCGTGATCACCTATGACCGTCGCGGGTTCGGGAAGTCGAGCAAGGTCGGCACCGGCTACCACTACGACACATTCGCCGCGGACCTGAACACCGTCCTGGAGACGCTCGACCTCCGCGACGTCATCCTCGTCGGATTCTCCATGGGCACCGGCGAACTCGCCCGTTACGCCAAGAACCACGGCATCGATCGGGTCGCGAAGTTCGCGTTCCTGGCGTCGCTCGAACCGTTCCTGGTGAAGACCGACGACAATCCCGAAGGCGTCGACCGGTCCGTCTTCGACGGTATCGCGGCGGCCGCCAAGGAGAACCGCTACGCCTGGTACACGCAGTTCTACAAGGACTTCTACAACCTCGACGACAACCTCGGCACCCGCATCACCCAGGAGGTCGTCGACGCGAACTGGAACACCGCGGTCGGCAGTGCGCCGGTCGCCGCCTACTCGGTTGTCCCCGCCTGGATCGAGGACTTCCGCGAAGATGTTGCCGCAGTGCGCGACTCGGGCAAGCCGACCCTCATCCTGCACGGCACGGCCGACAACATCCTGCCGATCGACGCCACCGGACGCCGCTTCCACCAGGCCGTTCCGGAGGCCGAGTACGTCGAGATCCCCGATGCCCCCCATGGCCTGCTCTGGACTCACGCCGCCGAGGTGAACGAGGCGCTGCTGGGGTTCGTTCAGAAGTGAGCGGCCCGGGGTGAGTTCGCCCAGCGAGCACACCCGCGTGACAGCAGGACGGCCGCCGGATGGATTCTCCAACCGGCGGCCGTTTGCCGTCTGTCCCTACCGGGCGTCGTCGTCGACCCGTTCCGCGTCCTCGGCGGTCTCGTCGGACGTCTCGGCGTCCCTGTTGTCGGCGAGGGGGTCGTAGCCGGGAACACCCTCGAGCACCGTCAGTTCCTGATCGATGGCGGCCGAGACGGCCTTGGCATCTTCCTTGATCTTGCGGATGAAGTCCGACATCGCTCGCTCCTCGCTCATCGTCCGGCCGCGGCACGCGACCGTGACCTCATGATAGGTGGAGGCCCGCGTCACCCTCCGGCGATCGGAGTCCGGGCGCGACCGATCAGTCCCGGAACATGTCCGCGTACGACGACGACAGCGCCGGGTAGTAGGCGTCCCAGTCGACCTCGGCGACGCTACGGCCGGCCTCGGCCGCCACCAGACGGTCGAGGTAGTACTCCCATCCCGGGCCCACGTTCTCGGCCATGTCGGCCCGTGGCAGTCCCTGGGCGAAGGTCAGTGTCGTCGTTCCGTGGGCTTCGGCCAGGTCCAGTTCCAGCCGCCACACGTCCTCATTCCCGTCCTGGGCCGGGGACTTCGATTCGACGACCAGCCGGCGCGGCGGATCGCATTCCAGGATCGTGAATCGCTCCGGCTCCACGTCGTCGCCCTCGGCGGTCATCCGGAAGTCGACGAACCCGTCGACGGGGTCGCCGGCCCATGTTCCGATCCAGCGTTCGAGGCGCGCGGGTTCGGTGATCGCCGCCCATACGGCGTCGGCCGGCGCCGAAAAACTCCGTTCGAGCACCACGTGCGGCACGCCGGCCCGCACCTCTCGACGGCCCGTGGCCGTGATGTCCGCAGTCATCCTGTCTCCTTGTGTCGTCTGCCTGAATCGGGCTGTGCAAGAGGGGAGTCCGCGGATTCCTCATCGACGAACTCGCGCACGGTACGTCGCACCTCGAGGTCGAGCGCGTCGAGATGACGCTCATCGAATCTCGGCTGCACGGCGTGCGAGTCCACGGCGCGCGAGTCCACGGCGTGCGAGCCCGCAACCGCCGAGTCCACCGCGTCGAGCCACGCCCGGACCCCGGCCAGCGCGCCGGACGCCAGCTCGTAATGCCGCTCCCGGCCGTGGTCGACGGCCGTCGTCACGCCAGCTTCGCCGAGCACACGAAGGTGACGCGAGATCGCCGGTCGGCTGATCGGGTGGTCGGCCGCGAGATCGACGACGCGCGCCGACCCGCGAGCGAGCCGCTCGATCAGCGCACGACGCACCGGGTCGGCAATCGCCTCGAAGTCATCCACGACCTATTGGTAACACATGAGTTACCAATAGGGAAGGGTGAAGCTGTCTACGCCCCGACCGGTCGCGCGAGCGCGAGTCCGATCCGCGCGACCATGTCGTCGACCGCGAACTTCGGCTTCACGTTCATGTCGAGGGCCTCCCGGCACGCGAGCACGGCTTCGACGCACTGCAGCAGCTGCTCGGGCTTGGCGTAGCCGGCGAGCGGATTCGCGAGGTCGTCGGCCTTGTCCGGATGCATCGCGGTGACCTGGGCGCCGACGCCGACGACGAGCGCGTCGCGGAACAGCGCGGCGAGGTCGACCAGGGCACGGTCGAGGACGTCGCGTCCGACCCGGGTCGCCCTCGACTTCTGCCGCTTCTCCAGTTCCTTGAGCGCGCCGGCACTTCCGCGCGGCATCCGCGCGGTGCCCTTGCCCGTGCCGCCCGCCCCGAGCGCGGTCTTCATCTCCTCGGTCTCGGCCGCGTCGAGTTCGGCACTGATCGCCTTGGCGGCCTCATCGGCCGACCGGACGAGCTCCTCGGCAGCGGCATAGGCGGTCGAGTCGCGGGCGGCGGCACGCGCCAGCCCGAGCGCCTTCTCGCGTTGCGTGCGCGCCTCGGGATCCGTCGCCAGCCGACGCGCGCGCCCGATGTGGCCGCCGCACACCGACGCCGCCCACCGAGCCTGCTCCGGATCGAGACCGTCGCGCTCGACGAGAACCCGCTCGATGTCGGCGGTCGTCGGCGTCACCAGTGCGACGTGCCGGCAGCGCGACCGCAGGGTCACCGAGATGTCCTCCGGGTCCACCGACGGCGCACACAGCAGGAACACCGTGCGTGACGGCGGCTCCTCGACGACCTTCAGCAGTGCGTTCGCGGCCTGCTCGGTGAGCCGGTCGGCGTCCTCCACGATGACGATCTGCCAGCGCCCCGTGCCGGGCCGGCGCGCGGCGGCCTGCACGATGTCGCGCATCGCCCCGACGGCGAGGCTCAGCCCCTCCGGCACGACGTGGCGGACATCGGCATGGGTCTTCGCCATCACCGTGACGCACGCACGACACTCGCCACAGCCGACGTTCGCGGCGTCGGGCGCCTGGCACTGGAGAGCCGCGGCGAAGCATTGCGCGGCCACCGACCGACCGCTGCCCGGCGGTCCGGTGAACAGCCACGAGTGGGTCATCGACGCCCGCGACCACCCCGCATCGACGGCCGGGATCTCGTCGTCGGCGAGGAACAGGTCGTCCGAGGTACCCGCGTCGAGCCTCGCCGCAAGAGCACGCGCGGCCCGTGCGGCGGCCCGCAGATCGTCGGCGATGGCCTCTTGCCCGGTCAGCCGATCGAAGACATTTGTCACAGCAACACCCTAATCCGCAGTTCGGACACGCCTGAGGCGCGGAACCGTGTTTAACGATTGCAAGCAGCCAGCTACCGTAGTCTCCGTGGTTCAACAACGGTCGCGGTGGTCAAAGGGCCTGCATCTGGCCCGATGGCTGATTCATACGCCGTGGCCCATTCTCGCGCTGGACATGCTGCGGGCGAACCTCGTCGGTGCACTGTTCACCTTCGCGTTCCTGCGCTTCGGCATGCCGATCCAGGATTCGATCAGCCTCGACGAGATCACCGCGCTGAACCAGGTCATCTTCGCTGCCTACTTGTTGATCGCGATGGTCATCGGCGGCTTCGCCAGCATCCAGCTCTCGCTACCGGTGCTCATCTGGCATCGGCGTCGCACCCGACTCGACAACGAGGCCGCACGACGCCGCGCCCTCGCGCTACCGATGCTGCTGACCGCGGTGAACGCCGCGCTGTGGGTCGTGGGCGGCACGCTGTTCACGCTCGTCAACCTGACCGTGTCGTCGAAGAACGCCTTCATCGTCGCGATCGCCAGCACGATCGGCGCGATGGTCACGTGTGCGCTCAGCTACATGCAGGCGGAGAAGGTCATGCGGCCGATCACGGTCGCGGCGATGGCCAACAATCCCGACAATGCCATCGCGCCCAGTGTCACCACCCGCATCACCGCGTTCTGGGTGATCAGCGTGGTCGCCCCGATGCTGGTGATCATCGGGATGATCGTGCTGCACCGGCTCGGCATCATCGAGGCCGACTCCACCGGCCTGGAGCGGCCGATCCTGTGGATGGCGATCTCGGCGCTCGCGTTCAGCGTGATCGCGATCGTGCGCGTTGTCGCCGCCATCAACGACCCGATCAAGCAGCTGCGGCGCGCACAGTCCAAGGTCAGCGAGGGCGACCTCAACGTCGCGGTGAAGATCTACGACGGCAGTGATCTCGGCCTGCTGCAGGCCGGGTTCAACGACATGGTCGCCGACCTGCGCGAACGCCAGCAGCTGCGCAACCTGTTCGGCCGCTACGTCGGCGAGGACGTTGCGCGGCGGGCCATCGAGACCGGCACCGAACTCGGTGGCGAGGAACGCTACGTCGGCGTCCTGTTCGTCGACATCGTCGGCTCGACGCGCCTGGCGGTGAATCGGCCGCCCCGCGAGATCGTCGAACTGCTCAACGAGTTCTTCCGGGTCGTCGTCGGCGTGGTCGGTCGCCACGGCGGGTTCGTCAACAAGTTCCAGGGCGACGCGGCGCTCGCCATCTTCGGGGCGCCGCTCGACCTCGACGACTTCGCCGGCCGGGCACTCGCGTCCGCGCGCGAGCTGCGGGCCGAGCTCTACGAGACGCTCGGTGACACCGACATCGGCATCGGAGTATCGGCCGGCAAGGCCATCGCCGGGCACATCGGCGCCGAGCAGCGACTGGAGTACACGGTCATCGGCGACCCGGTCAACGAGGCGGCCCGCCTCACCGAGCTCGCGAAGGACGAACCCACCCGCGTCCTCGGGTCCGCACGCGCGGTGTTCCTGGCATCTCACGAGGAAGCCGAGCACTGGGAGATCGGCGAGGGCGTCGAACTCCGCGGCCGCGGGATCGAGACGCTCCTCGCGCGCCCGCACCTCGAGCCGGACCGGCGGGACTGAGCTACCACCCTCCCCTGCCCCTGAGGCGACTCACCTTCGCTTGTCCCCAGCGTTTATTGGGCGCATTTACTCGGCGTCCGGCGTCGCCTTCTTGGCCGCCGTCTTCTTGGCGGTCGACTTCTTGGCTGCGGTCTTCTTCGCCGTCGTCTTCTTGGCTGCGGTCTTCTTCGCCGCCGTCTTCTTGGCCGCTGCCTTCTTGGCGGGGGCCTTCTTCGCCGCCGCCTTCTTCGTGGTCTTCTTCGCAGCCTTCTTGGCCGGGCCACGTGCCCGACGATCGGCGAGCAACTCCATCGCGCGCTCCGGCGTGATCGAGGCGACCTCGTCGCCCTTGCGCAGGCTGGCGTTGGTCTCGCCGTCGGTCACGTACGGTCCGAACCGACCGTCCTTGATGACCATCGGCTTGCCGCTGACCTCGTCGTCCTTGCCGAGCTCACGCAACGGCGGCGCGGCGGCCTGACGACCGCGACGCTTGGGCTCCGAGTAGATCTTCAGCGCCTCGTCGAGGGTGATCTCGAAGAGCTGCTCCTCGGTGCCGAGGGACCGCGAGTCCGAGCCCTTCTTGAGATACGGGCCGTACCGGCCGTTCTGCGCGGTGATCTCGTCGCCCGACTCCGGGTCGACGCCGACGACGCGCGGCAGCGACAGCAGCTTCAGAGCGTCCTCGAGCGTGACCGTCGAGATGTCCATCGTCTTGAACAGCGAGCCCGTACGCGGCTTGGGACCGGCCTTCTTCGCCGCCTTCTTCGCGGTCTTCTTCGCCGCCGGCTTCGTCTTGGTGGCCGTGCCCCCGCCGGGCGAGTCGAGCGGGACGACGTCGCCGTCGGCGGCGTCCGAACCTTCGGTACCGCCCCCCGACCCGCCGTCACGCGGCGTCGGGCCCGCGGGAATGGTTGCGGGCGTGTCCCCGTCGTCGTCATCGTCGTCCGACGGCAGGACCTCGGTCACGTACGGACCGAAACGTCCTTCCTTGGCGACGATCTCGTGACCGGTGGCGGGGTCCGTACCGAGCGAACGCCCCTCTTGCGGTGTCGCGAAGAGCTTTTCGGCGACCGCGAGGGTCAACTCGTCCGGGGTGATGTCAGCGGGCAGGTTGGCGCGCTGCAGATCCTCTTCCGCACCGTCCGCGGCGACATTGCGCTCGAGATACGGCCCGTAACGGCCGACCCGCACGTAGATCGGGCGGCCCTCTTCGTCGTTGAACAGACGGATGGAGTTGACCTGCCGTGCGTCGATCTCCTCGAGATTGACGCCGACGAGCTTCTTCAGACCGCCGTATTGCGCGATTGCCGAGTGGGCGGAACGGGTTTCACCGTCGGCACCCTGGTGATCATCGCCGAAGTAGAACTCCGACAACCACTTCGTGCGGTTCTCGTTACCCGTGGCGATCTGATCGAGGTCGTCTTCGAGGGTCGCGGTGAAGTCGTAGTCGACGAGGCTCTGGAAGTACGCCTCCAGCAGACCGACGACCGCGAATGCGATCCACGACGGCACCAGGGCGTTGCCCTTCTTGACCACGTACCCGCGGTCCTGGATGGTGCCGATGATCGACGCATACGTCGACGGTCGGCCGATCCCGAGTTCCTCGAGCACCTTCACCAGCGACGCCTCGGTGAACCGCGCGGGCGGGTTGGTGGAGTGACCGTCGGCCGTCAGGTCGGTGGCCGTCAGCGACTGCCCCTCGGTGAGCTGCGGCAACCGGTTCTCGGCGTCGTCGGCCTGGCCGCCGCTGAGCTCGTCGACCGTCTCCACGTAGGCCGACAGGAAGCCCGGGAAGGTGATCGTGCGACCTGACGCGGCAAAGGTGCAGCGCTCTCCGGAAGAGGCGGTACCGGCAATACGCAGGCTCAGAGTGGTGCCCTTGGCGTCGGCCATCTGCGACGCGACCGTGCGCTGCCAGATCAGTTCGTACAGGCGGAACTCGTCGGCCTCGAGCTGCCCGGCCACCTGGCCGGGGGTACGGAAGGTCTCACCGGCGGGTCGGATCGCCTCGTGAGCTTCCTGGGCGTTCTTGACCTTGCGGGTGTACTGACGCGGCGTCGGGTGGACGAAGTTGTCGCCGTAGAGCTCGCGGGCCTGGGCGCGGGCGGCGTTGATCGCCGACTCGCTGAGGCTCGTCGAGTCGGTACGCATGTAGGTGATGAAGCCGTTCTCGTACAACCGCTGCGCGATCCGCATCGTGCGGTCGGAGGTGAACCGCAACTTGCGGCCGGCCTCCTGCTGCAGCGTCGAGGTCATGAACGGCGCGTACGGACGGCGCGTGTAGGGCTTCTCCTCGACCGAGGTGACGGTCATCCCCGCGCCTCGCAGGCCGGTGGCCAGACTCTCGGCGCGGTCGGCGTCGAGCACGATGACGCCGTCGGACCTCTTCAGGACACCCGTCGACTCGAAGTCGCGTCCCGTGGCGACCCGGGCTTCGTCGACGTTGACCAGCCGCGCCTTGAAGGTCTGCGGATTGGAGCTGTCCACACTCTCCGCGCTCGCGTCCATCGTCGCGGAGATATCCCAGTACTCGGCCGACACGAACGCCATGCGCTCGCGCTCCCGCTCGACGATGATGCGCGTCGCCACCGACTGCACACGGCCCGCCGACAGCTTCGGCATGACCTTCTTCCACAGCACCGGCGACACCTCGTAGCCGTAGAGGCGGTCGAGGATGCGTCGGGTCTCCTGCGCGTCGACGAGGTCGATGTCGAGGTCACGCGGGTTCTCGGCAGCCGCCCGGATGGCCGGCTCGGTGATCTCGTGGAACACCATGCGCTTGACGGGGATCTTCGGCTTGAGGGTCTCGAGGAGATGCCAGGCGATCGCCTCCCCCTCGCGGTCACCGTCGGTGGCGAGGTAGAGCTCGTCGACGTCCTTCATCAGCGACTTGAGTTCGCTGACGGTCGACTTCTTGTCAGGCGACACCACGTACAGCGGCTCGAAGTTCTCGTCGACGTTCACGCCGAGACGTGCCCAGGACTGCCCCTTGTACTTGGCCGGCACGTCGGCGGCACCGCGCGGGAGGTCGCGGATGTGCCCTCGGGAGGACTCCACCACATAGTTCGCCCCCAGGTACCCGGCGATCTTGCGGGCCTTGGTCGGGGACTCGACGATCACGAGGCGTCGAATACCCCTGTTCGAGCGGGATGCGGTGCTGGTCTCTGCCACCGGGGCGTCCTTCGGTTGACTGGGTGGAGAACGTTCCTGCGTGTCAGTTCAGGTGTGTTCGATGGGTTTGTACCTTATGTATAGCGCCGTTTGCACATCTGAATTCCGTCTCGGACCCGGCGAGGTGACCGATCCGACACCGTTCCGACCCGTTGTAGCAGCTCAACGGCTCGAATGCGGGATGACTAATGCTCGTCGACCGGAGGCCAGTCGGCGACGGCCTCGGCACAGGGCGGGACGCCGACGTACTCGTGCAACCGGGACAGGCGCCGGTGGCCTGCGATCCGCAGGGCCGGGGAATGCCCGCGCGTACCGACGAGGGTTGGTGCGATGCCGACCCGCATCAGCGCCGTGGCGAGTGCCGCGTGCGACTCCGGAGCGTGGGGATCCAATCCGAGCTGGTAGCGGCCGGCATCCGAGTGACCGGCGGCGATCACCCACAGGCGCAGGGCCCGGAAACTCGGAACCCAGCCGGGGGGCATCGCCTTGACCGCTCCCGCGGACCAGGCCGCGTGCAGGGGATCGAGTTCATGGCAGGGCGCGGTCCGGGCCAGCGGCGTGCCCTCGTCCGAGACCGTCGACTCGGCTTCGAGGCCGGCCGCACGCATCTCGACGACGATCTGCTCTGCCCGCCAGCGGTCGGCGACCACGATCGAGACCCGCGTACCGGTTTCGGAGCGGACGGCCTGTCCGTGCGCCGCGAGCAGCCCCGCGAGGTCGGCGTACGCGGGCTGTTCGGTCTCCGCGGAGAAAAACGACAACTGGCCCACGATTCGAGACTAGTGCTGTGTCTCGGAAATAGGTGGGCGGTTCAGGTGGCGCGTTCGCGACGCGCGGAGCGCTGCGGAACGGGAGCCAGACAACAAACCGCTCCCGCCTCGACGAATCGAAACGGGAGCGGTGGTTTGCCCCGACTGCTTGGTGCAGTCACACGCGGGTCTTCTCAGACAGCGCGGACGCCGGTGGCCTGCGGCCCCTTGGTGCCCTGACCGACCTCGAACTCGACCCGCTGGTTCTCCTCGAGGGTGCGGAAACCGGATCCCTGGATCTCGGAATAGTGGACGAACACGTCGTCGGAACCCTCATCAGGCGCGATGAAGCCGAAGCCCTTTTCCGCGTTGAACCACTTCACAGTTCCCTGTGCCATTCTTGCAATCCTTTACATATCAACTGTCGCGACACGATGGGTCATCGTGTCGTGGCCGGTCGACCGCCATACCTCAAAGAGCCCCGCGAAGATCTGCATCGATCCGCCAAACTAACCTCAGTACCACGGCTGCAACATGCTTGTCGCCCACCGGGCGGTGGGTCGCGAAAGCTGCGGCCGGAACCAGTCAATCATGTTCGGCCCCCCAGCGATAGTCACACGAACCAAAGTGAGTCAAAACCTCGTCAAACTTCAGACCAACGACACCAGCCGGTAACATCGACGCAGGTCGGAGACCCGTCGCTGCAACACTATTTCGAAGAGTTCTCACCAGAAGATGCAGTACTCCACATTCGGGACAGGCCTGTTGGCCCGCACCCTCGCGGGGTCCGACGCCGACCCCTCCCCGCTCACCCACCTCTCGGTAATCCCATCGCGCTCACCATCTTTCGACGCCTGGCCGGAGTGGGTGCCGCAGCCCCTGATCGACGCCTACGCCGACAACGGCATCGAGAAGGTGTGGACTCACCAGGCGCGCGCGGCCGACGCCGCATTCCGCGGCAATCATGTGGCTATTTGCACCGGGACCGCATCGGGCAAATCGATGTCGTATCAAATGCCCATTCTCACTTCTTTTCTGAACGAAAAGAATGCGACCGCATTATACCTCGCGCCGACAAAAGCTCTCGGGGCCGACCAGATCCGGGCGGTGTCCTCGATCATCGCCGGGCGACCGGAGTTCGGGCACCTCCAGCCGTGCGCATACGACGGCGACACCGACCCCGAGATCCGGCAGTGGGCGCGCGCCCATTCGCGCTGGATCTTCACCAACCCCGACATGCTGCACATCGGCATCCTGTCCCATCACCACCGATGGCGTCAGTTCTTCCGGCATCTGCGGTTCATCGTCGTCGACGAATGTCACCACTACCGAGGCGTGTTCGGGTCTCACACCGCCCTGGTGATGCGGCGTCTGCTGCGGATCGCGCGGGCCGCCGGTGCCGATCCGGTCGTCATCGGCGCGAGTGCGACGGTCGCCGAACCGGCCGAGGCGCTGGGCCGGTTGATCGGTGAACCGGCCGTCGCGGTGACCGAGGACGCATCTCCCCGCGGGGAGCGGACCGTCGCCCTCTGGGAGCCCGATTTCCTGCCGGTGGTCACCGGCGAGAACGGTGCACCCGTCCGACGCTCGGCCGGCGCTGAATCCGCCCGACTGCTGGCCGATTTCGTGGTGGAAGGTGCTCGTACACTGTGTTTCGCCCGGAGCCGGCGGGGCGTCGAACTGACCGCACTCGGCGCGCGACACCTGTTGTCACAGAGCGCCCCCGAGCTCGAGTCCCGGATCGGCGCGTACCGGGCGGGATACCTGGCCGACGATCGGCGACGTCTGGAGAAGGCCATCTCCGACGGCGAACTGCTGGGCGTGGCCACCACCAATGCGCTCGAACTCGGCGTGGACATCAGCGGACTCGACGCCGTGATCGTCAGCGGGTACCCCGGAACGGTCGCCTCGTTCTGGCAGCAGGCCGGGCGCGCGGGACGCCAGCGCGAGTCCGGCGACTCACTCGTCGTGCTCGTCGCCCGCGACGACCCGCTCGACACCTACCTCGTGCATCATCCGGAGTCACTCCTCGGCAAACCCGTCGAGGCCACGGTCACCGACCCCGCCAACCCGTACATCCTCGGTCCGCACCTGCTGTGCGCCGCCATGGAGAAACCGCTGTCGGACAGCGAGATCGACGCCTGGAACGCCCGCGACGTGGCGCAGGACCTGGCCGCCGACGGCCTGCTGCGCAAACGTAAGTCCGGCTGGTACGTCACGGCCGGAACCGAACCCCACGCCGACGTCGACATCCGCGGCGGCATCGGCGGGCAGGTCCTGATCGTCGACACCACGACGTCGCAGCTGCTCGGTACCGTCGACACCGGCCGGGCCATGTCGACGGTGCACCCCGGCGCCGTCCACATCCACCAGGGCGAGACCTATCTCGTCGACGAGCTCGACCTCGACGACGGTCTCGCGCTGGCGCATCCGGAGGACCCGGACTGGACGACGTCGGCGCGGGAGACGACGGACATCAGCATCACCGCGACGCTCGCGAGCCGGCGATTCGGCCCGCTGACGGTCGCATTCGTGGAGGTCGACGTCACCCATCAGGTCGTCGGTTACCTGCGCACGTTGCGCACCGGAGAGGTGCTCGACGCCGTCGAGCTCGACATGCCCGAGCAGACCCTGAGCACCCGCGCCGTGATGTACACCCTCACAACGGAGGCACTCGCCGACGCCGGTATCGACGAGACCCGGTTGCCCGGTTCGTTGCACGCCGCGGAACACGCGGCCATCGGCCTCCTTCCTCTGGTTGCGACCTGCGACAGGTGGGACATCGGTGGACTCTCGACCGACCTCCACCCGGACACCGGTCTGCCGACGGTCTTCGTCTACGACGGGTACATGGGCGGTGCCGGTTTCGCCGAACGCGGGCATTCGGCGTTCCTGACCTGGATCGACGCCACCCGAGACGCCGTGGCCAGCTGCGGTTGTGAGAGCGGTTGCCCATCCTGCGTGCAGAGTCCCAAATGCGGCAACGGTAACGATCCGCTCGACAAGTATGGCGCAGTAGCCGTCCTGGATCTTCTCCGTCGGGAATACTTGGCCCATGCATGACGAGGCATCCGACCGGGGGACCCACACGTATCGTCAGGTCACCCGACCCTCTCGTGCCTTCTTCCTGCTCGCCCGCCCGACGCAGAACACCGACCAGTTGCCGTCGTCCATCGGCGAGCGCGACGTGTTCTTCTCCGAAGACGAGGCGCTCGACGCCCTGGACCTCCACTACGCCTGGTGCGCGGCCCGTTCCGGAGGTTTCACCGATGTCGTGACCACGGCACAGTGGTATCTGCAGACGGCGATGGTCGGTCCGCGGGTCACCGCCTCCCTCGGTGAGGTCTATCTGGCGTCCACCGATGCCCAGTCCGGCGAAACCTGGGCAGCGGCAGGCGGTTTCCTCACCGAGGGGGAACTCATCCACTGGTCGTCGTTCGTCCGGGCCGCCCGATCGTGGATTCCGCTCAACACCGGGACCGATGCGCTCGAACTCGCCTATCGCGGCGACACCGACGTGCGCTTCCACCAATTGTGGTTCGCGCCCATGCAGTCCATCCGGGTGTATCCCAAGCGGATCTCCGTCGAATCCGACGGTCTCGGGTAGAGCCGCCCTCCGGCACGTCAGTCAACCGGTCCCGCGCGCGCTTGGGCGGTGGCGTCGCTCGTCCCGAAACTCCCGAGCGCCACCGGCACCCGAACCGTCACCACCACATCGTCTCCGGCGGTACGGCACTCCACGAGCTCGGCCCCCGAGCCCTGTCGGCGGCTCAGATCTCGTGCCGCCGCGCACGGATTCGACTCACCCGCGGCATGATCGATCGCCGCGGCCAGAGCGGACAGGTCGGCCGCCGACTGGGCGCGGTGGCGGGCGAGCACCGCTGCCCCGACATAGATCACCATGACGAGAACCGCAGCCAGCGCCGCGATCACGAATGCGCCCAACACCGTTGCGTGACCGTCGTCGTCGGCGATCAGCCCACGACGGCGCGTCATGGCCCCACCCCCGGCGCGAACACCACCTGATCCGCACCTGTCGGCTCCTTGGCCGCGACCGCTCGGGCCGACACCGTGAGACCCGGCAGCATCGCCACACCCGATCGGACCTCGACCACGACGACCCGATCGTCCGCATCCGAGATCGACACGCGCGCACCGTCTCCGACCAGCCGTTGCGCGACCTCGCGCCCCGAAGCATCACCCGCAGCGGACAGGCGAGCCACCTCGCGCGCCGCATCGGTACAGCGGATCTGGGTGGTCACCGCGGCGACCGCACCCACGGCGATGAGCACCATGACGACGATCGCGGCGATCGCGTACGCGGCCTCGACCGTCACCATGCCTGATTCGTCGGCGAGCAGGCGTCGCAGCCACTTTCGGCGGTACATCAACCGACCGAGGTGTTGAGCGCCTTTCCGATGATGCCCGTCAGGGCACTCACGATGTTGTCACCGGTGACCACCGTGTAGAGGATCGCCCCGAACGCCGCCGCGGCGATGGTGCCGATCGCATACTCCGCCGTGGACATGCCTTCCTCGTCGGCCATCAGGCGCGTCATGTGCGCGCCGAGACGTCCGATCACATCGCTTCGATCGTGCGGCGCCGCGGCCTGGGTGGCGTCGTGGGTCCGGAACATGGTGCGTGACATGGTCTCTCCTGGGAGTCGATGGAACCGAGTGAACGGTGTTGCACGTACTTGGACGCAGCGCGTCGCCGTTCGGATCCCTCGGATTTGCCGACCATGCCGTTCCGGCGCAAACCCGGACGATCGCCAGTTACGAGGTCGACCACACCCCGAGTTCGTTGCCGCTGGGATCGGTGAAGTGGAACCTACGACCACCGGGGAAAGCAGAGGGGCCGTTCACGATCTCGCCACCCGCCGCGCGCACCCGCTCCACTGAGGCGTCGAGATCGTCGGAGTAGAGCAGCACCAGCGGACCACCGCGCACGGCTGCGACCTCGCTCGTCGCGAGACCCCCGACCTCGGGCAGGTCCGGGCCGCCTGGATTCGCGATCCCCGCGTATGCGGGACCGTAGTCGTTGAACTGCCAGCCGAACGCAGCAGCGTAGAACGCCTGCGCCGCGGCCGAGTCGGTGACGGTGAGTTCGATGTAGTCGATCGCATGGTGTCGGTGCCCGGAGTCGGTCATGGAGAACATTCTGCGTCGTCGCACCGACAAGCACGTCAGATCGAACCCAGAACCGACGAGGCGAGCCCGACGACGACCGGGACGATCCCGAGACAGATGAACGCGGGCAGGAAGCACAGTCCGAGCGGGCCGCTGATCGCGACACCGGCCCGTTCGGCGGCGGCGAGTGCGTCGTCGTGCGCCCGGCGTCGAACATCATCGGCGAGTTCGGCGAGGCCGCCGGCCAGCGACGAGCCGGCCCGCGCCGACCGGCGCGCCATCGCGGCGAGTGCATCGAGATGGTCGTCCGACGTCTCGCCGTCCGGTCCGTCGAGCAGGGCCGACCATGCCGCGTCCGGATCGGCGCCCAGCTGCAGCAGGTCGGCGACGTGAGCGAGGGGCGCCGCCATCGACGCCGGCGCGCGTTCGGCGACCACCGAGGCCGCGGTCCCCACCGGCAGACCGGCGCGTAGGCACACCGCGAACAGATCGAAGGCCGCCGCGACCGCGAACGGGTCGTCGGCGGTGGGACCGGCACCGAGCCACCGCGGCGTGCGATCGGGCGGCGGCGGATCGGTCACCCGATAGAGCAGCCAGCGCGGCGCGGGCCAGATCCACAGCGCGGCCGCGAGCAGCACCGCCGAACACGCAGTGCCGGTGAGGCCGCCGGCGATCATCGTGCCAGCACCTTGCCGGTGATGCGCTCGGACCAGCCGATCCCCGCGGCGACCAGAGCGCACCCGACCACCAGCAGGATCCCACCCAGGCCACCGCCGAGGAGGACCTGGATCGGACCCGCACCGGTCGCCTGACCCAGGGCGATCCCGAGCAATGGCAGACCGGCGAGGACCGCCGCCGTCGCCCGCGGTCCCGACAGTCCGGCTCGCGTCCGATCCGCGAAGCCACGCCGCGCCTGAAGATCCGAACGCACTGCACCGAGCAGGTCGACCATCGGCAGGCCGCGGTCCTCGGCGATCTGCCAGGCCACGCCGATACGACGCCAGGACGCCTCACCCGAGACCCTGCCCGCCAGGCCGGCCCCGGACACCGGGTCGATCACCGACCCGCCCAGGGCGGCCCGGAACGCCATCGACTCCAACCCGTTCGCGATCTCCGCTCCGGTGGCCGGGTCATGGGGCTCGCGACGACGGAGTTCGGCGACCGCGACCTCGCAGGCCCGGACCGGTGGCGCACCCACCGACAGTTCGGCGATCATCAGCGACAGCCCCAGGAGCAAGTCATCCGACTGGCGGTCGAGGCGCTTCTCGGCCGACCGCCGCCGACGTACCCACAGCACGACCGTCACGACGATCGCGGCTGCGACGGCGGCCGCCAACCCGCCGATCAGGAGCGCCCCGAACGGGACCGTCATCGGGATCAGCACGGCCGGTGCCGATCTCCGGGCGGGGCGGGGTTGTCCGGACACCGTCTGGAGTCGGTGTCTCGCTCGCGGCGCGGCCGACAGCGGCAGCGCGACGCCCACGGCTCCCAGGACCAGCGCGACGGCGACCGGCGTGGACATCATCGTCGGTCCCCCGACACCGGCCCACGCCCGGCGACCAACCGGTCGAAGTGATCGCGCTCCGCCGTGAATCCGCTGTTCCGCAACCAGATCGGCACGATCGTCACGCGTCCGGCGTCGTCGCGCCGGACGACCCCGACCTCGGCGAGTCCGCGGGTCCCGCCCGCGTTGCGCGCCACGCCGAGCACCACCTGCAGTGCGGCACCCAGCTGACTGTGGAGAGCGTCGCGGGCCATGCCTCCGAGGGCGGCGAGGGCCTCCATCCGCGCCGGCACCTCCGACGTCGAGTTCGCGTGGACCGTGCCGGCACTCCCGTCGTGCCCGGTGTTCAGCGCGGTGAGGAGGTCGATGACCTCACCGCCGCGAACCTCTCCGACGATGATCCGGTCGGGTCTCATCCGAAGCGCCTGACGGACCAGGGTCCGCACCGGCACCTCGCCCACGCCTTCGACATTCGACGCGCGCGCGACCAACCTCACCACCTGCGGATGGCGCGGGGCCAGTTCGAGCGCATCTTCGACGCAGACGACCCGCTCGCGCGGATCCATCGCTCCGATCAGTGCGTTGAGCAGGGTCGTCTTGCCGGTCCCCGTACCGCCTATCACCAGGAATGCCAGGCGGTTCCGGAGGATGTCCCCGATGATCGGCACCACCTCGGACGGGATCGCGCCGCTCTCGACGAGGCTCGGCAGATCCTTGGACGCCGAACGCAGGACCCTTAAGGAGATACACGTCCCGTCCGCGGCAAGCGGCGGGATGATCGCGTGCAGCCGCACGGTGTATCCGCGCCGACCGACGTTCGACAACTGCCCGTCGACCCAGGGCTGGGCGTCGTCGAGCCGCCGCCCGGCGCCCAGCGCCAGCCGACCCGCGAGGCGGCGGACCGACGCCTCGTCCGGGAAGCGGATCGTCGTCTGCTCGAGTCCGGATCCGCGGTCGACCCAGACCTCGTCGGGACCGGCGACCAGGATGTCGGCGATGTCGGGTTCGGCGAGGAGTTGCTCGAGCTTGCCCGCCCCGGTCAGCTCGGTCTGCAGGAAGCGGAGGGCGGCGAGCAGGTCGGTGTCACCCAGCACTCCCCCGGCCTCTGCGCGGATCGCGTCGGCGATGACGGCCGGACTCGGGTCGGCCGCGGCGGCGGCCAGTCGCGAGCGCACCCGGTCCAACAGCGCCTCGTCGGCCGGTCCGTCGATTCGCGCCTGGGTCACGACGCACGCTGTCGGTGCTCGGCGACCCTGGCGTGCACGGTGTGCGCCGCGCGTCCGAGCGGACTGCGGCGTCGCAACCGCAACGGACCACCCTCCAGCCGCCCCGCGAGACGGGGCTCCGGCCGATAGGCGGCGAGCAGTGGGAGTCCGATGGCATCGGCCACCTGTTGCGGACGCAACCCGCCGGGCGACGGGCCGCGCACCACCAGCTCGACGGCCACCTCGTCACCGACGACACGGTCGACGATGCGTCGAGCCGCGGCACATCCGCCGACGGTGGGTGTGGTCACCACCACCACGACGTCGGAGGATGCGATCGCGGCGCGCACCACCGGTGCGTCGGACCGGGGCAGGTCGAGCACGACGAGATCACCATGGGTGTGCCCCGCGTCGATGACCGCGGTGACCGCATCGACACTCAACCCGGCGCTCGGCAGGCGTTGTGAGGTCAACACCGCCAGGCCCTCGCCCGCGCTCGGCAGCGCCTGGTGGAGCGCCGTACCGCCGACGACCCCGCCGTCGAGCGAGAGATCCTGCCACCGCAGCCCGCGGCGGCGCTCGATGCCCAGCAGGAGGTCGGCTCCGGCGCCCATGTCGTCGAGGTCGAGCAGCAGCGTGGGCGACTGGGCACCTGCCGACGTCAGCGCGACCGCCGCTGCCAGGGTCGACGCCCCGGCACCACCGTGAGCACCGATGAGCGCCACGACACCCGCGGGTCGGCGTCTGGGCACCCGGCACTCCGTCAGTACCCGGACGAGGCGTCCTTCGTCGGCCGGGAGCGTCGATGAGTCCTCGATACCCAGCTCCATCGCCATCCGCCAGATGTGTGCTCCCGGTTCGGCCGCACTCACCAGTACGAGGCCGGGTCGCCGAGGTGGGCGCACCCGGGCGAGGAGGGCGATCGCGGATGGGTCGGCCGCGACGGCCCGGGCGGTCAACCATTCGCGCCGGCAATCGTCCGCCGGCGCGCTGATCACGTGGTATCCGGCTGCGGCGGCGCACCGTGCGACGTCGTCGTGGAGTTCGGGGTCTACGAGAACCAGGAGTTCATCGGGCATGCGGCCGATCATGCGGCAGGTGCGGCGCTCCGACGGGTGGGGTCCCGGGCAATTGGGGATGGCGGCGAAGGCTGTGGACAAACTCTCGCGACCAGCGGGGTCTCGGGCTACAAAAGACCCCAGACAGAGGACAACCCCGGCCAGGGGGGGAGGAGGCCGGGGTCGTCACGTTTCAGCCCCGGGGGGTCGGGCTGAAACGCACCGGTATGAGAACCGGGTACCGATGACTATACACACGGTTTTGGGTTATTTGCAAGCACAACAATCCCATTCACTAATGTCCGTTCTACTGCGGAGTAACCAGCAGATCGAATCAGACGCCCGTTCCGGGCGCATATTCGGGAATCGCGATTCAGGCCCGCGAAACGCGCAACGTCTTTGCAACGTTCCCGCTCGAGGCCGCCGAACTCCGAATCGGCCACCTACCACCCCCGAACCAGCTGCCGATTGCGTCGAAGATGGTGCGTCGCAGAGCGTTTCGCTGGCATCCGCAAGTCGTTCAACATTCCGGCGCGGAACGCTTGATGTGATCGGCATCACGGTGTAGAACAGTGGTTACGGAATCTCGGAAGGCCAAGTTCGATCCGGAAGAGAAGGAACGAACCCCCACGCCGAGCACTTCCCAGCACGGGCGGCAAGCACCCACGCGGAGCACGCCGCATATGGCAAAAGTGTTGTGCGCCTGCGACATCACAGTCAGGACGACCGACCGCCACCACTCGATGCGCCACCGCCTTCCTCTCGTGAGGCGCCAGGCCCGAGAGGAATGGCCCACAGCTGGCAGCACGTGGACGGTCAGTAATCCCGACTCGCGATCAATCGCCGAGGCGGTGACCACAACCCACCAAGCACGCTTGGTAACTTGAGTCCGTGCTACGCGGGCGGCAACCGCGTCGTTTACGACGCCGGCGGCCGCCGGCAGTGCTGTCCGGGCCGGGTTCGAGACCTCGCGAGACTAACCAGACCGGGCCGCGTCCGCGATCGACTTCGCCTCGGCCGCACCGGCTTCCAGGGCCTCGCAGCAGAAGATGATCCAGTCCCGCAGGCCCGACTCGGTACCAGCCCCGAAGTTCGTAGCCAACGTGCGATACTCGCCGACCCGCTTGAACCAGGTCACCTCCGGCACGCCGAGGCAGTGCGGGTCCAGCCCGGTCGCGGCGCCGACGAGCCGAGACGCGGCACGAGCGACGACACCGTTGGCAGCGGGGAAGGCGTCCACCGCCAGCAACTCGCCGTGCACCACCGCCACGAGCACCGGCGCCGGAACCGAGGTGGCGCCGGTTGTCAACTGCCCCAACAAGTTGAGACGTTCGGCGACATCCGTCCCGCTCCGGGGCCGCCCGAGATCTTCCGGGTCGTCGACGAGGTCCGCGGCGGCAAGGGTGTGCAACCTCGCCAGCGCTTGCGCGGGTGCCCGGCGGATCACCGAGGTGAGTGTGACCAGCGAATCGCCGTCGAGGGCCTGCGACACCCGCATGGCGCCGGCCAGGATGGGGTCGTCGAAGTCGCCGTCGCGTCGGAGCTCGACACTTCCACCGTCGATCGCGGCCGAGGACCGGCCCGCCCGCCACGACGCCTCGGTGGCGGTCTTGTCCCATCCCCGCAGGTTGGCGGGGTGCCGGTGCACTGCGGACAGGGCATCCCGTGCTCGATCGGCGGCGGCGACGACGCCGGGCAGCTCCAGCAGGGGCATCAGTGGGTCGGTGGTCACGCACCGACGATAGTTGCGGCCGCGGACCGCTCACCAGGTCGCCCTCGGTCCGGTCGATCAGGGCTACCGATTCGGACACCCGCGGCGCTCAACCGAATAGATACCGATGATCCATTGTTAGTCACCGTTTCAGATATTGCGCACCTGTAATTGTTCACGGTGTTCGTCAGTTGACTGACTGAAACGCATCGCTCCGACGTCGGCGCGGGGTCCACAGGGCATCGCGACCGTTCGTCGCCGCCCACCCGCCGTTCGTCGCCAATCGGCCGCGCTCACATACCGGACGGTTCCACCCTAGACCGCGACGTGACTACGCTCACACTGATTGCCCGTTCTGACGCCAGGTCACCCTACTGTTGAGTGACCGCCGTCGACAGCGAAAGGCCCTTGTCACCGATGTCCTCCACCGTCCAGGCATTTCCTCCCTCCGACGAGTTCGCCGCCCAGGCCAACGGCACCGCCGAGATGTATGACCATGCCGATGCCGACCGCCTCGAGTTCTGGGCCGAGCAGGCCCGGCGGCTGGACTGGGCCACCGAGTTCACCACCACCCTCGACTGGTCCGACGCCCCGTTCGCCAAGTGGTTCGTCGGAGGCAAGCTCAACGTCGCGGTCAACTGCGTGGATCGGCACGTCGCCGCAGGCAAGGGCGACCGCGTCGCCATCCACTGGGTCGGTGAACCCGGCGACACCCGCGACCTCACCTACAGCCAGCTGCTCGCCGAGGTCAGCAAGGCCGCCAATTACTTCTCGTCCATCGGGCTGGTCGCCGGCGATCGCGTCGCCATCTACATGCCGATGGTCCCCGAGGCCCTGATCTCGATGCTCGCCTGCGCCCGCCTCGGCCTCACCCACTCCGTGGTCTTCGCCGGCTTCTCCTCCGGAGCGCTGCGCTCCCGCGTCGACGACGCCGAGGCCAAGCTCGTCATCACCACCGACGGGCAGTACCGCCGCGGCCAGCCGGCGCCGTTGAAGACCCAGGTCGACGAGGCGCTCGGCACCGGCGACGACGCCGCGAAATCCGTCGAGAAGGTCCTCGTCGTGCGTCGTACCAACCACGACCCCGACCTGAACTGGGTCGAAGGCCGCGACGTGTGGTGGGAAGACACCGTCGACGAACAGTCGGACACCCACGACGCCGAGGCCTTCGACGCCGAACACCCACTCTTCCTGCTCTACACCTCGGGCACCACCGGTAAGCCCAAGGGCATCGTCCACTCCTCCGGCGGTTACCTCACCCAGGTCAGCTACACGTTCCACTACGTCTTCGACCACAAAGAAGGCCGCGATGTCTTCTGGTGTGGCGCCGACATCGGCTGGGTGACCGGCCACTCCTACCTCGTCTACGGTCCGCTCTCCAACGGCGCTACCGAGGTCGTCTACGAGGGAACCCCCAACTCCCCCAACGAGCACCGCCACTTCGAGATCATCCAGAAGTACGGCGTCACCATCTACTACATCGCGCCGACCCTGATCCGCACCTTCATGAAGTGGGGACGGGAGATCCCCGACGCCCACGACCTGTCCAGCATCCGGCTGCTCGGCAGCGTCGGCGAACCGATCAACCCCGAGGCCTGGAAGTGGTACCGCGAGGTCATCGGCGGCGACTCCGCGCCCATCGTCGACACCTGGTGGCAGACCGAGACCGGCGCCATCATGATCTCGCCGCTGCCGGGCGTGACCGCGACCAAGCCGGGATCGGCGATGAAGCCCCTGCCCGGCATCAGCGCCAACATCGTCGACGACCAGGGCAACCCCGTCGGCGCCGGTGAGCAGGGCTATCTCGTGCTCGACCAGCCGTGGCCGTCGATGCTGCGCGGGATTTGGGGCGACGACGAGCGCTTCCGCGACACGTACTGGTCACGGTTCGCCGAGCAGGGCTGGTACTTCGCCGGCGACGGCGCCCGCTACGACGAGGACCACGCACTCTGGGTCCTCGGACGCGTCGACGACGTCATGAACGTCTCCGGCCACCGCATCTCCACCGCCGAGGTCGAGTCCGCGCTCGTCGGGCACTCCGGTGTCGCCGAAGCCGCGGTCATCGGCGCCGCCGACGAGACCACCGGCCAGGGCATCGTCGCCTTCGTCATCCTGCGCGAGGGCGTGGAGAACACCGGGGACCAGCTGATCGCCGAACTGCGCCAGCAGGTGTCGGTGGAAATTTCGCCGATCGCCAAACCCCGCGAGATCAACGTCGTGCCCGAACTGCCCAAGACACGCTCGGGCAAGATCATGCGCCGTCTGCTCAAGGACGTCGCCGAAGGCCGCGAACTCGGCGACACCTCCACCCTCGTCGACCCGTCGGTCTTCGAAGCGATCCGCGCGAAGAAGGCCTGAGGCCGTTCGAGTTCTCCAGGGCCTGCCGACCTGAGGTCGGCAGGCCCTGCCCGTCTTCGCGCCACGCCATTCGATGGGTGGCTCGCCACTCCATTCGACGGGTGGCTCGCCACCCGGATCGCCCGCGCATGGCAACATATGGCCATCAGCCGAACAACGGAGGATTCTGTGAGCCCCAACGAGCACGGCCTGCCCGACGCGGGCCGGGACTCCGTCCCGTCGATCCCGCTCTCCGACGCCAACGCCGGCCGCAACGGCGAGCCGACGATCGGAAGCCTGGTCAAGGACGCGACCGCCAGCGTCTCCACCCTGTTCCGATCCGAGGTCGCGCTGGCCAAGGCCGAGCTGGTCACCGAGGCCAAGAAGGCCGGCGCGGGCACCGGGCTGCTCATCGTCGCCGGTGTGATGGCGCTCTACGCGAGCTTCTTCTTCTTTTTCTTCCTCGCCGAACTGCTCGACGAGTGGGTCTGGCGCTGGCTGGCGTTCCTCATCGTGTTCCTCATCCTGGTGGCGGTCACCCTGATCGCCGCGTTCGTCGGATACCTGTTCTTCAAACGCGTGCGCGGACCCGCGAAGACGATCGAGACGGTCAACGAACTGCCGACCGTCCTGCCCCACCGCGGCTCGGCGCACGACACCACCACGCACCCGAGAATCCCGCCCGCCCGCGAAGGGTGATCCGTGAGCGAGGAGCCCGACCCCTCGACCGTTCGTCTCCCGGGTGATTGGGAGCATCTCGACGTCCGCGCCAACGGAGTCCGTTTCCACGCCGTCCAGCCCGCCGGCGTTCCCGCCGACGACCGCCCGTTGGTGCTGCTGCTGCACGGATTCGGCGAGTTCTGGTGGAGCTGGCGACATCAGCTGACCGCGCTCACCGACGCCGGCTTCCGCGCCGTCGCCGTCGACCTCCGCGGCTACGGCGACACCGACAAACCACCGCGCGGCTACGACGGCTGGACCCTGGCCGGCGACACCAACGGCCTCGTCCGCGCGCTCGGACACACCCGGGCCACCCTGATCGGACACTCCGACGGCGGCCTGGTCTGCTGGGCGACCGCCACGCTGCACCCGCGCGTCGTCGACCGGATCGTCGTCATCGCGTCCCCGCACCCCCGCGCCCTGCGTCGACGCGTGTTGCGGGACAAGGCACAACGCGCACAGTTCTTACCTCTGTTCCTGCGCAACCAGATCCCCCGCCTCGGTGAACGGCAGGTCACCCGCGACGACGCGGCCTTCGTGTCCGACTACTTCGCGGAACGGTCGTCTGCCCCCTGGCGCGGTGAACCCGACTACGCGCACACCGTCGAACTCAACCGGTCGGCCATGCTGATCCCCAACGTCGCGCACTGCAGCCTGGAGTACCGGCGCTGGGCGTTCCGTTCGCAGTTCCGACCCGACGGCGCCCGCTTCATGGAATTGATGGACCAGCGGCTGCATCTCCCCGTGCTGGCCCTGCGGGGCCGCGACGACCCGTACATCCTCGACGACGCGATGGCCGACAGTCACCGATGGGCCGCGCACCAGACGTATCGGCAGGTCGAGGGCAGCGGCCACTTCGTCCATCAAGAACAACCGGCCGCGGTGACCGACCACATCCTCGAGTTCCTACGCCACGAACCCGCACCCACGCCTGACCGCGCGCGCCGATCGGCCCGCGAGGTCAGGCGAGGACGCAGCGTTGCGTACTCACCCGCTCGCTTCGTCGCTCGGATTCGTCGAAGTCGGAGCGCACCTGACGGGCGGTGAGCACGAAACCGGTCTCGTCGGCGGCATTCTCGGCCGCGCCGAAGACCACACCGAGCACCTCGCCGTCCGAATTCAGCAGCGGCCCACCCGAATTGCCCTGCCGGATCAGACCACGGACGGCGTAGACCTCACGGGTCACCTGCCCGGTCCGGTAGATGTCGTCACCGGTGTGGGCGAAGACCGCACGCACCCGCAGCGGGCTCACGTAGAACGGTCCGGCCTCGGGGAAACCGAGTGCGATGGCGTCGTCCCCGGTCGACGCGGGGCGTGAGGCGAACCGCAGGGCCGGCGCCCGGAGGCCCGGGACGTCGAGAACCGCGATGTCGTTCTCGCTGTCGAAGAGCACGACGCGCGCCGGGAGCTGCGCCCCCGTCGAGGTCTGGACCTCCAGCCGTTCGGTGCCCGCGACCACGTGCGCGTTCGTCATGACGCGCTCCGGAGAGACGACGAACCCGCTCCCCTCGAGCGCCTGCCGGCAGCTCGGTGCCACGCCTTCGATCTTCACCACGCTGGGACGCGCCTGCGTCACCACCGGCAGTTCGGCCAGCGCCTGATCGGGAGGGTCGACGTTCGTCGACGGGGTGCTGACGAACGGGAGCTTCGGGAGTCCCGAACTGTCCAGGAGCGCCTTGAAGTCGTCCGGGATGTCGTCGACCCACTGCGGTGACACCGCGTCGACCCCGGTGAGCACCTTCGAGTCCCGAACCGCCCCGGCGATGGCCGGGTCGGCGGACTCGCGAAGCGGGATCGCCAGCAGGCCCGCGGCCAGCAACACCGCGACCACCTGTAGGAGCGAGCCGACTCCGCTGTCGACGGCGCGCAGCCCGGGCGACCGGATCCCACCGCGAGCCGCACGTCCCAGAACCATGCCGGCCACCTCGCCGACGACCACGAGCACGACCAGCACCAGAATCCCGGCGAGCACCCGCACCTGCAGATCGTCGAACTGCTCGATCAGGCGGGGCGCGAGCAGCAGACCGGCTACGGCGCCGAGTGCGACTCCGATGAACGCCAGGGCCGAGGCGACCGCACCCGACCGGTACCCGCTGGCCGCCGCGAGCAGGGCGATGCCGATCACGATGATGTCGACCCATGTCGAGCCGGTCATCGGGTACCTCCGGGCTCGGCGTTGCCGGCGTCGACCACGTCGCGGTCGTCCGGGTGCAGCTCCGCGAACCCGGATTCCTGCCGGCTCCCGGCGAGCTCGATCATCTTCTCCAGCGAACGAACGTCGGCGGAGTCCCACGGACGGTCCCAGCCGGACACCTCGCTGATGGCGGCGATGAGCCCACCCGTGAATCCCCAGACGAGCAACTGGTCGACGAAGAACGCGGGCCCCTTGTAGACGATGCCGACCGCCTTGCGGCGGACCTGGAACCGGTTGTCCGGGTTCAGCAATTCGCGCAGATTGATCCGGTCCACGCGCGCGGTCTCGCCTTGGTCGACGACGCGCACCTCGCTCGGGCGGTGCCAGTAACCGATCACCGGGACGACGTCGAAGCCCGAGACCCCGACGGGAAAGCTCGGCAGGGTCGCGAGGATGGTCACCCCGGATGCGTCGAGGCCGGTCTCCTCGGCCGCCTCGCGCAGCGCGGTGCCCACCGGGAAGTCGTCGCCGGGATCGGCCGCGCCCCCGGGGAACGCGACCTGCCCGCTGTGCTGGCGAAGTGTGGGAGCGCGCTCGGTCAGCAGTACCTCGGCGTCGGCCGGCACCCCGCCGGGATGATCGTCGGCCGACTCCCACGAACCCGAGAACAGGATCAGAACGGCCGCCGACCGGGAGTTCGTCGGCAACATCGACGCCCAGCGCGATCGATCACCGCCGCGGTTGTCGACGCTTGTCGTGACGGCGGTGACATCGCCGGTCAACGCCCGCAGCCACGGCGGGATCTCGTCCCGCGGGACCAGCGGTCCCGCATCGGCGCGCGAACGCCCGCTCATATCCGCACGCCCAGATGCTCGGCCACCGAATCGGCGATCTCCTCCGGACTGTCGAAGACACCGGGATAGACCTCGGCGACCGTGCCGTCGGGTCGAAGGAAGACGGTCGACGGGAACACCCTGGGCGCGTTGATGGCCGCGGCCACCTTTCCGTCGAGGTCGAGCACGGACGGCAAGCGGACTCCGATCTCGGTGAGCAGCGTCAGCGGGAAGAACGGGTTGCTACCGCCTTCCTTGGCGTGCAGGGCCAGCACGGTGACCCGGTCGCCGGCCCGCGCGGCGAACTCCTCGAAGTAGGGCAGCTCGGTCTTGCACGGACCGCACCACTGCGCCCAGACGTTGATGACGAGCGGCCGGCCGGCCGTCGAGGCACCGAGGTCGTAGGGCGCTCCGGTGCTCAAGCAGGGTTCGACGACGCCGTCGAGGACGGAGTCCGGCGATTCCGGCAGTCCGGTGACCGGGCAGTCCGGCAGGTCGGCGGTGCTGCGCGCCTCCGCCAGACGCGCCTCGTCCACCGGCGCATCGATCGGGCGGACTCCACTCGACGAGGGCGGTGCGCTCGACATCGGCGCCGGATCGTCCCCGCGCGGCCAGATCGCCACGATGAGCGCGATCATCACGACCACGAAGACCACGGTCCATCGCGCGGCGGGCGGGAAACGAGAACCCCGGGGCGACGCCGGGCCGCTTGGTTCGCTCACGGGGCCGCGATCCCGGCCAGCGCGAGGAGATGCTCGGTCTCCGGCCCCTTCACCAGGGCCGCGGCCTCGGTCTTGTCCATCGGTCCGGTGCCCACCGACGGACAGTCCTTGGCGAGGACGCACACCCCACACGCCGGCTTGCGCGCATGACACACCCGTCGGCCGTGGAAGATCACCCGGTGCGACAGGTCCGTCCACTCCCGCCGCTCGATCAGCTCGCCGACGGCGTGCTCGACCTTCACCGGATCGGTCTCCTCGGTCCACTGCCAGCGCCGGACCAGGCGGCCGAAGTGGGTGTCGACGGTGATGCCGGGCACACCGAACGCGTTGCCCAGCACCACGTTCGCGGTCTTGCGCCCGAACCCGGGCAGCGACACCAGATCCTTCAGATTGTCTGGGACCTCCCCGTCGAACCGCTCGACGAGCGCCTGCCCGAGTCCGATGATCGAGTTCGCCTTGTTCCGGTAGAAGCCGGTGGGTCGGATCATCTCCTCGAGCTCGGTGCGGTCCGCCCCGGCATAGTCCGCGGCCGTCCGGTATCTGGCGAACAGCGCGGGGGTGGTCATGTTCACACGCACATCGGTGCACTGCGCCGACAGGATCGTCGCCACCGAGAGCTCGAGCGGGTCGGTGAAGTCGAGTTCGCAGTACACGTGCGGGAAGGCGACCTGGAGGGTCCGATTCATCCGCCGCGCGCGCCGGACCAATCCGAGATGGGTCTCCTGCTTGCGTGCCGGGGTCGGTCCCGCGGCCGCAGACTTGCGTGCGCTCACCTGATTCAGGTTAGCGATGCGCACGGCGAAGCCCGATTCCGCTGGCCCCCGACACGGGGCGAAGCACTCTCACACACCCCCTGAATGGAACATCACCGCAGGTCAGAACCGCGTGTTCGCCCTGGGAGAAGGGCTGGTCACGGCCACATCGGCGTGCTCACGCGCAACCTACGGTCAGGTAACAAGTCAATGACGGCGGCCCTCTCGATGCGGTTCCGGGCGGGTCGATTGTGTTTACTTGTCCCCATGCACGGTCTCGCGGCGCTGCTGTTCCCGGCTGTACTCATGTTGTTCGCCATGGGCATGGACAAGGTCCAGTCCCGGATCGACCGCTCGGCGGTCTCACGCGATGAGGTGGAGGACTTCCTCGACTCGGCCGACGCCCAGAACGTCCAGACCCTCGCCCGCGAGGGCATGCCGGCCGCGCTCGACGAACTCCGCGACCGACGGGTCACCCGTCACGAATCAGCGGTGTCCGGCCACACCGAATCGCCGCAGCGGGCCAGCTGACCGGCCGTCGCCGCCCCCGCTTCCGTACCGCCCGACCACCGCGTCGACACTCCGCCAATCGGACACACCCGCAATGAGCTTCCAGTGACCCATCCAACACATATGCTTGTGCGCGGGGTAGCGTAGCCAACGGCGCGATCTGACGCGGGCTGTAGAGAGATTCGAGAAAGGTTCCCTAGGTGGAAGAAGTACTGGCGCGGGCGGGCATATTCCAGGGCGTCGAGCCCTCCGCCGTCGCGGCGCTGACCAAGCAGCTTCAGCCCGTCGACTTCCCTCGCGGACACGTGATCTTCCACGAAGGCGAGCCCGGCGATCGGCTCTACATCATCATGTCCGGCAAGGTGAAGGTCGGCCGACGCTCGCCCGACGGACGCGAGAACCTGCTGACGATCATGGGCCCGTCCGACATGTTCGGCGAACTCTCCATCTTCGATCCCGGCCCCCGTACCTCGTCGGCGACGACGGTCACCGAGGTCCGCGCGGTGTCGATGGACCGTGACGCGCTGAAGGCGTGGATCAAGGACCGTCCGGAGATCGCCGAGCAGCTGCTGCGCGTGCTGGCACGCCGCTTGCGCCGCACCAACAACAACCTCGCCGATCTCATCTTCACCGACGTGCCCGGTCGCGTCGCCAAGCAGTTGCTGCAGCTTGCGCAGCGCTTCGGCACCCAGGAGGGCGGCGCGCTGCGCGTCACCCACGACCTGACCCAGGAAGAGATCGCCCAGCTCGTCGGCGCATCGCGCGAGACCGTCAACAAGGCGCTCGCCGACTTCGCCCAGCGCGGATGGCTGCGCCTCGAGGGCAAGAGCGTGCTCATCGCCGACTCGGAGCGTCTCGCGCGCCGCGCGCGCTGACTCGAGTTCACCACGAAGCCGCTCGCTCCTCCAGGAGCGGGCGGCTTCGCTCCTCCCTCGAAGGGTCAGGCCTCGCGCAAATACTCCAACTGCGCCTTCACCGACATCCGCGCGGCGGGCCACAGCTTCTTGTCGACGTCGGAGTACACCTTGCGCACCACTTTCATCGGCTTCGCGTCGCGGGCCGAGACACCCATCGTGTCCAGAGCGGCGACGATCTGGTCGATCCGCTCCTCGCGATGCGCCTTGTAGTACCGCGCGACGGGGCCCAGATCGGGATGGTCCGGACCGTGCGCCGGGAGGAGTGCCGCCCCTTCCCCTTCGACGATCAGGCGGTTCAGCGAGTTCAGATAGTCGCGCAACCCGCCGTCGGCGGGATCGAGCACGGTCGTGCCACTCCCGAGGATCGTGTCGCCGGTCAGGACCGCACGTTGTCCGTCGTGTTCGACGAGGAAGCTGACGGAATCCCCCGTATGTCCCGGGGTGAACAGCACCGTGATCCGCAGACCCGCGGCCTCGATCACCTCACGATCCCGCAGTGGCGCCCCGTTGCGGCAGTGCTTCTCCAACCGAGCGCGTACCGGCGCACCCGTGCGCTTGTGCAGGCGCGACACCCCGCCGGTGTGGTCGAAGTGCCGGTGGGTCACCAAGACCAGTGCGACCCCGGGCAATTCGGCGAGGCGCCGGGCGTGGTGTTTGTACTTCGGCGGTCCCGGGTCGACGACCACGCATTCCTCGCTGCCGGGAGCGCGCAGCACGTAGGTGTTCGTGCCGTCGAGTTCCATCATCCCGGAGTTGTCGCACAGCAGGACCGACGCGAAGGGGGTCACTTCCCGCAGCACCCCGTAGGCAGGGTGCGTGGGTGCGGCGTCGTTCGGTGAGCTCATGGTCCCCGAGCCTATCCACTCGGTGCGGAGAACCGGGCGAAGCCCGACGATCCGACCACGCCGAGTCGATCCCCGGGTCAGACCCCGCCGACCGTCGCACCGTTCACGGACTGCTCGCCGGCCGAGCCGTCGACCACCGTGGGCGCCACCTGATCCTGCAGGCTGCGCAGCAGCGCGGCACCCTGGGTGATCACACCGGTCATGATCTCGTTGACGCCCTCGGCCCCGTTGTACACGGTGAGGTTCGCGGTGCTGAGGCCCTTGGCGACCTCGCCGACGAGCGTGGGCAGGGCCTCGATGAGCTGCTGATCGAGGGCGATGCGGTTGTGCTGTGCGGCGGCCGCCGACTGGATCTCGACCGCCTTGGCCTCCGCCTCGGCGATGATCTGTCGTCGTAACGCCTCGGCCTCGGCCGGTTTCACCACTTCGGAGATCAGTTCCTGCTCACGCAGTTCGGCCTGCGCCTGCGCGAGCACGGACTGTTCGCGGATGACCTCCTGGTTGACCCGCGCCTGCGCGAGCGGACCGGCCTGGGCGGCTTCGGCATTGGCCTTGTCGGTCTCGGCCTTGATCGCAGCCCGCTTGATCGCGGTCTCCCGCTCGTAGTCGGCCTGGTTCCGCAGCGACTCCTGCTGCGCCTTCGCCGACTCCTGGTCGGCGCGAGCACGTTCGACCGCCGCCTCGCGCTGCACCTTGGCGATGTTCGGGGCAGCCAGCGCGTTGATGTAACCGGAATCCATGTCGTCGATCGACTGGATCTGGAACGAGTCGACGACGAGACCGATCGATCCCATCTCACGCTTGGACGCGTCGAGCACCTGACGGGCCAGGGTGTCGCGCTCGCGGATGATCTGCTCGACGGTCATCGAGCCCACGATGGAACGCAGGTGACCCGAGAAGATCTGTCCGGTCAGCTGATTCATCTCGTTCTCCTGCTCGGAGATGAAGCGCTGTCCGGCGTTGACGATCGACGCCACGTCGTTGCCGACCTTGTGGGCGATGACCGCCCGCACGTTGAGTTGGATGCCCTGGGTCGTCACACAGACCTCGCGGATCGTCGCTTCGTGCAACGCCATCGACAGGAAACGGACCTTCCGGAAGAAGGGCATGACCCACTTCCCGTGCCCGACGACGACCACGAACGGCGCATCGTCGAAGTCGGACTTGGCGCCGGAGATCAGCATCGCCTCGTCGGGTTCGGGAACGTAGTAGCCGAGCATGGTCTCTCCTCGAGCGGCGGGCGATATGTATCGACGTCAGATCCTGCCGCATCCGGGACCTTTCGACGATCGGTTGTTCACATGGTTCGGTTCGCCGTGCCCGGGACCGGTACCCATGGCTCGACGTCGACGACTCGGCCGGAACGTTCGGCGATGACCAGAACGGGCGCGTCGAGCCCGATCGGTGCGGCGGCGCGGGCGAGGAACCGCTCGGTTCCGCCGGCCAACGGCAGTTCGATCTCCCCGAGGAGTTCGCCGCCCGGTATCGACATAGTCACCGTCCCGGTACGCCCGACGAGTTGCGATGCTGCCATCCGACGGCCTCCCTGGTGTCCCCGTCCGTGTGTCGAACCCTAGGCCATGGCGGTCCGTCGTCGGTCGCGGACACCGTCGAGCACCACGTAGGCCGCCGTCAGCACCGCGATCACGGCGGCGCCGAGCACCAGGACCCCGTAGCCGAAGGCCCCGACGACGAGTCCGGAGAGCGCGCCCGCGGCCGCGCCGGCCAGACTCATCGCGGTGTCCGAAACCCCCTGCGCCGGTGCGCGTCGCGCGGTGTCGACACTGTCGGTGAGGAGCGTGGAGGCCGCCACCGTCGACGCCGACCATCCCACGCCGAGCAGGACCAGCGCGACGACGAGACCCGTCTGCGATTCCGCGAAGACGAATCCGACCACGCAGCTGACGACGAGTGTCGCCTGACCGCCGAGGATCACCGGGATCCGGCCGGTCCGGTCGGCGAGCAGGCCCATCACCGGTGCGAGCGCGTACATCCCGGCGATGTGCGCGCTGATCGACAGGCCGACCAGCGTCACCGAGGCGCCCCCGTGATGCATGTGGACCGGCGTCAGCGCCATCACCCCGACCATGACCGCGTGCGCCGACACCACCGCGGCCATCGCGGCCCGCGCCGGCGGCGAGTGCGTGATCGCCGAGAGCCCCTCGGCCAGCGACGCTTTGACACGACCCCCGTCCGTGTCGCCGGTCGCCACGACCAGCGGGTCGGGGCGGAGGCCGACGAACAGCACGGCCGCCGCCCCGAGGCACCCGACCGCACCCACGAGGAACGGTCCCGACAGATCGGCCATCGCGAACCACCCGGCGACGGTGGCGCCGATCGGGACCACCGCCGGCCCGATCACCGCGCCGACCATCGTCGTCCACACCACGAGCGAGAGGTCGCGGCCACGAGTGCCGGCCGACGACAGATCCGTTGCCGCGAAACGTGCCTGCAGACTCACCGCGGTGCCCGACCCCACCCCGGCCATCCCGACGAGCATCAACGCGAACCAGCCGCGATCGACGGCGGCGGCCACGACCAGCGAACCGGCCCCGGCGATCACCAGGCCCGTGGTCAACGCGGGACGCCGCCCGCGTCCGGCGGCCAGGGACGCCAGCGGGAGACCGGCGGCCGCGGCCCCCAGCGTGACCACGGTCGTCGGTATCCCGGCCAGGGACGCCGTTCCCGACAGTTCCTCACCGAGGATCGCCCCGAGCGCCAGCGCTCCGCCCATCGACAGGCCGGCCAGGATCTGGGCCGTGCACAGCAGGACGATGGTCCGCCGTTGCAGAGCGACGTTCTCACTCATGATCGCGGACGACCGGGTCTGCTCCGCATCCGCAGCGAATTGATCGTGCCGAGAACACCCGCAGCGAGTGGGACCACAAGCGCCACCTGTAGCGCGACCGGCCGGACTTCGGTGTTGATCCGGATGATCTCGTCGCTTACGTCCGTGGGCTGCCCGGCCAGCAACTCGGTCAGTTGTGTATTGCTCATGACCTGTGCGTCGTCGTCGAGCACCTGCGCCACCCGCTGCTGTTCCGCGGGCGCCAGGACCTCGCTGGACTTTGCCTCGCGCGCGAATCCGAAGGCGAGCGAGGCCAACAGGATCGCACCGGCACTCGCGAGTCCGAAGGACAGACCGAATGATCCGGCCGCAGAGTTGGTTCCGGCCGCCTCGCTCACACGCTCGTCGCTCATCGGCCCGAGCGTGTAGTCGTTCAGCTGCGAGACGAGCAGCCCCAGGCCGGCACCCGCCACGACGAGTGGCACGACGAGACCCCAGCCGAAGTCCGCCCGCGGCACGATCGGGAGCAGAACCGCGACCCCGAGCGTGAGCAAGCCGAAACCGATGAGCACCAACGTCGACGGGGGCCGGGTGTGTGTCCGCCGACCGGCGACCAGCGCGACCGCGAACATGCTGAGCGACAGGGGCGCCAGGGACAACCCGGCCTCCATGGCGTCGTACTCGAGGACCATCTGCAGATAGATCGGCAGCGAGATCATGATGCCGCCGAGAGCGATCTGCTGCAGCAACTGCTGGCTGACGCCCAGGCGGAACGGCTTGGAGCGAAACAGGTCCGGGTCCAATAGCGTGGGCCGCCCGGCGCGCCGCCGGCGGGTCAGCCACCAGGTCAGTCCGCCCAGACCCGCGGCACCCAGGACCAGCAGGATGCCGACGGCCTCACCGCCCTCCTGCCAGACGAGGATCCCCAGCACGATCCCACCCATTCCCAGCACCGAGAGCAGAGCACCGACGGGGTCGACTCCCCGTGGACCCGTGTACTCGACGTCGCGGACCAAACCGATGCCGCACAACACGATCGCGATGATGACGACCTCACCGACGAAGGCGATCCGCCAGGACAGGTATGTGGTGATGAAACCGCCCAGGAGCGGGCCGACGGCGGCCGCGATCGCGGCGGCGGCGCCCACGAGGGCGTAGACCCGCTTCTGGTCGCCGCCGTGAAAGTTGCCGTGTACCAGCGACTGCATCGCGGGCAGGAGCAGGGAAGCCCCTATCCCGCCGACGATCGCCCAGAAGACGATGATCGTCGTGAGACCTTGTGCGAGCGCCATGGCCGACGCGCCCACGGCATAGGCGAGCAAACCGATCACGTAGGCCCGCCGGCGACCGATCAGATCCCCGACCTTGCCCCCGATCAGGATGAACGCGGCGGACACCAACGCCTCGAGCGCAATCGCCGACTGCACACCGCTCACGGTCGTGTCCAGATCACGGACCACCGCCGATATGGACACATTCATGAACGAGGTGTCCACGACGAGAACGAACATCGCCATCGCGAGGAGCAGCGCGAGGACCCGCTGCTTTCCCGACAGCGGCGTCGCGGCCTCGGAAGCCGTCGAATCGCTGATGATGCACCGCCTCTACGACGATCGGGTCGCGACCCGTCCGCTGCGGGGTCGACGAGGAGAGCATAGTTCGGCCGATGCCGTTCCACAGCGCTGTCCGCCGAGTCCGGCCACCTCAGCCGACGATCAGGTCGTACCCGAGCTTCCCCACCATCACGACGACGACGGCCAGCAGGACCCACCGCACGAACGAACTGCCGCGGCCGATCGCCATGTGCGAGCCGATCTGGGCGCCGACGACGTTGGCGATGGCCAGGCCGAGACCCAAGAGCCACAGCACATTTCCCTGCAGGCCGAAGACCGTGAGGGCGCCGAGGTTGGTACCGGTGTTGATGACCTTCGCCATCGCCGAGCTCTCCAGGAAACTCGTCCCGACCAGCGCGGTCAGGCTGATGATCAGAAAGGTACCGGTCCCAGGACCCATCACCCCGTCGTAGAAGGCCACGACGACACCGGCCAGCACCAGACCCGCGATCGTCGAGACGCGCGAGCGCGGTCCCGTCGACGCGTCGGTCCCGAAGCCGGGATTGAGCGCGACGAACAGTCCGACCCCGACCAGCATGACCAGCACGATCGGCGTGAAGATCTCGGTGGGCAGGACGACGGCCACCGTCGCGCCGAGGGCCGAGAAGACGAGCGCCGCAACGAACACCGGGATCAGGCGACGAAGATCGATCCGGACGTGCCGCACGTAACGCCACGCTGCCGACGCGGTCCCGAAGACCGCCGCCAGCTTGTTGGTCCCCAGGGCCGTCGCTATCGGCAACCCCGGCTGGGCGATCAGCATCGCCGGGATCAGCACGAGGCCACCGCCGCCGACCACGGCGTCGACCCACCCGGCCGCGGCGGCCGCCGCGATCAGCAGCGCGACGTCCAACGGAGACGTCAGGCCACTTCGACGATCAGTTCCACCTCGACCGGTGCACCGAGCGGGAGTTCGGCGACCCCGACAGCGGACCGGGCGTGCACGCCGGCGTCGCCGAAGATCTCACCGAGGACGTCCGACGCCCCGTTGATCACCGCCGGCTGCCCGGTGAAACCCGGTGCGGACGAGACGAACCCCACGACCTTGACCACCCGGACGACCGAGTCGATCCCGACCAGCGCGTGGATCGCGGCGAGGGCATTGAGCGCACAGACCCGAGCTGCCGCAGTCGCCTCATCCGGCCGAACGACGCCTTCGGCGCCCTCATGGACCTTGCCCCGCGCCGACAGTTCGCCGTCGACGATGGGCAGCTGTCCCGAGGTGTAGACGAGGTTGCCGGTGCGCACGGCCGGGGTGTAGCTCGCCACCGGTGGCACCACCGACGGGAGTTCGATGCCCAGTTCGGCCAGACGATCGGTCCACGTGGTCGCCATGGTCAGCCCTTCGGTCGCTTCAGGTAAGCGACGTGCTGCTCGCCGGTGGGACCGGGCAGAACCGAAACCAGTTCCCAACCGTCTGCGCCCCACTGATCGAGGATCTGCTTCGTGGCGTGCGTCAGCAGCGGCACGGTCACGTATTCCCACGCGGTCACTTCACTCATGGACTCACCCTATCTGGCGACGGTCAATGGATAAGGTGTTGCGGTGGCCAACGAACAGGGCTCACGATCCGGGTCGGGTGAGGCGCTCGATTCCGGCGTGACAGACAACTCCTCCGTCGCGCGCGAGAACGAGTGGCCGGCGGCCGCCGCGCGAGCTCGCCTGCACTTCGTGACAGGCAAGGGCGGCACCGGCAAGACCACGATCGCCGCGGCGCTCGCACTCGCGCTCGCCGCCGACGGCAAGAAGGTCCTCCTCGTCGAGACCGAGGGTCGCCAGGGCATCGCGCAGGTCTTCGACATCCCGCCGCTGCCACCCACCGACACCCGCATCGCGACCGCCGAGGGCGGCGGCGAGGTGTCCGCGCTGGCCATCGACATCGAGCACGCCCTTCTCGAGTACCTCGACATGTTCTACAACCTCGGCTTCGCCGGCCGCGCGATGAAGCGGATCGGCGCGATCGACTTCGTGACGACGGTCGCTCCCGGACTCCGCGACGTCCTGCTCACCGGCAAGATCAAAGAGCGCATCATCCACACCGACAAGCAGGGCAACCGCGTGTACGACGCGGTGGTCGTCGACGCGCCGCCGACCGGCCGGATCGGCAATTTCCTCGACGTCACCCAGGCCATGGCCGACCTCGCCAAGACCGGCCCGATCCGCAACCAGAGCGAAGGTGTCGTCCGCCTGCTCCACTCGGAAGAGACGATCATCCACCTGGTGACGCTCCTCGAGGCGATGCCGATCCAGGAGACGATCGAGGCGATCGACGAACTGCGGGGCAAGAACCTCAACCTCGGCAGTCTCGTCATCAACCGCGTCAGCGAACCCCACCTGCCCGCCGAGGTGATCGACGAGATCGCCGAAGGTCGGGTCGACGCGGGGCGTGTCGAGGACGGCCTCACCGCCGCCGGACTCAAGCTCGCCGACGGGGACCTGGCCGGCCTGCTCACCGAGACGATCGAGCACGCGACCCGCCTGCAGGCGCAGCAGATCGCCAAGGCACAGCTCGACGAGGTGGAGATGCCGACACTCGAACTGCCGTCCCTCGGTGACGGCGTCGACCTGGGGTCGATCTATGAGCTGGCCGACCTCCTCCAGAAAGCGGGTGCGTGATGCCACTCGACCTCAAGATGGGCGCGGTGCTCACCGACCCCGCGACCCGCGTCGTGATCTGTTGCGGCGCAGGCGGAGTCGGCAAGACAACGACTGCTGCCGCGATGGCGATGTACGCCGCCGAACAGGGCCGGACCGTGGCCGTGCTGACGATCGACCCGGCCCGGCGCCTGGCGCAGTCGCTCGGGATGTCCGAACTCACCAACGACCCGCAGCCGGTCGCGATCGACGGCAAGGGCACGCTCGACGCGATGATGCTCGACATGCGGCGCACGTTCGACGAGATGGTGCTCGAGTACTCCACTCCCGAACGCGCCGAGGCGATCATGCAGAACGCCTTCTATCAGACGGTCGCCTCGTCGTTCTCCGGGACGCAGGAGTACATGGCGATGGAGAAGCTCGGCAAGCTTCTCGAGCAGGACCACTGGGACCTGATCGTCGTCGACACCCCGCCGTCGCGCAACGCACTGGACTTCCTCGACGCCCCGCAGCGGTTGGGGTCGTTCCTGTCCGGGCGTCTGATGAAGGTGCTGGTCGGCGGCGGTCGCGGCGTCGGCCGGATGGTGACCGGCGCGATGAGCCTGGCCATGCGGGGTGTCTCGACGATCATCGGCGGCGAGATGCTCCGCGACGTGGCGACCTTCGTGCAGTCACTGGACTCGATGTTCGGCGGCTTCCAGGACCGCGCCGCGAAGACCTATGCCCTGCTGAAACAGCCGGGCACCCAGTTCGCGGTGGTGGCTGCGGCCGAAGCCGATGCCCTGCGGGAGGCCGCGTTCTTCGTCGACCGCCTGTCCGAGGAGTCGATGCCGCTTGCCGGACTGATCCTCAACCGGACCCACCCGAACCTGACGTCGATCCACGAGGAGGCAGCGCTGGTCGCCCTCGAATCGGTCAACGACGAACTGGCTCGCGGTGTACTCCGGATTCACGCGGATCGGGCCGCCACCGGGAAGCGCGAACTCCATCTGCTGCAACGGTTCACGGCGTCGCACCCGCGGGTGCCGATCGTCGGGGTCCCGGCGCTGCCGTTCGAGGTGGCCGATGTGACCGCCCTGCGCGCGGTGGCCGAGCAGATCACCGGCCGCGGCTGATCACCGAGCGCGACCAGCAGTCACCCGCTGGTTGAGCAGGCGAGGCGTGCGCCGAGACCGCCCCCTGCTGGTTGAGCAGGCGAGGAGCGTGCGACGAGCCGCCTCCTGCTGGTTGAGCAGGCGAGGAGCGTGCGACGAGCCGTGTCGAAACAACTCGACACGGCTCGGCGGAGAAGAGGTCAGACGGCGTCGCGGTGCCGCCGGCGCTGCGCGGCGAAGAACGCCGACCAGGACGTGACCTCGGGGTGCTGGCGGAGGAGTGCGCGACGCTGACGTTCGGTCAGTCCGCCCCAGACGCCGAACTCGACGCGGTTGTCGAGTGCATCGGCACCGCATTCGAGCTGCACCGGGCAGTGGCGGCAGATCGTGGCGGCTTTGCGCTGGGCCGCGCCCCGCACGAACAGATCATCAGGGTCTCCCCCTCGGCAACGCGCCTGAGCAACCCACGCCAAGCGATCCTCTTCGTTGGAAACTGCCGCTGTCGCCATCCGCCACCCCTACCTGTCGTATCTGCGTAGCTGCGAGAACGTCTCGACCTCGCTGCTCAAGCCACATTTGCAGCGAACTGTTAAGTGAGTCACATTCTGCACTCAATCTAGGGATCTGTGCTTGGGGGCGCAACCCCTGGAGCGAACAAAGTGGGACAACCGTGCAAACTCACCCGAACGGACGGCCCGCGGACGGCGGCCTCCGGCACCTCCGCCCGGCGACCCGCGGGCACCCCGACCGTCGGCTCGGGACCACGCTGCGCCGATGCCGCGGGCGAGGCAGGACGATGTTCGGAACCAACGCACGTATCCTGTCGGGGTGATGTCGAAGAAACTGTGGTCGCTGGCGTGGGCGAGCCTGCTGGCCGGAGTTCTCGTCGCCGGCCTGCTCTACCCCGTGGCCAGCGGAATCGGCGTCGTCTCCAACCGGGCGGCGGCCGCTGTCGAGAACGTGTCCTCCGAACTGCTCAACGGCACGTTGCCGGAGGTCACCACGATGACCGACGTCGACGGGAAGCCGATCGCGGTGCTGTTCGACCAGTACCGGTATCAGGTCGGCTACAACGACATCTCGCCCGACATGATCCGGGCGATCATCTCCGTCGAGGACCGCCGGTTCCTGGAACACGACGGCGTCGACTGGAAGGGCACCATCCGTGCCGCGCTGAAGAACTCATCGTCGGGCGAGGTCCAGCAGGGTGCGTCGACGCTCGACCAGCAGTACATCAAGAACTATCAGCTCCTGGTGCTCGCACGGACCGAGGCGGACCGCCAGGCCGCGATCGAGACCACACCCGCGCGCAAGCTCCGCGAGGTGCGCATGGCGCTGACCCTCGAGCAGACCCTGATCGATCAGGCGAAACGCGACAAGGGCCTCGACGACGCCGCTGCCAAGCAGGAGGCGAAGAAGCAGATCGTCACGCGGTACCTGAACGTCGTCCCGTTCGGCAACAACGCCTACGGCATCGAGGCCGCCGCGCAGACCTACTTCGGCATCCCCGCCAAGGACCTGCGGGTCGAGCAGGCCGCGTTGCTGGCCGGCATGGTGCAGTCCAGCTCCGCGCTGAATCCGTACTCGAACCCCGAAGCCTCCCTCGCGCGCCGGAACATCGTGCTGGACACGATGATCGACAACTTCCCGGAACGACGCGCCGAGCTCGTCGCGGCCAAGGAGGCGCCCCTGGGCGTGCTCCCGAGTCCGCGGACCCCGACCCAGGGCTGCATCGCGGCCGACAACAACGGCTTCTTCTGCGACTACGCCCTGCAGTTCCTGGCCGAGAACGGCATGTCCCGCAACTCGGTCCTGCGCGGCGGCTACATCATCCAGACCACGCTCGACCCCGAGATCCAGCGGTCCACGGTGCGGGCGGTGAAGAGTCAGGCCAGCCCGACCGCCGACGGCGTCGCCGACGTGATGAGCACCCTGCGTCCGGGCAAGAAATCGCACGACGTGCTCTCGATGGCGTCGAGCCGCGACTACGGTCTCGATCTCAACCGCGGCGAGACGATGCAGCCACAACCCTTCTCGATGGTCGGCGACGGTGCCGGCTCGGTGTTCAAGATCTTCACCGTCGCCGCCGCAATGGAGAAGGGTCTCGGCGCCGGCTCGAACATCCCCGTCCCCGGGTCCATCGCCGTCGAGGGCATGGGCAACAGCGGCGGGGCCAACGGATGTCCGGCCAATGCGTACTGCGTCAAGAACGACGGCCGCTACCCGGCGTCGATGTCGGTGACGAACGCCCTGGCACAGTCGCCGAACACCGCTTTCGTGAAGCTGCTGCAGCAGGTCGGCGTCAAGCCGGCGGTCGACATGGCCGTCCGCCTGGGCCTGCGTTCGTACACCATCCCCGGGTCGTCGGGTTACGGCGAGAAGAGCATGGCCCAGTACGTCAAGGACGGGAACTTCGGCTCCTTCACCCTCGGCCCGCTACCGCTCAACGGCCTCGAGCTCGCCAACGTCGCCGCCACCATCGCGTCGGGCGGCACCTGGTGCCCGCCCAACCCGATCAAGTCGATCAGCCAGATCAAGCGGGACCAGTACGGCAACCCCGTCATCGGACCGGACGGCCGGCGCGCCCTGACCGCGGTGCCGTTCACGCCACCTCCGTGCGAGCAGGTCGTGGACGAAGGCCTGGCACACTCGCTGGCCAACGCCATGAGCAAGGACGACGTGGGCGCCGGCACCGCGGCCGGTGCCGCGGGCTCCGCGGGCTGGACGCTGCCGATGTCGGGTAAGACCGGCACGACGGAAGCGCACCGCTCCTCGGCATTCGTCGGGTTCACCAACCAGATCGCCGGCGCCGCGTACGTCTACAGCGACGGCCCGAACCCGCAGGGCGTCTGCAGCAGTCCGCTGCGCTCCTGCTACGACGGCGACCTCTACGGCGGCATGGAACCGGCGCGCACCTGGTTCCAGGCCGTCAAACCGGTGGCGACGAAGTTCGGCCCCGTCAACCTGCCCCCGATCGACCGCGAGTACTGGAACGGCAGCGACCGGGGCCGTATCCCGCAGGTCAGCGGCCTGCCCGCCAGCGAGGCCACATCGCGCCTGCAGGGTGCCGGGTTCAAGGTCAGCGAGCTCGACGTGGACAGCGGACGCCCGCAGGGCACCGTGGTCTTCACCGCACCGTCCGACTCGGCCATGCCCGGCAGCACCGTGACGATCTACGTCAGCAACGGCCGCCGCGCCGGCGGTGACGAGGGCGGCCCCACCGAGACCACCGTCGTGGTACCCGGTGTCGGCCCGGTGGTGATCCAGCTACCCGGCTGACCCGCGATCAGACAATCGACGCCCCGCCCGCGCTGCTCACGAAACCGGGGCGGGATCGTCGTGGGGGATGCGTATTCTGGGGTGATGCAGCACTCCGAACTCGACATCGCACGCCTCGGCATCTCTCGCCTCGGTCCGTCCGGTTCCGGGGTACCCGCGCGCGCTCTGGCCGGCGCGGCGGGACTCGCCGCCGCCGGACTGCTCTACTCGACGGTGATCGAGCGCAACGCCTTTGCGTTGCGACACACGACGCTGTCCGTTCTCGAACCGGGCGCCTCGCCGTTACGTGTCCTGCACATCAGCGACCTGCACATGATGCCCAACCAACGCCTCAAGCAGGCGTGGATCGCCGAGCTCGAGGCGCTCGAACCCGACCTTGTCGTCAACACCGGGGACAACCTCGCGCACCCGCAGGCCGTGCCGTCGGTCATCCAGTCGCTCGGTGGGTTGTTGTCGCGGCCCGGCCTGTTCGTCTTCGGGTCCAACGACTATTTCGGCCCCAAGCCGAAGAATCCGTTCAAGTACTTCAAGAAGGACCATCAGCGCACGCACGGCGAGCCCCTGCCGTGGCAGGATCTGCGTGCGGCGTTCACCGAGCGTGGATGGCTCGACGCGACGCACACGGTCCGCGAGCTGGAGGTCAGCGGCGTGCGGGTCGTCGCGGCCGGCGTCGACGATCCCCACATCGAGCGAGACCGCTACGAGACGATCGCGGGCCGCCCGAACCCGCTGGCACACTTGCGGCTCGGACTCACCCACTCCCCCGAACCGCGGGTCCTCGACCGGTTCGCCGCGGACGGCTACGACCTCGTGATGGCCGGACACACGCACGGCGGCCAGCTCTGCCTGCCGTTCTTCGGCGCGTTGGTGACGAACTGCCAGTTGGATCGCTCCCGGGTCAAGGGTCCGTCGAGCTGGGGGTCGTCGATGAAGCTCCACGTGAGTGCGGGTCTGGGCACGTCCCCGTACGCCCCGGCACGCTTCTGCTGCCGCCCCGAGGCCAGCCTGCTCACCCTCACACCTGTGTCGCACGGTGATGCCGACTACGACGCCGACCAGTCGCTCCCGCAGCTGGCCCGGGAGACCATGTGAGCGTTGACCTTCATCCCCGCGTGAAGGTCCTGGCGTTCGACACCTTCGGGACGGTCACCGACTGGTTCACCGGGATCTCCGGCGCCGTCGGCGCGATCGCACCGGAGGTCGACGCAGCGGCGTTCGCGAAGGAGTGGCGACGCCGGTACTCGCCGATCCTGGCTCGCGTGGAATCCGGCGAACTGCCGTGGCGTCGCCTCGACGACCTGCAGACCGAGACGCTGCACGACGTCGCCTCGCTGTTTGCACTGACACTCGACGACGATCAGGCCCGCACCCTCGTCCGTGCGTGGCGGACGATTCCGGCCTGGCCGGACGCGGTCGAGGGTCTGCAACTCCTCAAACGCGATCACATCGTCTGCGCACTGAGCAACGGCACTGTCGCACTGCTCACCGACATGGCCCGGTACAACGCGTTCCCCTGGGACGTGATCGGCGGGTCCGACCTCTGGCGGCACTACAAACCTGCGCGCGAGACCTACTGCGGGCTGGCGGATCTGCTCGAGGTGGAGCCCGCCGAGGTGATGATGGTGGCCACCCACCAGAGCGATCTCGACGCCGCGCGCTCCTTCGGCCTGCGGACGGCCTTCGTCGAGCGGCCGGACGAGTGGGGCGGGGACGAGAAGGATGATTCCGGCTCGCCGGACAACGACTTCCACGCGACGGATCTCCTCGACCTCGCGCGGCAGCTGAGCCCGTCGGTGACCGGCCCGTCCCGATGACACTCGACGACCTGCTGCGCTGGGAGGATTCGGGGGCGTCGTGGCGGGTGGTCCATCACGGACCGGATGGAATCACCCTGGGTCTGCTGCGCTGCGACGGTGGCGAGGAGGTGGACCGCGTCGTCACCGACGATCCGATCATCCTGGCCCACATCGGTGGCCGGTCGTCGTCGGCCGAGGAACCGGAGTGACCCCGCAGAGACGAGGAGACCCCGACCGGATTTCTCCAGGTCAGGGTCTCTTCTGCAATCTCAACCTTGCGTCGGGGTGGCGGGATTCGAACCCACGACCTCTTCGTCCCGAACGAAGCGCGCTACCAAGCTGCGCCACACCCCGTGTGTAGCCTGCGATAGCTTATACCCCGCCCCGGCCGACTACTAAATCGCCTGGTCAAAGATGTGCCCGGTGTGGCTGAAACCCGTGCGAAGTAGCGTCGCACATCCCATCCTTGATGTGGTCCATCCGTACCAGTGCTGCCGCGCCGTCGGTCGGGACCAAGGAATCGGCGTACAACCACTGAAAGGACACGCCAACCATGAGCGCTTCCCCCGATCAGCAGGCCAACTCGTCTGCCAAGCAGGGTTTCGCCTTCGGTATCGCGATCGTGGCCGCCGCGCTGCTCTTCGTGGCCGGCTTGGTCTCGATCTTCCAGGGCATCTCGGCCATCGCGAACGACGATTTGTTCGTCGCCGGCCAGAACTACATCTTCGAGTTCGACCTCACCACCTGGGGCTGGATCCACCTGATCCTCGGCATCGTCGGGGTCCTCGTCGCCGGCGGTCTCGCGGTGGGCGCCGACTGGGCGCGGATCTCTGCGATCATCATCGCCTCGCTGTCGATCATCGCCCAGTTCCTGTGGCTTCCTTACTACCCGGCGTGGGCCATCCTGATCATCGTGCTGGACCTGATCGTGATCTGGGCTGTCTCCACCTGGAACCCCAACAACGAATACAACCTGTGACCGACCGCTCTGACGCAGTGACGACACTTCGCTGAGACGAGGGCTGCGGGGGTAACCAATCCACGACGCGCATGCGGTCCGAATCGTCTGGTGACGCTGCTCCACCTGGGCGGCGCGACGACGAACCGCCCGAAAGGAACACCATGCGCATCACCCGGTCCCTCGCAGCCCTTGTCGCCGGCGTCCTCCTCAGCGTCGGCTTCGCCGCCGGGACGGGTCCGGCACAAGCCGCACCGCTGGCCCCCGTGGCGAAGGTCGAGGTGGATCGCTACCTCGGCAAGTGGTGGCAGCTCGCCACCGTGCCGTCTTTCTTCGGGGTCACCTGCGCCCGGGACACCAGCGCGACCTACACCTATATCGACGCCAAGACGATCGGCGTCGACAACCGCTGCACCGGGCCCACCGGCATGCGTGGTGGCGTCGTCGGCCGTGCGACGGTCGTCGACCCGCAGACCAATGCCCAACTGAGCGTCCGGTTCCCACAGACACCGGGCAGCATCAACCCGGGCGGCGCACCGAACTACATCGTCGCCTACCTCGAAGACGGGCCGGATCCCGCCGGGCCGTACCGGTACGCGGTCGTCGGGGACCCCTCGCGCGGATCGGGATTCCTGCTGTCGCGCGACAAGGTGGTCCCCAACTCGGAGTTGCGTCGCCTGACCAAGGAGATCGAGAAGGTCGGGTACAACCCGTGCGCGTTCCTCGTCTCGCCGACCACCGGTGGTCGCAGCGACTATTCACCGCTCTGCACGGTGTGACGGTCAACGCCATACGATGACGCGACTCCGGCGCAGACATGAAAAGGTCTGCGCCGGAGTTGTTTCAGCCGGCCTCGGCGTCCGGTCCCGACGCTGGCGCCATCCGGCGGAACTCGTCGGGGGTGCAGCCGAACTTCGACCGGAAGCGGTTGCGCATCGTCGCCGTCGAGGCGAATCCCGACGCGTGGGCGACGGCCTCGAGTTTCAGGTTGCCCGGACCCATGAGCAGCCCCTCCGCCCACTCCAGGCGTCGATCGGCGATCATCTCGGCGAGCGACGTGGTGCCACCGGCGAGCACCCGGTACAGGTGCCGGCGGCTCACGTGCAGGTGCCGGGCGACGACCTCCACACTGAAGTCGGGATCACGAAAATTCTGCTCGATGAGGTCGGCGACCGCGGCACGCAGGTACCGCTCACTCGTCCGGACGTCCGACCGTACTACACTCGAAACCGATTCCGGCACAACACGTATCGACTGAACGTCACGACCATTGAGGACTGCGGTCACCTGGGTTCCTTCCACGCGAGAGAATGCTCCCACCCGATACACGAGTTTATCGACGGTCACACCTGCGGTCTTGGGCCTTTGGTCCCACTTTCAAGTATTCCGGTCCCGCGATTGTGCTGCGCGACGCGAACTTCCGTGAGCGGCCGCGACGGCGGAGTCGGTCAGTCGTCCAACTTCCCTGCCGGCCCGGACACTCGTCGTACTGTGAGAGTCGTGACCACCCAGGACGCCGGAGGCGAGCGACTAGCCGAGTTGCGAACAGCAGCGCTCAGGGTGGCCGACGAGGTCCTGTTCCCGGCGGCCGGCGAGGTGGACCGCACCGGAGCGGTCCCCGAATCCCACTGGCGAGCGCTGGCCGACGCCGGCCTGTACGGCATCGCGGCGCCGGTCGAGGCCGGCGGGCCGGGACTCGAATTCGGTGAGGTCACCGAGATCCTCGAAGTGCTCACCAGTGGTTGCCTCGCCACCGCTTTCACCTGGATCCAGCACCACGGCGTCGTCCTGTCCCTCGCCCGGAGCACCAACGACGAGCTACGTCGCGAACTCCTCGACGCGACCGTGAGCGGACGTCTACGCGCAGGCGTCGCCTACGCCGGAGTCGTCCCCACGCCACCACGGATGGTCGCGACGCGCACCGACGACGGCTGGCTCCTGAACGGGCACGCGCCGTTCGTCAGCGGCTGGGGTGTCGTCGACCTGCTCCAGATCTCGGCGCGCGACGCCGCGACCGATGACGTCATCTCCGCGATCCTGCGCATGCCCGATCTGGTCGGCGGCAGGTCGTCCGCAGCGGTCCGGGCAACACCCGTGGATCTGTCCGCCGCCGCCGCGACGACCACGGTGTCCCTCCGGGTCGACGGTCTGATGGTCCCGTTCGATCGCGAGGTCACGCGCGTGGGCCTCGCGGAATTCTTCGCGACCCAGAACGTCGGCGTCCGATTGAACGGCACCCTGCCCTTTGGTCTGGTGCGGCGCTGTGCGGCACTGCTCGATGTCGGCGGCCACCACCGGGAGGGGCGGGCGCTGCGCGAGCGCGCCGACGTCGTCCGAACCGCGCTCGACGCCGGGATGGCTGATGCCACCGCACTACTGGCGGCCCGGGCCGACGCCGCGGCTCTGGCGCTCGATGCCGCGGCCGCGTTGGTGTCCGCGGACGGCGGCCGCGGCGTCGTGCGCGGAAGTGATACCGAACGGTTGTTCCGCGAAGCCGCGTTCGTCCTGGTGGCCGCGAGCCGCCCGGAACTCAAAACAGCTCTGCTACACCGCTTCAGCGGTACCTGAAGTCGCGCAGGAAGAGCGCCTCGGCCAGGGCGATCCGCTCGATCTCGGACGGGTCGACGCTCTCGTTGGGTGCGTGGATCAGGCACCGCGGTTCCTCGACGCCGAACAGCATGATCTCGGCGTCGGGGAACAGCGACTGGAGAACGTTGCACAACGGGATCGATCCACCCTGCCCCTGGATCAGCACCTCGCTGTCGTAGGCGGTCGACAGGGCGCCGGTGAGCGTGTCGTACGCCGGACCGCTGGTGGATCCGACGAAGGGCGCGCCCACCGCCTCGCGCTCGAAGGACACCCGTGAGTTCCAGGGTGCGACCTTGCGGAGATGCTCGACGAGCGCGTCCTGCGCAACCATCGGGTCCATCCCCGGTGGCACGCGGAGGTTGATGCGCGCCCGCGCACGCGGCTGCACCGCCGCCGACGATCCGACCACCGGCGGGCAGTCGATGCCGAGCACCGTCGCGGCCGGGCGCGCCCACACCATGTCGGACACCGATCCCGATCCGACCAGGTCGACCCCGTCGAGAACCGTTGCATCGCTGCGGAATCGGTCGGGCGGGTAGGACACACCCGGCCACCGGGCGTCGGCATCGAGTCCGGCGACGGTGGTGTTGCCGTGCTCGTCACGCAGGGTCGCGAGCATCGAGATGAGCGCCGCGAGTGCATCTGGGGCGGCCCCGCCGAACATTCCGGAGTGCATCGCCGACCCCAGCGTCTCCACGGAGACGACGACGTTCGCGATGCCGCGCAGCGTCGTCGTCAGACTCGGTTTCCCGACCGCGAAGTTGCCGGAGTCCGCGATCAGGATCGCGTCGGCGGCAAGCAACTCCGGGTTCCGGACCGCAAAGTCCTCCAGGCCGCCGGTCCCCTGCTCCTCCGAGCCTTCCCCGATGATCTTCACGGTCACTCCGGCCCGGCCGGCGAGTGCGCGCAACGCGGTGAGGTGCACGGCGATGTTGCCCTTGCAGTCGGCAGCTCCGCGGCCGTACCACCGCCCGCCCCGCTCGGTCAGTTCCCAGACGGGAGAGTCCCATTCGTCGTCACCGAGCGACGGTTGCACGTCGTGGTGGAAGTAGAGCAGGACGGTCGGAGCACCCTCCGGGCCGGGAATGGACCCGGTGATCGCCTTGCTGCCGTCGCTGGTGACATGCGCGGCGGCGTCGTCGACGCCGACGGCACCGAAGGCCGCCAGCAGCCAGTCGACCATCCCGTCACACTCCTCGACGGGGAACTGCTGTGGGTCGTGCACCGACCGGAACCGGACCATCTCCGCGAGATCCGATCTCGCCTGCGGCATCAGCGCGGCGACCTGCTCCCGCAACGACGTCTCATCCTCGCGCGCAGTCGATTCCACCCGCATCCTTCCCTGTCGGACTCAACTCTTACCCTCGGCCGCCAGGTCGTACACCTCGAGCTCGCCTCGACCGATGGCCTCCATCATCCGGGTGTGGTCGGAGTCGTTGAGATCCGCGTACGCGAGCGAGAACTCGGCGATCGCGTCACTGAAACCCTTCGTGGTCCCGAGGTACTCGGCGATCCGGAACCGGCTCGCGGTCCGGGCGTGCGCCTGACCGAGAACCAGCCCGCACAGCTGTGCATACAACTTCATCCCCTCCGCGCTCAGGGCTTCGACGACGACCGAACCCTTTCCGTCGCGGAGCTGCCGCACGTAGAAGTCGCGTCGCTCACCGTTCTCGTCGATCCCGGTCGACCAGCCGAGGAAGAGGTCGCTCGTCGCCTGGAGCAGGCGTTGACCCTCGACCACCCGCTGCCCTTGGTTGTCGAAGCCCGATGCCGGCACATGGTCGGCGAGCACCGACCGCTGCGCTTCTTTGACCTGCAAGAACAACGGATCACCCAGCTCCTTTCCGGTGAGCAGGATGATCCACGCCCGCGTGCCGACACTGCCGACGCCGACCACCTTGAACGCGATGTCGACGATCGCGAACTGGTCGAGGAGCGCCTGCACGTGCAAGGGCACGGTGTCCCGGTAGGCACTGACCCGCTCGCGGACCCGTTCGGCCACGATCTCGGCGGTCTCGGCCGGGAACCGCTCGTGCAGCGGTACCAGCAGCGGCGGGTCGCTGCGGATGTGCGCGGAGCCGTCGGCGCCGATCACACAGAGCTTCGCGAGGGCCTGCGCACTGTCGCGGTGCCGCGCCTTCTTCAGTGCTTTCTGCGTCCGCTCGCTCATCGACGTGTCCAGCTTGGGTCCGAACTCCGCCAGGAAATGGTCGACGTCGATCCCGGCGTACCAGTTCTCCAGAGTCGTCTTCGACGCACTGCGCACGACCGCCCGCCGGTACGCCTTGGCAACGGTCTTGGCGACCCTGCGATTGGTCGCGTCGTCGAATCCGTTGTTACGCCCGGCGATCGCGAAGCTCGCGGCGAGACGCTTGACGTCCCACTCGAACGGTCCGATGTGCGTCTCGTCGAAGTCGTTCAGGTCGAACACCATTCGACGCTCCGGGCTGAAGAAGAGGCCCAGATTGCTCAGGTGCGCGTCGCCGCACAGCTGGGTGATGATCCCGGTGTCCGGCGTTCTCGACAGGTCGTCGGACATCACCGCGGCCGCACCACGATAGAAGGTGAACGGCGTCGCCGACATCCGCGCGTGCCGAACCGGGATGAGATCGGCGACCCGGGTCTGCGCCTGCGCTTCCAGGATGCGCAGCGGGTCGGCCCGCTCCGTCGGCGTCGGGCACGCGGCGAGTTCGACAGCGCTGGGCGGAGTGGACAGAAGTGTCGACACGGAGTGCTCCTTCACGTCGATGCGGCCCCGCCACAGGCAGAGGTCCGTGTGTCCGGGCCCGGTCGGAACCCGCGGGTGAACGCCGCCGAAAACGAAGTCCTCCGAGGGAGAATTCTTGCAGCCCGTCGGCAGTTCCGCCGATGGATCGGTGATCAATCTGCGCCACGTTCCCTCGGTCGCGTCCGGGTCGCGTCCACCGGGATCTGCCGACCGCCGCCCAGGGCGTGTGACCCGCTTCACGACTGCAACAGGTTCTAGTTGTAGCGTGAACGTCGTGGATTACTGGGGTGTGATGGTCGGGTTGGGGCTCGTGGCGACGGCGTTCGGCGTGATCGGGTTCGTGCGGTACCGCGAGCGGGAATCGACGAGTCTGCAGCGTCAGACCCAGCTGGCGCGCGAACTGCGTGACCTCGCCGGCGGCGACGAGGTCCGGCTGGCCGCGGTCGACGAGTTCTCGCTGACCATCTACCAACGGCTGTTCTACGTCTCGGTGGTGGCCCCGTGGATACGGAGTGCCGCGTGGGCTCTGCTCGGCGCGGCGCTGGCCGGTGCGGGAGCGCTCGCGACCGGGCCGCTCGACGGGGTGTTCGCGACCGTCGCACACATCGCGGCGATCCTCGTGTCCGCGGTGTTCGCGGTGGCCGCCCTGGTGTACGTCGGCATCGCGCTGTACCACTCGGCGACCACGCCTCGGGTGTCCTTCAGCGACTCCTATGCCGACGATGACGCCGATCCCGCCCCAGACACCCCCGATCCCGGCACCTCCGAATCTGCTCGGTCCGTCGACTGATCAGGCCCCCCGGACACAACGAACCCCCGTCGCAGTCGACGGGGGTTCGTTGCTGTGGGAGGGTCAGGCGAATTCGCTCACGCGATCTGCGCCTGCCACATCCAGTGCAGCTGCTCGAGTTTCGACGCGAACGAGATCAGCAGGTCCTGAGTGACCGGATCGGCCTCCTCGGTGATCCCGATTCGCTCGCGGAGACCCGCGACCACTGCCTTGAGATTGTCGACGATCGACTCGACGACGTCGCTGTCCTTGGTCCAGCCCTCACCGAATCCCTTGGTGTGGGCGGTCTTGGCAACTGTCTCGGCGCGGCCGTCCGGGCTCACGCCGATCGCGGTGGCCCGCTCGGCGGCCGCGTCGGTGAACTCCCTGGACACCGTGACCAGTTCATCGAGGTCGAGATGCACCGACCGGAACTGCTTGCCGACGACGTTCCAGTGCGCCTGCTTCGCGATGAGGGACAGGTCGATGAGGTCGACGAGGGTGTCCTGCAACGCCTTTCCGGCGACGGACTGCTGTTCGTCGGTGAGCGTGCTGGTGATCGGGGTGGTCATGATCAAGAATTCCCTTCTTGTCATATCTGCGCGCAGTACGACTCCGACTGCGCTGGTGATTACCGGGGGGCCGGGCGATCAGACGCGTACGGTGACCGACGAGTCGATGTTGCCCTTGGTCGCCTTCGAGTACGGACAGAATGTGTAGGCGAGGTCGGCGAGTTCCTTGGCCTTGACCTCGTCGAGGCCGGGCAGCGAGACCTCGATGGCGACGGTCAGACCGAATCCGTTGTCCGCGGGGTCTTTTCCGATCCCGACGGCCACGTCCACGGTCGCCCCGTCGGGCACCGGGGTGTCGGCCTGCTTGGCGGTGGCGCGCAGCGCGCTCAGGAAGCAGGCCGCATAACCCGCCGAGAACAATTCCTCGGGATTGGTCCCCTCACCGCTGCCACCCAGTTCCTTCGGCGGCCGCAGGTCCAGATCGATCTGGCCGCTCGCCGAGACGACTTCGCCGTCGCGTCCGCCGCCGGACGCCTTCGACGAGATGGTGTACACCGGTTCGATTGCCATTCGAAATCCTCCTGGATGCTCAGTGCGGGTTCGGGCCAACGGTCGGTTCAACCCGACCCGCTCGCGGAACATTCCGACGACACCGGCCACAGCGACGTGATGGTCACGACACCGGTGTCGGAGTCCGGTTCACCGTCCCCGCATCATCCGCGTGGGCTTCATCCGGGTCGACTCCGGCAGCCACTGGTTGACCGGTCGCCGGAGGGTGCAGAGGGCGGCGACCACCAGGAGACCGAACTGGAGGTAGCTCAGGACGACCATGACGGACGACACGTCCGGGTATCGGAACAGCAGGTCGACGCCGACGGGGATACACAGCAGATGCACGACGACGGCGGCCAGGAAGAAGTTGCGGAGATGGCGGCTGTGTTGCGACGCAGCGGTCACCAGGCACGCGTACTCGATGGCGAGCACGACGACGATCATCACCAGCATGAACGGCGGGAAGAAGCCGGCGAGGGTCTCGACCTCACTCTCGGGTGCAGAGTTCGCCGGGTCCGAGACCACTCCTTCGAGCAGTCGGTTGCGCAGATCGTCGGTGATGGTGCCGAGGTTGAAGAAGCCGTAGATCGTCAGCACGAGACCGATCACGGCCGCGCCCCACCACACGATGCGTGCGTGCACCGCCAGCGCCTCCGGCGGCGGTCCCGCATCGCCCGGCCGCGTCGGATAGAGCGCGGACTGGTCCCGATCGCGCGAGGACCGCTCGATGGCCGCCAGATCCTCGGCGTCCAGCTCGGCCTGGCTCGGGACGCGATCGGGGTCATCCGCGGCAGAATCGCCGGACGCGCCCCCGGCCGGGTCCTTCGGATCCGTCATGTCCCGATCCTGCCACTCACCCCGGCGGGCCTCCAGCGTCGAGGAGGTTCGGCCGCGAGCGGCTCACTTCCGGAACTCGGCGAGGACGAACTCCATCCCGGGGACGAATGTGCCGAGCATGGGGACGACATGGTTCACGATCGACTTCGTCAAGATGGGCGGGGTGGGGTCGGTGACGAAGGTGACGTCGGCGCCCTGGGCGCGCCAGTCCGCCACGAGTTGCGCGACCTGGCCGTACGGGATCACGTCGTCGTGCAGTCCGCCTTCGACGAAGACGGGCGCGTTCGGCTTCAGGCGACCGATCCGCTGCTGGCGGACAGCCTCTTGCAGTCCGGGGGATCGTGCGATGAGGGACGACAGTGTCTCGCCGGTTCGGGTCCATGTCTCGACGCGGCGGAAACCGAAGGCCGGGATGATGTCCCCGATGCAGCTGGTCGAGAGCTGTTTCAGCGCGGCTTTGCCGGTGGGGTTGGTCTCTCGTCGCACCACTTCGGCGACGTTCGGATACCGCTCGGTCAGCCCGTTGACAGCGAAGCCGATCGCCCCCGCGATGGTGGTGCCGTCGATCGCGGGGATGACCTTCTCGAGGTCGGCCGGGGGCGCGCCGGCGTAGGTCGCGCGCACGTCCAGTTCCGGTGCGTAGGTCTCGGCGAGTTCGGCGGCCGACGCGGCTGCGCCGCCGCCCTGCGAGTAACCGGCGAAACCTACGGGGGCGTCCTTCGGGGCGCCCGAGATCGCGAGTGCGGCCCGGGCGCCGTCGAGCATCGCCTGACCGGTCTCCGCGCGGTTGACGTAGGTGTGGACACCGGGCGTGCCCATCCCGATGTAATCGGTGATGAACACCCGCACGCCGTTGACGAGCATGTAATACATCTCCGGCGCGGTGTAGTTGACCGAGATGCCCGGCTTCGTGATGTCCACCGCGAGGGGCACGGTCATCAGCTTCGATGGCGCACACTGGTCGCCCTGACCGATGGTCCCGGAGCCGACGACGACGGTCGGGCGCGGACCCGGGCCGCGCCATGGCGCGGTGGGTTCGATGACGGTTCCGGTGACCGCGGCGGGTTTCCCGTCCTGGTAACGCGAGGTGTACATGACCTTGCGGGCGGTCCCCGGCCACTGACCCGCCATGCCGGGGATCTGGAGCAGCAGCGGACTCGGCTGACTGCGGATCACCGATCCCGGCTCGGACGCGAACCGGGCCGGCGGGGTGTAGAAATCCGCCGCCGCTGCAGTACCGACCGCTGTTGGGGCCAGCGACGCGACGCACGCTGCCACCAGCGCGGCGATCCCGAGCGTCCGTCTCGATGTCTTGCGATGGGTCATGGTTCTCCCCGACTTCCAGTTCATGGCTGTGTAACCTACCACACAGTAACTTGAGGTAGGTGACTGGTGTCGCTTCCGGGCGCGCGACGCCTCGCAGAGGGCCACAGGGGTGTCGCCGATCGACGGCCTAGCGGCCCGGCGTCACCTTGAGCATGCGGCTGAGAGTTGCCTGCCACAGCGATCCGTCGGCCGTGATCGTCCCGGTCAGCTCGAGTGGTTCGTCGAACGGCGCCGTCCCGACCGGCACCGTCGCCACCCGCCGGCCGGTCGCGAAGTCGGTTGCCACGTAGGCGACTTCGCCGATCTGCTGTGGGAGGTTCGGCCGGATCGGGCCATACCCGATCGCGTGGATCAGACCGTCTGCGCGAGACAACTTGGGGAGCGTCGCGATCCGGTCGCCGTTCTCCCACACGCGACGGCAGCCGCCTTCCCCGACGTCGATCCGGGTGGCGCCGCCGACGAACGGGGCGTCGGCCGGGACCGACGGACCCTGTACCGCCATCGGCGGGTACTGGTAGCCGTAGGTGCTCGGGATGACCAGCGAATCGCCCCAGGCCATCGGCGAGTTCTCGGTGCCCGGCCCGGACGTCGAAAAGGCCCGCATGCGGCAGACCTCGGAGCCGTCATCGCTGCGCAGCACGCGGAGATCCGGCGGTTCCGCGTTGTCGACGATGGCGACCCAGCCATCGCCACCGGGACCGAAGTACGTCGGCGTCGTCCCCGAGCCCCAGGTGAGCTGTCCGGGTTTGCGTGCTGGTCCCCGGTCATACGCGCGACGCCAGACGACTCGCGGTGCGCGCCCCGGTTCGGCGCGCATCTCGTACAGCGCGTGCGTCGTCAGGATCGACGCCCCCGTTCGCCGGATCGACAAGCCGTTGCCCAGTTCCTCTCCCGCCGGCAGCCGGGTGGCCTGCACGGTGTCATGCCGGTCGACTGTCCCGACCACCCCGCGCGTCGTCGCGAACCACACGCGGCCGTCGAAGTCGGGCGCCAGGCCGGTGATGGCGTCACCCGCCGGTACCGCGTGGTCGACGTCGACCCGATCGTCGACGAACACCCGCCAGCCGCTGGCCGTCTTCGCATGCGCGACACGGAGAATCGACCCGGACCCGTCGGCGACGACCACCCGGTCGCGGTCGTCGAGATAGCCGTACACGCCGCCGAGCAGTCCGCCCTTCGTCAGCTGCGTCGACGCCAGTGGTTGCGCGGTCCGGGGATCGAAGAGGACGACCGACGGCGCCGCGAATGCCGGTGGCGACGATCCGACGAATTGCGTGCACAACGCGACGGGTATCCCGTCGCGTCCGACGAACGTTGCCGCGCAGGCGCCGCCCGGGATCGAGGAGCCGGCCAGTCGAGCCCCGCGGCCGGGGCCTCGATGCGCCGTGGAGTCCGTGGAGGCGAGGTCGCCGTGTATGAGCGAGGTGTCGCTCGGTCCGAGTCCGGTGCTCGGCGAATCGGGTTGTGCCGCTGCGGGGTACGCGAGCGTCGCCACCAACGTCAGAACCCCGGTGACCACCGCCGCCCGGACCCGCATCTTCCGTGTCATGAGTGGTCAAGCTACCGCACAGAGGGCCGGCTCAGATGACCAGACCGAGTGCGAGTACCACGATCAATCCGGTCACCGAGAGGACCGTCTCCATCATCGACCAAGTCTTGAAGGTCTGTCCGACGGTCATGCCGAAGTACTCCTTCACCAGCCAGAAACCGGCGTCGTTGACGTGGGACAGGAACACCGACCCGGCACCGATCGCCAGGACGACCAGCGAGAGTTCTCCCGAACCCATCCCGTCGACCAGACCCAGGATCAGCGACGACGCGGTGATCGTGGCAACGGTCGCCGATCCGGTCGCCAGGCGGATCAGCGCCGCGAGCGTCCAGGCCAGCAGGAGCACCGAGACGTTCGCGCCGGTCGCCCAGTCGGCGAGCAGGGTGCCGATCCCGGTGTCGACGAGGACCTCCTTGAATCCGCCACCCGCGGAGACGATCAGCAGGATGCCCGCGATCGCGGGGAGTGCCGCGCCCGTGCACTTCGAGATGGTCTCGCGGTCCATGCCGGAACCGCGGCCGAGGGTGAACATCGCGACGATCACCGCGATGAGCAGCGCGATGAGGGGCGTGCCGAGGATGTCGAGGACCTTGCGCACGGGCTGGTCCTCGTCGGCGATGAAGATCTCGGCGAGTGCCTTGCCGAGCATCAGCACGACGGGCAGCAGAACGCTGAACATGGTGATCGCGAAGGACGGTCGCTTGGTGGTCGGGCCGTCGGACGGATCGACGTCGAAGGTTGTCGGGGCCTCGACCGTCACCCATCGCCCGGCGAGCACGCCGAAGAGCGGCCCGGACACGATGATGGTCGGGATGGCGACCAGCACACCGAGTCCGAGTGTCATGCCGAGATCCGCGCCGAGGGCGTCGATCGCCACAAGTGGGCCGGGATGCGGCGGGACGAACCCGTGCATCGCCGACAACCCGGCCAGTGCGGGAATGCCGATCGGGATCAGGCCGAGACCCGAGCGTCGGGCCACGAGGTAGATCACCGGCATCAAGAGTACGAGACCGATCTCGAAGAACATCGGCAGACCGATGATCGCGCCGACGAGCGCCATCGCCCACGGCAGCATCCGCGGTGAGGCGTGACCGACGATCGTGTCCACGATCTCGTCGGCACCACCGGAGTCGGCCAGCAGCTTGGCGAACATGGCGCCGAGTGCGATCAGGATGCCGACTCCCGCTGCGGTGGTGCCGAACCCGGCGGTGAACGACTCGAGGACCGTCGGGATCGACTCACCCGCGACGATGCCGACGGTCGCGCCGCCGCCCACCAACGCGAGGAAGGGATGGACCTTGGCGATCGTGATCGCCACGACGATGACGGCGATACCCGCCAGCGCCGCGACGATGAGTTGCCAGCCGGGCGCGACCGGCTGCGGCAGATCTGTGCTCGCGGCGAGGATCGTGGTGGTGGTCGGCGACATCAGTTCTCCTCGGCGTCGAGATCGGAACCGCGCGAGAGGGCCTCGACCAGTTCATCGATGATGGCGTCCACGCTCTGGTCCACGTCGACGGTCAGGCCGCATTCGTCGGGGGTCAGCTGCTCGAGGGTCTCGAACTGCGAGGCGAGCAGGGCCGGTGGCATGAAATGCCCCGGGCGTGATGCCTGCCGTCGCGAGATGACCTCGACCGACCCGGCCAGATGCGCGAACAGCGTCGTCGGTGCGTGATCACGAAGATGGTCGCGGTAATGCCGTTTGAGCGCGGAGCAGCTCATGACACCGCCGTCGGCGTGTTCGGCGAGCCAGACGCCGATCGACTCGAGCCAGGGTCGGCGGTCGTCGTCGTCGAGCGGTTCTCCCGCCGACATCTTGGCGATGTTCTCGGCGGGGTGGAAGTCGTCGGCGTCGGCGAACGGCACCCGCAGGCGCTGTGCCAACGCCGCTCCGACCGTCGACTTCCCGGACCCCGACACCCCCATGACGACGATCGGCGATCGCATGTTCACTCCTCACCACGCTGTGCTGCTGATCACGTAGGCTGCCTCAATAGTCATACTTTTGCAAGCCTTTGCTGAGTTTAAGTACGCACATTGGTCCGTACCTCGATGAATGAGAAGATGAAACGGTGAGTCAGGGCACACGGAGCACAGGCGAGCGGCACGACGAGATCCTCGCGGCTATCGGCCGACGCATCGTCTCGGGAGCGCAGCCGGCCGGCAGCGTGCTGACCCTCGACGCCATCAGCGCCGAACACGGGGTGTCGCGGACGGTATCCCGCGAGGTGATCCGGGTTCTCGAGTCGATGGGCCTCGTCGAATCCCGACGCCGCGTCGGCATCACGATCCAGCCGCGGACCCGATGGAGCGTGTTCGACGCCCGGCTGATCCGTTGGCGCCTCGACGGCGCCGACCGCGCCGAGTTCCTCGCCACCCTCTCGGAGTTACGACGCGGCTTCGAGCCGGTGGCGGCGGCCCTTGCCGCCGAGCGCGCGAACGAGCACCAGTGCCGCATCCTGGCGGCGGCGGTGTCGGACATGTCGGTGCACGGGCGCAACGGCGATCTCGAGTCGTACCTGTTGGCCGACAAGGTCTTTCATCGAACGCTCTTGGAGGCCAGCGGCAACGAAATGTTCCGGTCGCTCACCGGCGTGGTGAACGAGGTCCTCGCCGGCCGCACCCATCACGGGATGATGCCCGCGACACCGAGTCCGGTGGCCATCGCACTGCACGACGATGTCGCCAGAGCAATACGCCTCCGCGACCCGGAGGCCGCGGAGGCGTCGATGCGCGCGATCATCACCGAGGCGGCGGCTGCTGTATCGCCCCCGCCACCTGAGGTGCTCTAGACCAGCAGCTCGGCGATCTGAATCGTGTTGAGGGCAGCGCCCTTCCGGAGGTTGTCCCCCGAGACGAACAGCGCGAGACCCCGGCCGTCCGGAACACCCGGGTCCTGCCGGATCCGGCCGACCAGCGAGGCGTCCTTGCCGGCGGCGGCCAGTGGCGTCGGCACGTCCACGAGCTCCACACCCGCTGCGCCACCGAGGATCTCCTGTGCACGTGCTACCGACAGCGGGTTCGCGAACTCCGCGTTGATCGACAGCGAGTGGCCGGTGAACACCGGCACGCGTACGCAGGTTCCGCTCACGAGGAGTTCGGGCAGCCCGAGGATCTTGCGCGACTCGTTGCGCAGCTTCTGGTCCTCGTCGGTCTCACCCGAACCGTCGTCGACGAGCGAACCCGCGAGCGCCACGACGTTGAACGCGATGGGCGCGACGTATTTGTTCGGGGCGGGGAAGTCCACGGCGGAACCGTCGTGCACGAGCTTCTCCGCGTCGCCGGCGACCGCACGCACCTGGGTGGCCAATTCGTCGACACCGGCCAGACCGCTACCCGAGACCGCCTGGTAGCTCGAGATGATCAGGCGCTGCAGACCGGCCTCGTCGTGGAGCGGCTTGAGGACCGGCATGGCCGCCATCGTGGTGCAGTTCGGGTTGGCGATGATGCCCTTGGGCGGGTTCTTGGCCAGCTCACCGTTGACCTCCGAGACCACCAGCGGCACCTCGGGATCCTTGCGCCAGGCCGACGAATTGTCGATGACGGTCACGCCGGCCTCGGCGAAGCGGGGCGCCTGCTCGCGCGACATCGTGGCACCCGCCGAGAACAGCGCGATGTCGAGTCCGGACGGATCGGCGGTGGCCGTGTCCTCGACGACGATCTCGCCGTCGCCCCACGGCAGCTTCTTGCCCGCCGAGCGCGAGGACGCGAAGAAGCGCACCTCGTCGGCCGGGAAGTTGCGCTCCGCCAACAGGGTTCGCATGACGGCGCCGACCTGACCGGTCGCGCCCACGACTCCGATACGTACGCCCACTGCTATCGCCCCGTTCCGGCGTAGACGACGGCTTCTTCTTCGCCGCCGAGATCGAAGGCGGCGTGCAGAGCGCGCACCGCGTCGTCGAGTTCGGTGTCCCGGCACAGCACCGAGATCCGGATCTCCGACGTGGAGATCAGCTCGATGTTCACGCCGGCCTCGCTGAGGGCCTCACAGAACGTGGCCGTCACGCCGGGGTGCGACTTCATGCCCGCGCCCACGAGCGACACCTTGCCGATGTGATCGTCGTAGAGCAGATCGGTGAACCCGATCTCGGACTGCAGCTTGGTGAGCTTCTCGACGCCGAGCGGCCCCAGCTCGCGGGGCAGGGTGAAGGTGATGTCGGTCTTGCCGGTGTCGACCTTCGAGACGTTCTGCAACACCATGTCGATGTTGATCTCGGCGTCGGCCACGGCGCGGAACACCCGCGCGGCGTAACCGGGCTTGTCGTCGAGGCCGACGACGGTGATCTTGGCCTCGCTGCGGTCATGTGCGACGCCGGTGAGAATGGCTTCTTCCACGGGGATGTCCTCCATCGATCCGGTCACAATGGTGCCGGGTTTGGTCGAGTACGACGAGCGCACGTGAACGGGAACGTTGTATCGGCGCGCGTATTCGACGCACCGCAGCATCAGCACCTTGGCGCCACAGGCAGCCAGCTCGAGCATCTCCTCGAAGCAGACGGTGTCGAGACGGCGGGCGTCGGGCACGATCCGCGGATCGGCCGAGTAGACGCCGTCGACGTCGGTGTAGATCTCGCAGACGTCGGCCTCGAGCGCGGCCGCCAGCGCGACCGCGGTGGTGTCGGAGCCGCCGCGTCCCAGTGTGGTCACGTCCTTGGTGTCCTGCGAGACGCCCTGGAAGCCGGCGACCAGCACGATCTTGCCCTCGTCGAGTGCGCTGCGGACGCGTCCGGGCGTGACGTCGATGATCTTGGCCTTGCCGTGGCTGCTCGTCGTGATGACACCGGCCTGCGAGCCGGTGAACGACTGCGCCTGCGCGCCCATCGAGCTGATCGCCATCGCGACGAGCGAGTTGGAGATCCGCTCACCCGAGGTCAACAGCATGTCCATCTCACGGGCCGGCGGCGCCGGGTTGACCTGCTGGGCGAGGTCGAGGAGCTCATCGGTGGTGTCGCCCATCGCCGACACGACCACGACGACGTCGTTGCCCTGCTTCTTGGTCTCGACGATCCGCTCGGCGACGCGACGGATGCGTTCGGCCGTTGCGACCGAGGATCCGCCGTACTTCTGCACCACGAGGGCCACGTCGAGTTACCTCCCGCCGGCCAGTGTGCCGGTCGATAGACGTCAACTTGCCGGGACAACCTTACCGGGACCGCCGCGACCGCTCTGACCTGGTCTCCGCCCCACCCGACGGGACCGGACCGAGGTGATCCGCCCTAGGATCGCTCGCGTGGCCTCCCCAACCGACGTCGGTGACACCGGAACCGGTCCCGTCGGTACAAACAGCTACGGCCGTCGACTGGCGTCGATGACCCGCGGTTATTTCGGTCCTCTCGGGTCGTCGCCCGCCGCGGTCCGTGGTCATCGCTGGTGGCTCGACGCGCTGCTCGTCTTTCTCGTCATCCGCGCCATCGGCATCCTCGTCCTGGCGCGGTTCGCCGATCTCCGGGGCACCACGCTGGGCGACTCCCTGGCGGTCTGGGATGGGCAGTGGATGATCGCGATCGCGACCCACGGCTACGACGGCGTGCCCTACACGCTCACCGACGCCCGGGGTCTGCACACCGTCGACACCGCGTACGCCTTCTTTCCCGGTTACCCGTACCTGGTGGGCTTGATCGCGAAGCTGCCGGGCCTGAGTCCCTTCGGTGCGGCGATCACGGTGAACCTGATCCTGGGATGCGTGGCGGCGGTCGGTGCGGCACGTCTCGGAATGGTGTGCGCCCGACTCATGGCACGACGGTCCCCGATCGGCCCGGCACCCGAACGCGGAACCGGACTGTTCCTGGTGGCGCTCTTCGCGGCGACGCCGATGTCGATCGTGCTGAACATGGCCTACACCGAGGCGCTGTTCTGCGCGCTCGCGGTGTGGGCGCTGGTGGGGGTCCTCGAGAAGCGCTGGCTCCTCGCCGGCGTCGTCGCCGCGCTCTGCGGTCTGTGCCGGCCGACGGCGGCGGTCCTGATCGGGGTCGTGATGCTCGCGGCCCTCGTGTTCCTGTGGCAGGCGCGCGGGACCGACGTCCCGAGAGCGGCACGCGTCCGCGCGATCGTCGCCATCGTCATCAGCCCGCTCGGTTACCTCACCTATCTCTGCGTGGTGTGGGCACACACCGGCTCGCCGACCGGGTGGTTCCGCATCCAGACCGAGGGCTGGGACACCCAGTTCGACTGGGGCGTGGCAGCTTTCGAGTTCATCAACGAAATGCTCGTCCATTCGGCCGAGATCGCCCCGGTGGCCACGTCGTGGATCGTGCTGAGCACGCTGGTGATGTTGGGCGTCGCCGTCTGGTCACGGGTGCCGTGGCCGGTCCTGCTCTACGGTTCGCTGCTGGTCGCGCAGATCGTGCTGTCGAGCGGACTGATGATGAGCCGGCCCCGGTTGCTGCTGCCCGCCTTCGTCCTGCTGATCCCGCTGGCGATGGCGCTGGCGCGGATGCGGCCGGTGGTCGCGGGACTGATCGTCGTGCCGATCGTGGTCGGCAGCTCATGGTTCGGCGCGCACATGCTCACCGTGTTCCCCCACGCCATGTGACAACCGCTTGCCCTGCTCCCCGAGGAGCGCGACCCCTCTACCCCCAAGCGCGACGAGCGGACCCCCTCTGCCCCCAAGCGCGACGAGCGGACCCTCTGCTCCCTGAGGTGCGAGGAGCGATAGCGACGAGCCTCGAAGGGCCTGGTGAGATGCCGTGCGAGACCCTTCGAGGCTCGCTACGCTCGCACCTCAGGGAGCAGGAGACGACCCGCTACGCTCGCACCTCAGGGAGCAGGAGACGACCCGCTTCGCTCGCACCTCAGGTAGCAGAAAAACCCTCTTCGCTCGCCTCTCAGGGAGCCGAAGGTTGTCACACCGCCGACGCCGCGAATCCCAGGCAGAGGTAGTCGATTCCGGCGTCGAGCCGCGCCCGGGGATCGAGCAGCCGGCCGGCATCGCGACGGCCGGCGAGGCGGGCGAGATGCGACGGGACTTCGACCTCGGACTCCCCCGAGATCACCTCGGCCAGTCCCGCGGACGGCAGCAGGGCGTCGTCGTGGAGCAACTGATCGCTCACTGCGACAAGGGCGACGCCGTGGACGAAGCTCCAGACCGACAGCGCCATGTCGGTGGCGCGTTCGATGCCGACGCCGAGCTCGAGGAATCCGGCCGCCAGCCAGTCGAGGCACGCCAGCGAATCCTCGCCGTAACTGTGCCGGGGCGACGAGTAGGCCAGGACCACCCACGGATGCCGCGTGTAGAGGTCCCAGTCGACGTCGACGGCGACGGTGACCCGGGCACGCCACCCGGGCTGGGTGTCCACCGGGTACGGGAACCGCCGTCCGACCTCGGTCGACATCGCCTGCAGCAGCGCGTCCTTGTCCTCGACGTGGCGATACAGCGACATGGCCCCGACCCCGAGCTTCTCGGCGACCCGCCGCATCGACAGCGAGCCGATCCCGGCATCGTCGGCCACGGCGATCGCGGCATCGACGATCGTCGCCGTCGACAGTTTCGAGGTGTCGGCCGTCACGTTCTCGTTCCTCCTGCTCAGGGCGGGAATAATTCGATTGCGTACAGCGTACTCATCCCCGTACGCTGACCCGCGTACACCGTACGCGTAGGTAGCTGCCGTCAGCCGCGAAGGAGGAATGATGTCCGCCCAGCTCGACCCGTCGAACCGGCTCCGCCCGACCACCTCGGGTACCGCCGACCGGCGAACGTGGCTGGGACTGGCCGTGCTGACCCTGCCGGTGTTCCTGGTCTCGATGGACGTCTCGGTGCTGTACCTCGCGATCCCGTCGATCACCGATGCCCTCGCGCCGTCCGCGGCCCAGCAGCTGTGGATTCTCGACATCTACGGCTTCCTCATCGCCGGGCTGCTCATCACGATGGGCAATGTCGGTGACCGCGTCGGCCGTCGACGCATCCTCCTCGCCGGCGCCGCACTGTTCGGCATCGCGTCGGTCATCGCCGCTTTCGCACCCTCGCCCGAGATCCTGATCGCGGCGCGCGCCCTCATGGGCATCGGCGGCGCCACCCTGCTGCCCTCGAGCCTGTCGCTCATCGCCAACATGTTCCCCGACGCCCGCGAGCGCGGGCGCGCGATCGGTGTGTGGACCGCGGCGTTCGCCGGCGGCAGCGCGGTCGGTCCGGTCATCGGAGGCGTTCTGCTGCACCACTTCTGGTGGGGCGTGGTCTTCCTCATCAACGTCCCGGTGCTCGCCGCACTGTTCGTCTTCGGGCCGCGCCTGATCCCCGAGTACCGGGCCGCGACGAACGACCCGTTCGATGTCGTCGGCGTCGTGCTCTCGATGGCCGGAATCCTCCCGCTCGTCTATGCCGTCAAGACGGTCGCGAGCGAAGGCGCCACGACCGGCGTGGTCGTCGCCGGAGTGGTGGGTGCCGCGCTGCTCGTCACATTCCTGCTGCACCAGCGCCGGGTCACGTCACCGCTCCTGGACCTCAAGCTGTTCGGCAACGCCCAGTTCAGCGGAGCGGTCGCCGTGGCGCTGATCGGCATGATGGCACTCGGCGGGATGTCCTACCTGACCGGCGTCTACCTCCAGTCGGTCATGGGCCACGACGTCCTGGCCGCGGCGATCGCGGGCCTGCCGATGGCCGTCGCGGTGGCGGTCTTCTCCATCGGCGCCACCAGGGTCGCATCGTTCCTGGGGACGCGGTTGGCCTTCGTGGGTTCCGTCGGCCTGGCGGCGGCGGGCAACCTCGGCATGCTGACACTCGGCACCTCGTCCCCGGTCTGGGTGTACATCCTGTGCACGACGATCGCGGGCATCGGTTACGGCATCCAGTTCAGTCTGGTGTCGGTCGTCGTCGTCGGCTCGGTTCCGCCGGAGCGGTCCGGCGCCGCGTCGGGCATCTCGGAGACCAGTTTCGAGCTCGGCACCGCGATGGGACTGGCACTGCTCGGATCGCTGGCCACCCTCGTGTTCCGAGACGGCGACCGGGGCTGGGCATTCGGTGACACCCTCGGCGAGACACTGCACCGCTCGACGGACATGGGCCCGGCCGGAGAGGGTTTGGCCACTGCGGCGAAACAGTCGTTCGTGGACGGCATGCATGCCGCATCGCTCGCGAGCGGTCTCGCACTCCTCGTCCTCGGGGCCATCCTGCTCGTCGTGATGCGTGACGAGCCGACCGATCCGCAGACCGAGGTCGCCGAGGTGCGGCTGCCCGACGCGGTCGGCGCGACCGGTGGCGGCGGCGTCGCACGAACCGAGCCCTGACGAACACCGGCACGCCACTACCCTCGGGCGAATGCACGAACTCATCTCGGGCCGCCGTAGCGCCCGCGGCTACGATCCGTCCGCGACCATCTCGCTCGACGACGTCACCACGATCGTCGACGCCGGGCGCTGGGCTCCCACCTGGGGCCGGGTGCAGCCGGTGCGCTTCATCGCGGGACTGCGCGGCGACCCGACGTTCGACGCCCTCGCCGGCGTCCTGACCCGGGGGAACTCGGGGTGGGCGCCGCGCTCGGCAGCCCTGATCCTGGTCTGCACCACCGATGACCCCGACGACGCGAAGGCCCACACGTACGGGGCCGTCGACTGTGGACTGGCGGTGGCGCAGATGATCCTGCAGTCCGAGGCCCTCGGCTTCAATGCCCATCCGATGGCCGGTTTCGACGCCGAGGCAGCCCGCGACATCTTCGGGATCCCCGCCGACAAACGACCGCTGGTGCTGCTCGGAGTCGGCGCGCTCGCCGACCCGGCGTCCCTTCCCGAGGAGATCCGCGCCCGCGACGAGAAATCCCGCACCCGGCTCCCGCTGTCCGAGGTCGCGTTCGCGGGCCGCTGGGGACGTCCCGCGTTCCCGGACTCCACAGGCGCCTGACCGGCGAATGTGACGAACGAGGCATATGAGACAGAAGTGACGTGTGGTACTTGTTCTCCATGACTGTCACACCTCAACCTCGAGGACTCCTCCGCCGACTGGGAGCGCACCTCGCGCCCGTCGCCGCCGTCACCGCACTGACAGCCGCGGCAGCACTGTCCGTGCCGGCGGCCGCCCACGCCGACGAGCCGTTCAGCCTCGGATTCGACGGCGCCGCCGGCACTCTCCCGTCGGCGCTGCAGCACGAGACCGGCGCCGGCGGCTGGGGCAACAACGAGGTGCAGAACTACACCGCCGATCGGCTGAACTCGCGGCTCGACGGCAACGGCAACCTGCTCATCGAGGCGCGCCGCGCGGCGACCGGCGGCTGGACGTCGGCCCGGCTCACCACCAAGGACAGCTTCGAGTTCACCTACGGGACGATCTCCGCGCGCATCTCCCTGCCGCAGGGTCGCGGGTTGCACCCGGCGTTCTGGCTGCTGGGGAGCGACATCGACTCCGTCGGGTACCCGGCGGCCGGCGAGGTCGACATCGCCGAGACGATCAACACCTCCGACTGGGTCCACGTGGGCGTGCACGGCCCGACGGCGCTGGGCACCGCGATGGGATCACTCGATCTCTCGCTCGCCGATCTCCTCCCCGGACTGCCGCTGCCGGGACCGCTCGCCGGCCGCTGGGAGCGGGGCCACGACCTCACCGGCATCGATCCGGGCGACTTCCACGTCTACGCGGTGACCAAGTCGTCGTCGCAGATCCGTTTCACCATCGACGGGAACGCGGTCTACACGATCAACCGCTCCTCGCTCACCGGCGACGAACGGTGGGTCTTCGACAAGCCGATGTACGCGCTGCTCAACGTCGCGGTCGGCGGCATCTGGCCCGGGCCCCCGTCGTCGACGACTCCGAGCCCGGCAACCATGACGGTCGACTGGTTGCGCTACACCCCTTCCACCCCCGCTCCCTGAGCTGAGGAGCGCCCGTAGCTTGCGGACGGTGGCAACAACTCCGCCCCGAGCCGACAGGCCCGGGGCGGAGTTCTTGTATGCGGTTGCGGGACGGTCGCTTACGCGACCAGCACCTGCTCGTCGTCGGAGACCGACGCCCGCATCGTCTTGTCCTTGGTCTCGACGATCTTGATCGTGCACACGACGCTGAGTGCCGACAGACCGGCGAGCAGGACACCCACCCAGATCGCACCGGGACCCGCGATCAGCGGGGCGGCGATCAGCGGCGGGATCGCCCCACCGAGGATGCCGGCCAGGTTGTAACCCATCCCCGCACCGGTGTAGCGGTACCGCGCCTCGAACAGTTCGGGCAGAAGCGCACCGGCCGGACCGTAGGCGATGCCGAAGATCAGCAGCGTCCCGAAGAGTCCGACCACGAACGCGAAGCCGCCGCCGATCTCCAGGATCGGGAACAGCACCAGCGCCCAGGGGATCGCGACGCTGCACGAGGTGAGGATGACCCGGCGACGACCCACGCGGTCCGACCACACCGCCGACGCCGCGGTCGACAGTCCGAACACCACGGCCGCGCCCATTCCCGCGGTCAGCACGAAGGTCCGCGACAGTTCCAGTGACTTGGTGCCGTAGTTCGTGAGGAACGCCGTGCCCATGTAGAACAGCGAGAACAGGCTCGCCAGCGCGCCGCCGGCGATGAGGATCTCGCGCCACTGGTGGCGGAAGGCGTCGAGGAACGGCAGTGCCGGACCGTCGACCTCGGGACCGCCGATTGTCCCGCGCTGCTGCGCTTCTCGGAACACCGGCGTCTCCGCGACCGCGAGCCGGACCCACAACCCGACGGCGACGAGCGCGAAGGACAGGATGAACGGGATGCGCCAGCCGTAGTCGAGGAACGCCGAACTGGTCTCGCCGAGCGTCAAACTCGCGATGAGGAACGTCAGGCTCGACAGGAAGAACGCGAAGGCCGGGCCGAGTTGCGGGAACATCGCGTACAGCCCCCGCTTGCCCGGTGGGGCGTACTCGGCGGTGAGAAGCGTTGCGCCCGCCCATTCGCCGCCGACGGCGAAGCCCTGCAGGAACCGCAGGCAGACGAGGAGGATGGGCGCCGCGATGCCGATCCCGGATTCGGCGAAGCCGAACACGCCGGTCTCGTAACCGGGGAGAAGACCGATCGCGACCGTCGCCAGTCCCATGATGAGCAGGGTCCACACCAGGGTGCGTTTACGGCCGATCCGGTCGCCGAAGTGACCGAAGAGCATCGCTCCGACCGGCCGCGCGAAAAAGGCCACGGCGAAGGTGGCAAAGGACGCGATGGTCCCGGTGACCTCGTCGGCGGCCGGGAAGAACACCGTCGGGAACACCAGGGCGGCGGCGGTGCCGTAGATGAAGAAGTCGTAGAACTCGATCGTCGTGCCGATGGAACTCGCGGCGGCCACGCGTCGAAGGCTCGTGCGTTTACCCTCCGGCGGTTCGGTCACCGGCGGTTCGGCGGGGATGGTCGTCACTGGCGTTCGCCCTTTCTGCAGACGGCCGCGTCGGGGTGGCGGCTCGAGATCCCGGGCATCATCGGTCCGGGTGGCCCCGTCCGCCGCTCGGATGATTTGGGTCACTCCGGCTGCGCGGTGAGAGGCATGTCATAGTCTGGAGCTCGTGCCGGTGAGGCGGCACCCCCCGAAGAGGGGGACGTCATGACCCGGCCTCACCTGCAGCTTTGGCCACCTCGTCGCCGGGGAGTACAGTCAAGCGCATGCAGCGCGCACTCCTCCTCGGTTGCCGCGGCGGGGTCTGAACCGACCGGCCCTCCGTCGCGGGGCCTCATCACGCGCCGGTCACTTTCCTTCCACACACGGAGAATGACCACCATGGCACCAGCAGACAGCTTCACTTCCGGCGCCAGCCGAATCGTCGAGCCGGCGGGCCCGATTCCCGCCGGACAACCCTCATGGAACCCGCAACGCAGCTCCGCGATGCCGGTTCATCGTTATCGCCAGTTCGCCGACGAGGTCGAGAAGGTGGCGGTTCCCGACCGCACCTGGCCCGACAAGGTCATCACCACCGCCCCGATGTGGTGCGCGGTCGACCTCCGCGACGGCAACCAGGCACTCATCGACCCCATGAGCCCGGCCCGGAAGCGCCGCATGTTCGACCTCCTCGTACGGATGGGCTACAAGGAGATCGAGGTCGGCTTCCCGTCGGCCAGCCAGACCGATTACGACTTCGTCCGCGAGATCATCGAAGACGGCGCCATCCCTGACGACGTCACGATCCAGGTGCTGACCCAGTGCCGTGAGGAATTGATCGAGCGCACCTTCGACGCCTGCCGCGGGGCGGCCAACGTGATCGTCCATTTCTACAACTCGACGTCGGTCCTGCAGCGTCGCGTCGTGTTCCGCGCGGACAAGGCGGCGATCACCAAGATCGCGACCGACGCCGCACACAAGGTCCTCGAGGTACAGCAGAACTACCCGGACACCAACTGGCGGTACGAGTACTCGCCGGAGTCCTACACGGGCACCGAGCTGAGCTTCGCCAAGGAGGTGTGCGACGCGGTCACCGAGATCATCGCCCCCACCCCGGAGCGCCCGATGATCCTCAACCTGCCGGCCACCGTCGAGATGGCCACTCCCAACGTCTACGCCGACTCGATCGAGTGGATGCACCGCAATCTCGCCCGGCGCGACTCGGTCATCCTGAGCCTGCACCCCCACAACGACCGCGGAACCGCCGTCGCCGCAGCCGAACTGGGCTACCAGGCGGGCGCCGACCGCATCGAGGGATGCCTGTTCGGCAACGGCGAGCGCACCGGCAACGTCTGTCTGGTCACCCTCGGCATGAACATGTTCAGCCGCGGCGTCGACCCGCAGATCAGCTTCTCCGACATCGACGAGATCCGCCGGACGGTCGAGTACTGCAACCAGCTCAACGTCCCCGAGCGTCATCCCTACGGCGGCGACCTGGTCTACACCGCGTTCTCGGGTAGCCACCAGGACGCGATCAACAAGGGCCTCGACCAGATGAAGGTCGACGCGGACAACGCCGACTCCGACGTCGACGACATCACCTGGGCCGTCCCGTATCTGCCGATCGACCCCAAGGACGTCGGCCGCAACTACGAAGCGGTCATCCGCGTCAACAGCCAGTCCGGCAAGGGCGGCGTCGCGTACATCATGAAGGCCGACCACGGCATGAACCTGCCGCGTCGTCTGCAGATCGAGTTCAGCCGGGAGATCCAGAAGATCACCGACGGCGAGGGCGGCGAGGTCAATCCCAAGGAGATGTGGGACGTCTTCGCGGAGAACTACCTGCACCCGATCTGGCCGCTCGAGCGCATCCGGCAGAAGGTGGACGCGGCCGAGGTCGACGGCGGCGACGACCACATCACCGCCGTGGTGAAGGTCGAGGGCAACGAGCGGGAGATCTCCGGCTCCGGCAACGGTCCGCTGGCGGCTTTCGTCGACGCGCTCGGCGCCGTCGGCTACGAGGTCCGGGTCCTCGACTACAGCGAGCACGCGCTGACCGCCGGCGGCGACGCCAGCGCCGCGGCGTACGTCGAGACCGAGGTCAACGGCGAGACGGTCTGGGGTGTCGGCATCGCGTCGTCGATCACCACCGCCAGCCTGCGTGCAGTCGTCTCGGCGGTGAACCGCGCTTACCGGGTCACCTCGGTTCCGGTCGCCGACGGCGAGGCCGCCCCGGGCACCTGGGCGCCCTGACCCTCCCCCTTCGAAGACCCGATTCCGTCCCGTCGATCGCGCCGATCGGCGGGACGGAATCGTTCTGACGGGAACAAAACGGACCAGAGTTTCATTTAGAGGGCATGAAGAACATCGGTTTCCTGTCGTTCGGTCACTGGTCGGACGCCCACGGGTCCCAGGTGCGGTCCGGCGCGGACACGCTGCTGCAGTCCATCGACCTCGCGGTGGCCGCCGAGGAGCTCGGCGCCGACGGTGCGTACTTCCGCGTCCATCACTTCGCACGGCAACTCGCATCGCCGTTCCCGTTGCTCGCGGCGATCGGCGCGAAGACCAGTCACATCGAGATCGGCACCGGGGTCATCGACATGCGCTACGAGAACCCGCTGTACATGGCCGAGGACGCCGGCGCCGCAGATCTCATCTCCGGCGGTCGGCTGCAGCTCGGGATCAGTCGTGGGTCCCCCGAGCAGGTCATCGACGGCTACAAGTACTTCGGCTACGTACCGCCCGAGGGGTCGACCGATGCGGACATGGCGCGACAGCACACCGAGGTGTTCCTGAAGGTCATCGAGGGCGGCGGCTTCGCCACGCCGAATCCCCGTCCGATGTTCCCCAACCCGCCGGGACTCCTGCCCATCGAGCCGCAGTCCCCCGGCCTGCGGGACCGCATCTGGTGGGGCGCCGGGACCCGGGCGACCGCGGAATGGACCGCCCAGCAGGGCATGAACCTGATGAGCTCGACGCTGTTGACCGAGGACACCGGGGTGCCGTTCCACCAGTTACAGGCCGAACAGATCCAGCGGTTCCGCAAGGCCTGGGCCGATGCCGGACACCCGCGTGAGCCACGAGTATCGGTGAGCCGCAGCATCTTCGCAATTGTCGACGACCGCGACCGCGCCTACTTCGGACGTGGTGGTGCTGAATCGGATCAGGTCGGTGTCATCGACAACAGTGTGGCCCGATTCGGACGCAGCTACGCCGACGAGCCGGACAAGCTCATCGAGCAGTTGCGTGAGGACGAGGCGATCGCCGCGGCCGACACACTGCTGCTGACGGTGCCGAACCAACTCGGGGTCGAGTACAACGCACACGTCCTCGAGTCGATCCTCACGCACGTCGCACCGGCTCTCGGCTGGCGCTGACCTCCGACGACCCGCGGTCCTGACGAAACCGCCACACCGGGTCGTCTCGCTGACCTAACGTCACCGGGGTGTCCGGCGTCCACGTGCCAGGCATGTCCCGAGTCCACGACCCGCTGGACGCGAATGGAGTTCCACGAATGTCCGAAGTCATCGTCGTCGCCACCATCTCCCCCAAACCCGGCGAGGAACAGGCCGTGCGGGAGGCCCTGCTCGCCGCGATCCCCGAAGTCCACGGCGAGCCGGGATGCGGGAAGTACGCGTTGCACGAGGCCATCGGCGACTCGACCGACCTGGTGATGATCGAGCGCTGGGAATCCACGGAGGCCCTGGCGACGCACGGCTCCGCTCCGGCGCTCACCACGCTCGGCAAGGCGATCGGGGGCCTGCTTTCCGGACCGCTGGACGTCCGGACCTTCACCGCCGTTCCTGCAGGTCAGCCGGACAAAGGCACCATCTGACCCACCGCGACATCTGCCCCCACCCGACCTGTCGGGTGGGGGCTTCGCGCATTTCCGCGGCCAGTGTTGTTGATTCCCCTGCCGGGCGCGTGCTAGACCGGTATAACGATCGTTAGATACAGTACGCCGCGCGAAGCGGTGCGCTGCGCCGTGACCCGCTCCCGAGAGGAACCCACATGCCCGAAGCCGTCATCGTCGACGTCGTCCGCCTCGCGTCTGGAAAGGGCAAGCCCGGTGGCGCGCTGTCGGAGACCAAGCCCGTCGAGCTCCTCGCACAGGTGCTGCGCTCCCTGGTCGAGCGCAACGACCTCGATCCGGCACTCGTCGACGACGTGATCGGCGGCTGCGTCGGTCAGGCCGGCGAGCAGGCCCTGAACATCTCGCGGACCGCGCTGCTGTCCGCCGGCTTCCCCGAATCCGTACCCGCCACCACCGTCGACCGGCAGTGCGGATCGAGCCAGCAGGCCGCCCACTTCGCCGCGCAGGGCATCATCGCCGGCGCCTACGACGTGGTGATCGCCGCCGGCGTGGAATCGATGAGTCGCGTCCCGATGGGCTTCACCACCGCCGGGCGCAGCCCCTACGGCCCGAGCATCGAAGCACGGTACCCGGATGGACTTGTCGGACAGGGCATCTCCGCTGAACTGGTCGCCGCCAAGTGGAAGTTCGACCGCGACACGCTCGACGCCTTCGCCGCGCAGTCCCACCAGCGTGCCGCCGCGGCGGCGGGCGAGGGCTTCTTCGATCGCGAGATCCTGCCCATCGACGTCGCTGACGCCGACGGCAAGACGTTCACGCACAAGACCGACGAGACGGTGCGCGCGACCACCACTCCCGAGGGCTTGTCGGGCCTGAAGCCGTCGTTCTACAGCGAGGACTTCGCGGCTCGCTTCCCGGAGATCAACTGGCACATCACCCCCGGTAACTCGTCGCCGCTGACCGACGGCGCGTCGGGCGCACTGATCATGAGCGACGTCATGGCCTCGAAGCTGGGCCTGACCCCCCGCGCACGGTTCCACTCGTTCTCGGTCGCCGGCGACGATCCGATCTTCATGCTGACCGCTCCCATCCCGGCCACGCACAAGATCCTCGCGCGCTCGGGACTGTCCATCGACGACATCGACGCCTACGAGGTCAACGAAGCCTTCGCCTCCGTGCCCCTGGCCTGGGCCCACGAGTTCGGCGCCGACCCGGCCAAGCTGAACCCGCGGGGCGGCGCGATCGCGCTGGGCCACGCGCTCGGATCGTCGGGCACCCGCCTGCTGGGCACGCTCGTCAACCATCTCGAGGCGACCGGTGGCCGGTACGGCCTGCAGACCATGTGCGAGGGCGCGGGCATGGCCAACGCCACCATCATCGAACGTGTCTGAGCCGGCCCGGGCGGTTCCCGCCCGGAAATTCACGATCGAGACCGACGGTCTGGACTGGCGGCTGCGCGAACAGGTTCCGCTGCCGGCCACTCTCGTCGCGGCGAAACACGCGTTCTATGAACGCGGTTACCACGGCACCTCGATCCGCGACATCGCCTCGCGAGCGGGGGTGTCGCTGCCGACGCTGTACTACCACCACGACAACAAGCTGGGGATCCTGGTCGAACTGCTCGAGGCGGCGATGACCGCTGTGCTCGCGTGGGTGGGTGCGGCCATCGAGTCCGGACGGACGCCGAGCGAGCAGCTGTCCAACGCGATCGAGTCGATCGTCCTGCACATGACCAACGACGTCGAACTCGCCAGCGTGGCAAGCGAGTTCCGCCACCTCGACGTCGAGGATCCGCGACGGGAGACCTACGTCGCGATGCGGACCGAGACCGAGGAGCTGCTCGCCAGTGTCATCGAGCGTGGCGTCGAATCCGGTGAGTTCCACTTCGACGACGACGTGAAAGACGTGCTGCGCTACCTGTTCGGCGCATGCCAGGCGATCACCACCTGGTACCGCCCCTCGGGTGCCCGGACACCGGCCGAGGTCGCGGCGTCGTATGCGCTGCTCTCACTGCGCGTCGTCGGCGCGCGCGACGCCGACCAGAACGACAACTGACCGACCGACAACTCCTGAACGACGATCGAGTAGAGCAGAAAGGCAGAAGCCATGAAACGCACCATCTTCGAAGACGAGCACGAGGCCCTGCGGGAAACCGCGCGGCAGTTCCTGCAGCGCGAATGCGCCCCGTACACCGAGGAGTGGACGCGAGCCGGTCAGGTCGATCGCATCGCATTCAAGAAGGCCGGTGACGCAGGTCTTCTCGGATTCAACATCCCCGAGGAGTACGGCGGCGGCGGTGCCATGGACGACTTCCGGTTCAACGCCGTGGTGGTCGAGGAGTTCGCGAAGTTCGACGGCGCGGCACCCGGCCTCAGCCTGCAGAACGACGTCGTCGCACCGTACTTCGTGCACCTCGCCAACGACGAGCAGAAGAAGCGCTGGATGCCCGGGATCGCCACCGGCGAGACGATCCTCGCCGTCGCGATGACCGAGCCGGGCGCTGGCTCCGACCTGGCGGGCATCAAGACCTCGGCCAAGCTCGAGGGCGATCACTATGTCCTGAACGGCAACAAGACGTTCATCTCGTCGGGCATCAACTCCGACCTCGTGGTGGTGGTCTGCCGGACCAACCCCGATCCCGAGGCGGGCCACAAGGCGTTCTCGCTGCTCGTCGTCGAGCGCGGCATGGAGGGCTTCGAGCGCGGTCGCAAGCTCGACAAGATGGGCCTCAAGGCCCAGGACACCGCCGAGCTGCACTTCAACGACGTGCGCGTCCCGGTCGAGAACCTGCTCGGCCAGGAGGGCATGGGCTTCTACCACCTCATGCAGAACCTGCCGTCGGAGCGGCTGTCGATCGGCATCGGCGCCATCGCCGGTGCGCGTGCGATCTTCGACGAGACCCTGCAGTACACCAAGGATCGCAAGGCCTTCGGCCGTCCGATCGGCACCTTCCAGGCGAACCGCTTCAGCCTCGCCGAGATGGCGACCGAGCTCGACATCGCCGAGGTCTACATCGACCGCTGCCTGCAGGGCGTACTCGATGGTGAACTGAACGCCGTCGACGCCTCGAAGAACAAGTGGTGGTGTACCGAGCTCGCCAAGCGGGTCATCGACAGCTGCCTCCAGCTGCACGGCGGCTACGGCTACATGAACGAGTACCGGGTTGCCCGCGCCTACACCGACGCTCGTATCCAGACGATCTTCGGTGGCACCACCGAGATCATGAAGGACATCGTCGGCAAGAGTCTCGGCGTCTGAGTTCTCGAAATCGTCGACAGCCCGAGGCACAAGCCCCGGGCTGTCGGCGTATCCGGGCCCGCTCAGGTGGCGTCGGGCCGTCAGCCCTGTTCGGCACCCACCGCACGCAGGTGATCGACGACCTGCTGCACGGCCGCCCGCGAACGCGGCCGGGCCAGCGCCTCGTAGACCCGTGCGGCGCGAACTCCTTTGAGCACCAGTCGTTTCACCTCCGGGTGCCGGACCGCGAAACGCGGCATCAGCGCGATGCCGTGGCCGTGGGCCACGAGCGCCTCGATGGTGGTGAAGTCCAGCATCCGCTGTGTCACCCGGGGCGCCACCCCGGTCGCCGCCGAGATCGATTGCAGCACATCGTCGACCGGGAAGCCGCCCTCGACGCTGATCCAGTCGTGATCGGCGAGTTCGGTGACCGCGACCTGGTCGCGCACGGCGAGTTCGCTGCCGGCGGCGACGATCACGTCGACGGGTTCACGCATCAGCTCAGTGACCCGGACCCGCGGGATGTTGATCGCCGGGGTCCGTTCGTCGCGGTGGGTGACCACGATGTCGTGGTCGGCGAGAGCCGGTGCCGCGTCGTGGTATCCGACGTCGAGATGGACCGCATGTACGTCGATGCCCGATGCGGTGGCCCGCTCCAGGACCGCCGGCAGCAGCAGGGTCGCACCGGACGGGAACATCGCCAGCCGGACACGCGCCTTGCCGGACCGGTACGACGACATCTCCTCCTGCGCCCGGTCCACCGCAGCGATCACGTCGTCGGCGCGCAGTACCAGGGCACGTCCCGCCTCCGTCAAGCGGATTCGGCGGCCGTCGGGTTCGAACAGCGCCACGCCCGCCTCGTCGGCCAGGACCTTCAGCTGCTGCGACACCGCCGACGGGGTCATGTGCATCGCGTCGGCGACGGCGCCGATCGATTCCCGATCGGCGAACTCCCGCAGCAGACGCAGACGCCGGACCTCCATGCGACAACGGTACTCAGCCCGGCATCACCGGCCGGCGGTGCCATGGGCCACCGCATTTCGGCCGGTCAGGAATGTCCGGGCCGTTCATACGGTTGTTGGGGGCATGGCATCCCAAGACATCACCCTGGAAACCTTCGAGGACACCATCGCCTCGGACGGCATCGTCCTGCTCGACTTCTGGGCCGGCTGGTGCGGTCCGTGCCGCCAGTTCGCGCCGGTCTTCGAGAAGGCATCCGAAGCACACTCCGACATCGTGTTCGGCAAGATCGACACCGAGGCCGAGCAGCAGCTCGCCGGCAGCCTCGGCATCCGCTCCATCCCCACCCTCATGGCTTTCCGTGACGGCATCCTGCTGTTCAATCAGCCCGGCGCGCTGCCCGCGGCGCAACTCGAGGAACTGATCGGTGCCGTCGAAGGTCTCGACATGGACGAGGTGCGCGCGAAGGTCGCCGCCGCGCAGGAGTGAGGCGCAGAATATTCAGTAAAACTGAATGGTCAATCCGTCTAAATTAGATTGTTCTTCACTTCGACAGCGTTGACCATGGGGCCATGTCCACTCGTGATCGCCTTCTCGCGTTGTTCGTCGTCCTGCTCTGGGGACTGAACTTCATCGCGATCCGAGTCGGGCTGGACCACTTCCCGCCGTTTTTCCTCGCCGCGATGCGATTCGCGGTGATGGCGATACCGGTCATGTTGTTCGTGCGGTTCCCGAAGGTGCGCCTGAAGTGGTTCCTGCTGTACGTCGCCGGCTTCGGCAGCGTGCAGTTCATCATGCTGTTCCTGGCCATGGATCTGGGCATGCCGACCGGGCTCGCCTCGCTGGTCCTCCAGACCTCGGCGCCCTTCACGGTCATGCTCGGCGTGCTGTTCCTCCGCGAACGGATGACGACCGGACAGATCCTCGGCCTGGCGGTCGCGGTCCTCGGCATGGCGGTCATCGCGATCGACCGGATGCGCGGCAGCGACCTCGGCGTGGCCGCTCTGCTCCCGATCGGTCTCACCGTGCTCGGTGGTCTGAGCTGGGCAGCGGGCAACATCGGGGGCAGACTCGCCCGTCCCGACGACTCCTTGCGGATGACGTTGTGGATGGCCGTCGTCGCCACTCCGCCGCTGTATGCGGTGAGCTTGATCGTCGAGGGACCCTCCGCCGGCTTCGACGCGCTCGCCACGCTCGGTACCGAGAGTGGACTCCGTGCCCTGGGTGGCCTCGCCTACCTCGCGATCTTCGGCACCGTCATCGGTGCGGGTCTGTGGACCACGCTGCTGGGACGCAACGACGCAAGCCGGGTGTCGCCCATGTCGCTGCTCGTGCCCGTGGTTGGGATCTCGGCAGCATTCTTCGTTCTCGGCGAAGTCCCCAGCGTCGGGGAGATCGTCGGTGCGGTCATTGTCGTCGCGGGGTGCGCTGCCGGGGTGATGGCCCGGCCGCGAACCCGTAGGCGCCCGACCGTTCCAAGTGCCACCCCGGCGCCGGCCGATTCCGTGTCGGCGGTGACGGGCGCTCGGGAGGGCGCCGGAACACCGGTGCGCTCAGGCGGCTGAGCTGGACCCGGCCGGCGGAAGGGCCTCGCGCACCACCGCGCACAGACGGTCGACCGCGGCCCGGGCACCCGGACTGATCAAGGTCATGTTGACGAACCCGTGGATCATCGCGCCCTCTCGCCGGACCGTGACCGGCACGCCGGCCTCCTCGAGCCTGCGCGCGTACGCGAGGCCCTCGTCACGCAGCGGGTCGAAGCCGGCGACCATGACATGCGCGGGCGGGAGACCGCTGAGATCGTCGGCAAGCAGTGGCGAGCAGCGCGGGTCGCTCCGCTGCGCGGCGTCGGGCAGGTAGCGATCGGTGAACCAGTCGATGCCGTCGGCGGTGAGGAAGTACCCCGACGCGAACTCCCGGCGCGAGGGTGTGTCGGCGGCCTGGTCCGTCACCGGGTAGATGAGCAGCTGGAAAGCCGGGGTGACCGCTTCGCCACGGACCTCCCGGGCGACGACGGTCGCGAGATTTCCGCCCGCGCTGTCACCGGCGACGACGATCCGCGCCGGATCGAGACCCCACCGCGGCGCCACCTCGACAGCGAAGCGCCACGCCGCCACCGCGTCCTCGACGGCCGCGGGGAACGGGGCGTCGGGGGCCAACCGGTAGTCGACGGAGAGCACGTCGAGGCCGGTGCCATGTGCCAGACGCCGGACGAAGGTGTCGTGGCTGATCCGGCTGCCGGTGACGAAGCCGCCGCCGTGGAAGTAGACGAGCAGCCCGGCCGAGTCGGTGGTGGAGCGATACCGGGTGGCCGGGATCGGGCCGGCGGGTCCGTCGATGACGAGGTCCTCCTCCACCGCCATGGGCGGCAGCGCCTCGGCCATGGCGGCGCCGACCTCGTCGGTCTGCGCACGCGACTGCGCCACCTCGCCCTGGAAGGGATTCAGCCCGGGCACGTTGTCATTGGCCCAGCCGATCGCGGCAAGCTCGGGGGCGACCCGCTCACCGTCGGAGTTGACCGGTGCCCGTCGCCCCAGAACGGCCAACGCTCCGGCCGGGATTCGTGCGACGCCGAGCAACAGTCCGCGTTGCACTCGGGCGGGCAGGGACAGGCGCAGATGGGTGTCGCGACTCACAGCCGCCGAGCCTACGCGGCGTCGGCGCACGGCACGACCACTCCCGTCGGATCGGCCTGTGACACACTCGTGCGCATGCCCGACCGACTCTCTTCCGCCGGTTCTGCAACCCGTACGAACACCCGTGTTCCCGCCCGTACCGCCATCGCCCTGGGTGCTGCGGCCGCGGCCCGGTGGGCGTCGCGCACCGCGGGACGGGGCAAGGGGTCGATGATCGGCGGTCTGGTCGCCGCGAAGATCGACCCCCAGATCATGGGTCGGCTCGCCGCGGGCAAACGCACCGCGATCGTCACCGGCACCAACGGGAAGTCGACGACCACACGGATGACCGCGGCCGCGATGGCCGAACTCGGCGAGGTCGCCACCCAGGCCGACGGCGCCAACATGGACGCCGGCATCATCGCGACGCTGACCCTGAGCCGGACGGCGCCGTTCTGCGCGCTCGAGGTCGACGAACTGCACGTCCCGCACGTCAGCGACGCCGTCGACCCCGAGGTCCTCGTGATGCTCAACCTCTCCCGGGATCAGCTCGACCGAGTCGGGGAGATCAACATGATCGAGCGTCGGCTGCGTGAAGGCATCGCACGTCATCCCGAGACCACGGTGATCGCCAACTGCGACGACGTCCTGGTGACGTCGGCCGCCTTCGACGCCCCGGACGTGGTCTGGGTCGCCGCCGGCGCGAGCTGGGTCGGCGATTCCGTCAGCTGCCCCCGTACCGGCGAGCCCATCGTCCGTTCCGAGGAGGGGTGGCGGTCGACCGGCGACGACAACTTCCGCCGCCCCACCCCCGACTGGTGGTTCGACGACGAGAACATCTACGGCCCCGACGGTTTCAGCGCTCCCCTGGAGCTCGCGGTGCCGGGCAGGGCCAACCGCGGCAACGCGACCCAGGCGGTGGCCGCGGCCGTCGCGATGGGCGCCGACCCGCGCAACGCGGTGGCCGCCGTCGGCACCGTCGGCGAGGTCGCCGGCCGGTACGGCATCCACCAGGTCGGAAACCACTCCATCCGAACACTTCTCGCGAAGAACCCGGCCGGATGGCAGGAAGCGATGTCGATGATCGACCAGGACGCCGACGGGCTGGTGATCGCGGTCAACGGCCAGGTGCCCGACGGCGAGGACCTGTCCTGGTTGTGGGACGTGCGCTTCGAGGCATTCGAGACCATGCAGGTCGTCGCGGCCGGCGAGCGCGCCGCCGACCTGTCGGTCCGGCTGCTCTACGCGGGCGCCGAACACACCACCATCCCGGATCCCATGGCCGCCATCGCATCCTGCCCGCCGGGACGCGTCGAGGTCCTGGCGAACTACACGGCGTTCCGCGATCTCGGCACCGCCCTGGAACGCGCAGCACGATCACGGAAGGCGGAGCAGTGAGCGAATCGACCCTGCGGATCGGCCTCGTCCTGCCCGACGTCATGGGTACCTACGGGGACGGTGGGAACGCCCTCGTCCTGAAGCGCCGCGCACTGATGCGTGGCATCGACGCCGAGGTCATCCACATCACCCTCGACGATCCGGTCCCCGACTCGCTCGACGTCTACACCCTCGGTGGCGCCGAGGATTACGCGCAGCGGCTCGCCACCCGGCACCTGACGCGCTACCCGGGTCTGCAGCAGGCGGCGGCGGCCGGACGGCCGGTGCTGGCCATCTGCGCCGCCATCCAGGTGCTCGGCCACTGGTACGAGACATCGGCGGGCGAACGCGTCGACGGCATCTCCCTGTTCGATCTCACGACGGCGCCCCAGGCGGAGCGGAGTATCGGCGAATTGCTCGTCGATCCGACCCTCCCAGGACTGTCACAGTCCCTCACCGGTTTCGAGAACCACCGCGGCGGAACGACTCTCGGGTCCGACGCGGCCCCACTGGGTCGGGTACGGCACGGCGTGGGCAACGGCGTCGGCGACGGCACCGAGGGCGTCGTCCAGGGCAGCGTCATCGGCACCTACATGCACGGTCCGGCACTGGCCCGCAACCCCGAACTCGCCGATCACCTCCTGGCCACCGCGCTCGGCGTCGAATCCCTTGCCCCGCTTGACCTCCCCGAGGTAGACCGGCTCCGCCGGGAACGCCTCGCCGCGGGACGGCGTCGGTAACGTCGACGACGGCCTTCCGCTGACCGAGGGCTCCCTCAAGCACTCTCGATCCCCGCCGACCGCGCCGCCGCGGTGAGTACGTCGACGACCATCTCCACAGTGAGCCGTCCGGTGAAGGTGTTCTGCTGGCTCACGTGGTAGCAGCCGAAGACCTCGAGTTCGGCACCGTCGCGGACGAGGGTGGTGGAGACACCGTGACCGAACTTCGGCATCGGCTTCGGGACCGTCCAGCCGAGCCTCGCGAAGGTACGAAGCGTTGACTGCCAACCGAATCCACCGAGTGTCATCACGGAACGGACCGTCGGCGCGAGCAACTCGAGTTCGGCGTGCAGCCAGTACGAACAGGTGTCGCGCTCTTCGACCGTCGGCTTGTTCTGCGGTGGTGCGCAGTGGACCGGTGCGGTGATCCGCGTGTCGAACAGCTCCAACCCGTCGCCGATCGCGACCGAGAGCGGCTGGCTCGCAAGGCCGGCGCGATACAGCGCCGAGAACAGGACATCGCCGCTTCTGTCACCCGTGAACATGCGCCCGGTCCGATTCCCACCGTGCGCCGCGGGGGCGAGGCCGACGATCAGCAGTCGCGCATCCGCCGGACCGATACCGGCCACCGGCCTCCCCCAGTACTCCTCGTCGGCGTACGCGCGTCGCTTCTCCTGCGCGACCAACTCCCGCCATTCGACGAGGCGCGGGCATGCACGGCACTCGATCAGCTGCGCGTCGAGCTCCGCCAGATCACGGAAGCGTCGTCGGGTGGCCATCCCTCGACACTAACCGCGGCGTCCGCTCGGCATCCCGGTCGGCCGACGGGACCGTCAGTCCGAGACCCCTCAGTCCAAGCCGGCTCAGTCCAGTACGACGCACCGTTCTCGCGTGCGATCCACGCCGAACCAGCCGCGCTCGAACTCCTGCCACGCCTGAAGATGACCTCGCGCGTCCTCGCCGTCGCGGGCGACCGTCCGCTCGAGCCGTTCGCTCGGGGTCCCGCCGTCGAGCCACAGCGCGTGGGACAGGCGGCCGGCGATCCGGCGCCGCGCCGACGACACCCCTTCGATGATCAGGAGCGGCTGCCACTCGATCCACACGCGGGGCCCGGGGGCCGGGACGCCGTCCTGCCACACGCGGGGCCGGTACCGGTAGTCGCGTCGTCGGGTGAAGGGGTGCAGCACATCGGTTTCCAGCTCCGGCCACCACGCAACCGGATCGTCCCACGTCGCGAAGTCGTCGGTGCGGACCAGGGTCACCCCGACTCCCCGAGCGCGCAGGTCCGCGACCAGGAGATCGGCGATCGTCGACTTGCCCGCTCCGGACGGTCCGTCGATCGCGACGATCCCGGCGTCGAGGCGAGCGGCCAGTTCGGTCACACGGGCGCGGGTCTGCGGGCTCACCAGATCAGGGTGGGTCACCGACCGGCCGCCCCGGACGCGAACGCCGAGGGCAACCGGGTGAGCGGAGCCGTGATCGGGGCTTCGGGGACGCGCTGCACCGAGGTCCGGCCGGTGCGGAAGTACTCGACGATGGCGTCGTCGAGTGGCTTGTTGGCGCGACCGAGCTGCGCGTGGTCGCCACCACCGACGGTGATGAGGTGGCTGCGCATGAGTTCACGCATCTTCAGCGACCCGCGATACGGGGTCTGCGGGTCGCCGACGCTCTGGATCTGCAGGGGCGCCACCGCCAGCCCGCGGTTGCGGATCTCGACCGGCCGCGCAAGCGCCGGCGCTCCGGCACACGCGAGGCCGGACTCGTAGGCGAGACCAGGCGCTTCGAACGGATCCCCGGTCACGTAGTTCGCGACGAACGCCTGGAAGCCGAGCGACGGCTGCGCGGGGACCTGGTTCTCGTTGCACAGGACCGCGGCCTGCATGTCCTGCGAGACCTGGGCGGCCTCGAGCGCGGCGGGGCCCGGGGTGGGCAGCTTCCGGCCGGGGGTCGCGGTCATCAGCGCCACCGTCGGCCAGGAGTTGCGATCAGGAGCGAGCGCGCGGGTGAGCACCAGTAGCTGCGACGTCAGCTGTAGCGACCCGGGCCGGAGCAAGGTGAACACCAGGTTCTCGAACCTGGCACGCGCGTCGGCGGTCAGATCGGTTCCCGCGATGTACTGCTGCGCGACCGCCCGCAGGCCCGGCGGCACGTCCCCGACCTGCGCGGGAGGTGCCAGCAGCGATGGCGGCACACCGGCCTCGGCACTGACCCGGTCGCTCCACTTCCGGTACACGGCGAGTGGCGTCGTGCCGAGATGGTAGATCCGGTCGTGGCGCGCGATCCACGCCATCATCTCGTGCACCCGCGCCTTGTAGCCGGGTGTCTGCACGGAGAGAAGGCTGTTCCACACCACGCCCGGGTCGAAACCGGAGTCGAGGACCATCCGGTCGACGCGCTGCGGGAACAGTGTCGCGTACGTCGACATCAGCAGGGTGCCGTACGAGATGCCGTAGAGGCTGACCTTCGGTTCGCCGAGCAGCCGCCGGACGACCTCCATGTCACGGGCGGTGTTCTCGGTGGTGAGCGTCGCCCCGAGGCCCGGCGTACGCGCCTCGCAGCGATCGCGATTCAGCTTGCCCAGCGCCGTCATCAGTTCGGGCTCGTCGCCGGTGATCGGATCGCAGCGCAGCGGTGTGCCCGACACCAGACCACGCGGCTGCACGGCCACCAGATCCCATTCGTCGAGCATGGCCGCCGGCGGGCGCAGCTGACTGAACATCGCGATGCCGTCGCCGCCCGGGCCGCCCGGGTTGCCCATCACGACACCGCGACGCCGGGATTGGTCGCGCGCCTGCATACGGCTCACGCCGATCTCGATGGTCTCGCCGTTCGGCTCGGAGTGGTCGAGCGGAACTTCGACCGTCGCGCACCGGACCGTCGCCGGTACGCCGTGCACCGCGGGGCATGCCTGCCAATCGAGCGCCGGCGCAGCGGATGCTTCGGGCGGCTGCACGCCTTGTACGGCACCCACCAGGCCGCCCGCGACCACCACCGTCAGGCCTGCTGCAACACCCCGGACACGACGACGCCACCCACTACGCGAGATCACCACATGACCCTAGCCGTCCGGTTTGCCGGGTACGACGGCCACCGACCTCACGCCAGGATGCGACGACCCGACAGTGCACGACCCAGGGTGAGTTCGTCGGCGAACTCGAGGTCGCCGCCCATCGGCAGCCCCGACGCGAGCCGGGTGACCGACAGGCCGGGAAAGTCCTTCAGCATGCGCTGGAGGTAGGTCGCGGTCGCCTCGCCCTCGGTGTTCGGGTCGGTCGCGACAATCACCTCGGAGACGTCGACGCCGTCTTCCTGATTGGCCAGCCGACGCAGCAGTTCACGGATACGCAACTGGTCCGGGCCTATCCCGGACAACGGGTCGAGAGCACCACCGAGTACGTGGTAGCGCCCGGTGAACTCCTTGGTCCGTTCGATCGCGTGCACGTCTTTCGGCTCCTCGACGACACAGATCTTGCTGGCGTCGCGGCGGGCGTCCGAACAGATCCGGCACAGCCGATTGGCCGAGACGTTCCCGCACTCCGCGCAGAAGACGACGTCGTCGCGGACCCGTCCCAGCGCGGCGACGAGGCGATCGATGTCGGACTTCTCCCCGGCCAGCAGGTGGAACGCGATGCGCTGGGCGCCCTTCGGACCGAGGCCCGGCTGTTTGGCCAGCTCGTCGATCAGGTCCTGGATCGGTCCCTCATACATGCTGATCTGCGTCCACGGTGTCCGGGATTCCTACTCGTCGTTCGGCGTCGTACGCGGGGTGGGCGTACTCAGCCGCCCAATCCGGGGAGACCACCGCCGAGACCACCGGCGAGCGGCCCCATCTTCTCGCTGGCAAGCTGCTCGCGCTTCTCCGACAGGTCGGCCAACGCACCCAGCAACAGGTCCTGCAGGGTCTCCACGTCGTCGGGATCGACGACCTTCGGATCGATCGACACGGCGGTCACCTCACCGGTGCCGTTGCCGGTCACGGTCACGAGCCCGTTGCCCGCACTACCGACCACCTCCGCCGCCGCGATCTCGTTCTGCGCCGACAGGAGCTTCTCCTGCATCTGCTGCGCCTGGGCCAGCAGTCCGGCCATCGGGTTCTCCCCGCCCTGGCCGCCGCCGAACAACGCGCTGGGATCGAATGGTTGCGTCACCCGGCCCAGGGTAGTCGCAGCGTCAGCGCAGCAACCGATCGACATGCGCGGCGATGTCGTCGACGGTCGACTCCTCGACGGCGGCCACCTCGAAGGACAGGACCTCGTCGCCGAACAGCCGACCGGCGCGCGCGGTGAGCGCGAACTCGAATCGGTCGTCGATGCGACGCCACTGCGTGATCCCGCCGTAGACGGGCGCACTGGCTCCCGTGGTGACGCAGTATTCGTCGGCGCGCGGCCCGCCGACCAGATCGCGCTGGATCTGGAAACAGGCCAGCGACTCGTCGTCGATGAAGACCACGGCCTCGCAGCCCAGGTCGGGATGCCGTTCGTAGGACGCGCGGATGGTCATGGCGCCAGGGTAGATCGTGGCCCTATCCCGACCACCGGGCGTCGGCTCTCGAACCGGCGCTCCTCGCCGGTCAGCGGGTCGGTGAACTCCAGCGCCCGGGCGACCAGGCGTAGCGGCCGGGTGAAGTCCCCGTGATCGGGAAGCGCGGCGAGTCCCGGCCGCACGTCGGGGTAGAGCGGGTCGTCGACGATGGGCACCCCGAGCGACGCCATGTGCAACCGGAGCTGATGGGTGCGGCCGGTGTGCGGCACCATTCGGTAGACGCCGAGGCCGCCGACGACCTCGGTCAGGGTGATGTCGCTGATGGCGTTGACCGGCCCGTCCACCACGAGGGCGCGCAGGTCGCCCGCGGTCTTCTCGATCCGGTCCCGCACGGTCACGGTCGACGCCAGCGCCTCGTCGGCCGGCGCGAGCGCGAGGTACTCCTTGCGGGCGGTCCGGGACGCGAACAGGTCCTGATAGGCCGCGCGCACCTCGGGCCGCAGAGTGAACAGCAGCACCCCGGCGGTGAGGCGGTCCAGGCGGTGCGCCGGCGAGACGGTGTCGGAGCCCAGTTCTCGACGCAGCCGCACCAGCGCGGTCTCGGTCACGTGACGGCCCCGCGGCATCGTGGCGAGGAAGTGCGGCTTGTCCACCACGACGATGTTCTCGTCGTGGTGGATCACCGGCAGGTCGAACGGGACCGCGATCTCGTCGTCGAGGTCGCGGTAGAGGTACAGCGAGACATTGCGGCTCGACGGCGCGGCCAGATCCGCGGGTCGGCCGTCGGCATCGACGATCTCGCCCGCGGCGGCGCGTCGACCCAGATCGTCGGCGGTCAGCCCCGCCAGCACGGGCGCGGCCAGCAGCGCCTGACCGACGGTCAGCTCCGGCCCCGAACGCAACACCACGCGCGTGGCGTCGACGCCGTCGCGCATGGGCAAGGGCGACGGCCTTGCCCGGCCACGGCGGCGCCGGACGGGATCGGTCGATCCCGCGCCGGTCATCGCACGCTGTCGGGTGAGCAGGTCATCGAGCGCCGCGGTCGGAGATGCCGAGCCGTCAGCTCTCGAGGCGCTTCTTCAGGTTGCCGAGGACCTCGGCCTGAATCCGGTTGAGACCCTTCGGCGCAAATGTCTTCTCGAAGAACCCACCGATGCCGCCGGCCCCTTGCCACGTGGTGGTGGTCGTGACGCGCGAACCGCTGCCCGATGCCGCGACGGAGTAGGTGGTCACCATCGTCGAGTTGGCGTCGCGCTCGGTGACGGTGTCCGGGGTGACGCTGACGGTCGCCTGCACGTCGCGCTGCCGCTTCGACGTGGCCTGCAGAATCCAGTGCACGACGGTGCCGTCGCCCTTGCCGCCGCTGATCACCTTGTAGTCGCGGTACTGCTCCGGGAGGATGGCCGGCCGCACGACCTCATAGTCGGCGAGAGCTCCGACCACGGCGTCCGGGGCGGCGGCGATGTCGAGCGACTGCGATGCGGAAACCTGACCCACGATTGGACACTCCTCAGTTACGAAACGATTGGCGGGCGAACTGATCAAGTCCTAGGCTAACCGGGTGACCAACGGGCTCGAGATGGGGGGAGCGGCATTCGACCAGGGGGTTGCCGACCTTCTGGCCAGCTATCGTGCCATCCCGCCGCAGGCAACCGTGCGTCTTGCGAAGAAGACGTCCAACCTCTTTCGTAAGCGCGCCGCCAATCCGCATCCGGGACTGGACGTCTCCGGGCTCGACCGGGTCATCTCGGTGAATCCCGAAGCGCGGACCGCCGACGTCGCCGGCATGTGCACCTACGAGAACCTCGTCGCGGCCACTCTGCCGTACGGCCTCGCACCGCTGGTAGTCCCACAGCTCAAGACGATCACCCTCGGCGGCGCGGTCACCGGACTCGGCATCGAGAGCACGTCCTTCCGCTCCGGACTGCCCCATGAGTCGGTTCTCGAGATCGACATCCTCACCGGCGACGGCGAGATCCTGACCGCGACGCCCACCAACGAACATGCCGACCTCTTCTTCGGTTTCCCGAATTCCTATGGCACGCTCGGCTATTCGGTGCGGTTACGCATCGAGCTGGAGCCGGTGAAGCCGTATGTGGCACTGCGCCATCTTCGGTTCACGAGCATCGTCGACCTCCAGTCGGCGATGGACACGATCGTCACCACGAAGTCGCACGACGGCGAACCGGTCGACTACCTCGACGGAGTCGTGTTCTCCGCCAACGAGTCCTATCTGACGCTCGGCCGCCAGACCGGCGAGGACGGACCGGTCAGCGATTACACCGGGATGGACATCTTCTATCGATCCATCCAACAGAAGACGACCGATAGGTTGACGATCCACGACTACCTCTGGCGCTGGGACACCGACTGGTTCTGGTGCTCACGCGCCTTCGGCGCACAGAATCCGCGAATCCGGCGCTGGTGGCCGAAGCGGTACCTCCGCAGCAGTTTCTACTGGAAGCTGATCGGTCTCGACCAGCGATTCGACATCGGCGACCGGTTGAACGCCCGCAAGGGACTACCGGCGGGTGAACGCGTCGTGCAGGACATCGAGGTTCCCATCGACCGGACCGCCGACTACGTCGAGTGGTTCCTCTCCGAGATTCCCATCGAACCGATCTGGCTGTGCCCCCTCCGGCTTCGCGAGCCCGCCCTCCCCGGCGCCGATCCGGTACGCCCCTGGCCGCTGTATCCCCTTGCCCCGCAACGCACGTACGTCAATGTAGGCTTCTGGTCCGCCGTGCCGGTCACCCCGGGCGATCCCGGGCACACCAACAAGACCATCGAACGCAAGGTCGCCGAACTCGACGGCCACAAGTCGCTGTATTCAGAGAGTTTCTACACGCCGGAGGAGTTCGACGAACTCTACGGCGGAGAGAGTTATCGGCTCCTCAAGAAGCGGTACGACCCGCGGGGTCGTCTGCTGGACCTCTACTCGAAAGCGGTGAAACGCCAATGACCACGTTCAAGGAGAGTTCGGCGTCGAGTGTGGACTCGCACGCCGGCAAGATGACCCTCGCCGAGATCTTCGAAACACTCCTCGGCGGAAACCTGTCGATCCGGATCACCGCCTACGACGGCAGCAGCGCCGGACCCGTCGACGCCCAGTACGGCCTCGACCTGAAGACCCCGCGCGGAACAACGTATCTGGTGACCGCACCCGGCGATCTCGGACTCGCGCGCGCCTACATCGCAGGCGATCTCGAACTCATCGGCGCGCACCCCGGTGATCCGTACCCCGCGCTGAAGGCACTGGCCAGCAACCTGCAGTTCCACCGCCCCTCCCCCCTGTCGCTCGCCCACATCGCGCGGTCGCTGGGCATCGATCACTTCAAGCCGATCGCACCGCCGCCGCAGGAGGCCTTGCCGCGCTGGCGTCGATTTGCGGAAGGACTGCGGCACAGCAAGTCTCGTGATGCCGAGGTCATCCACTACCACTACGACGTCTCGAACACGTTCTACGAGTGGGTGCTCGGACCTTCGATGACGTACACCTGCGCCGTCTACCCGGAACGCGACGCATCGCTGGAAGCCGCGCAGGAGAACAAGTACCGCCTCATCTTCGAGAAGCTCCGCCTCAAGCCCGGCGACCGCCTCCTCGACATCGGATGTGGCTGGGGCGGAATGGTCCGCTATGCCGCGCGTAGGGGTGTCCACGCGATCGGGGCGACGCTGTCCGCCGAACAGGCACAGTGGGCCCAGAAAGCGATCGCCGACGAAGGGCTCGGCGAGTTCGCCGAGGTCCGGCACAGCGACTACCGCGACGTTGCCGAGAGCGGCTTCGACGCGGTGTCGTCCATCGGGCTCACCGAGCACATCGGTGTCCACAACTACCCGTCCTACTTCGGGTTCATGCGCGACAAGCTCCGTCCCGGCGGCATGCTGCTGAATCACTGCATCACGCGCCCCGACAACGCGAGCCGCAGCAAGGCGGGATCGTTCATCGACCGCTACGTCTTCCCCGACGGCGAGCTCACCGGCTCCGGCAAGATCATCTCCAAGCTGCAGGACATCGGCGGCATGGAGGTCATCCACGAGGAGAACTTCCGCGAGCACTACGCGATGACGCTGCGCGACTGGAACATCAACCTCGTCGAGCACTGGGACGAAGCGGTGGCCGAGGTCGGCGAGGGCACCGCGCGGCTGTGGGGCCTCTACATGGCCGGTTGCCGAATTGGCTTCGACCGCAACATCATCCAGCTTCACCACGTGCTCGCCACCAAACTCGACGAGGACGGCGGCCACCAGGTGCCACTCCGGCCGTGGTGGGACGCCTGAGCCCGACCCGCCTCTGAAAACCGCCCTCAGAAATCGGACACGCGGCGTATCGTCGTCGAACCTGTTGCGCGGGGCGGTTTTCAGACAAAGCTTCCCGAGCGCACCCGGTCACTCGAGCGGCCGTGCCCCCAGCTCCGATTTGAGTAGTTCCAGCGCCACCTGGTCGGGGTCGAGCCGCTGCTCGGGGCTGCCGGTGCGTGCATCGGCCACCATCTCCGCGCGTTCGTCGTGCGGGATGTCCTCGTCGGCACGTGGCGGCTCGGGCTCCTCCGGTTCGGCGACCGGCTCCGGTGTGGGGGCCGGCGTCGCCGACTGGTCACGCGCGCGGCTCGGACGTGAGTACGACTGCCGAGCCTTGGCCGCTTGCTTCGTCGGCGGCGCGGTCGACGTGGCGGAGGGTGCGGCGGCGCCCGGCGCCTGGTGCACGGTACGCACGTCGAGTTCGGTGCCGAAGACCTCGGTGAGCGCCTCGCGGATGATCGTCACGGCGTGCGGTGCGGACAACCGCCCGACCAGCACCTCGACCGGATGCGAGAGCACGACGGTCGTCCCGTCGACGTCGGCGATGACCGCCGCCGACAGCATCGGCTCGAGACTCTTCGACCGTTCCCGCACCGCGGCCCGGATGTCCTGATACCGCTTGCGAACCGAGTCGGCGTCGAGCCCGGCGGTCGCCTCGGGCTCGGGCTCCGGTTCGGGCACCGGCTCGGGCTCGGGCCGACGGGCACGGACCGGCATCGCGTCGGGTGGCGGGACGTCGTCCTCGTCGACGGGCTCATCGGGCAGCGGGATGTCGTCGTACGCCGCGGTCGACGCCGGTTCGGCAATCGGTTCCGGTTCGGGCGCGGACGGGGTCCGATGGCGCGACGGCGGTTCGGGCGCGGACGGGGTCCGGTCGGACCGTGCCGGCGGCTGAGTCGGCGGCGTCGGCGGGGCGGGCACCTCGATCAGAGATGCCGTCTCGTCGTCCGATGAGGCGTCAGCGGCCGGCGCCGGTTCGACCTCTGCCGCCTCGGCACTCGGTTGGTCGGCGATCAGTTCGTCGAGCATCGACTCGTCGTCGGCGGGCTCCTCCGCGGGCAGCACGGCCTCCGCCTCGGCCCCCGAACCCGTTGCGACGCCGGTCGAGTCGGGATCAACCGCCTCGGGCGCCGCGTCTGCCGTGACCGCTTCAGCAACGACGGGTTCCGGCGCAGGAGTCTCCACCACCATCTCTGGCGCAACCGGCTCAGACACCACCGGTTCCGGCACCCGGCCGGCGTCGGGTTGCGCGGCGTCGGCCTCGACGGCTTCCGCGGCCGCGCGCTCGGACGCCTCAGCAGCCTTGGCCTCTTCCATCGCCTTGCGCTGCGAGGGTCGAACGAACTTCGGTTCCGGTTCCGGTTCAGCCGGTTTCGCGGGTACCGGGATCGACGTCGTGCCGATCCCCGACTCGAGTCGTTCGAGTCGCTGCAACAGAGCTGCGTCGTCGTCGGAGACCGCGGGCAGCAGCATCCGCGCGCACATCACCTCGAGCAGGAGTCGCGGCGACGTCGTGCCGCGCATCTCCCCGAGCGCGTTGTGCACGATCTCGGCGAACCTGGTCAGCGACGCGGGCCCAAGGGTCTCGATCTGGGCGCGCATGCGGGCGAGCTGGTCACCCGGCGCCTCGACGAGTCCGCGGTCCGCGGCGTCCGGAACAGCCTGCAGCAGAATCAGATCGCGCAGACGTTCCAGCAGGTCGACGGCGAACCGTCGAGGATCGTGCCCGGCGTCGACCACCTTCTCCACCGTGCCGAACAATGCCGAACCGTCGGCGTCGGCGAGAGCGTCGACCGCGGTGTCGATCAGCGCCACGTCGGTGACACCGAGCAGCGCGAGTGCGCGTTCGTAGGCGACACCCTGGTCGTCGGCGCCGGCCAGCAGCTGATCGAGGATCGACAGCGAGTCACGAGGCGAACCGCCACCCGCCCGGATGACGAGCGGGTACACCTCGGACGCGACGGTCACGCCCTCGCGCTCACAGATCGTCTCCAGGAGACCGCGCATGACCGGCGGCGCGAGCAGCCGGAACGGGTAGTGGTGGGTGCGCGACCGGATGGTCGGCAGCACCTTCTCGGGTTCGGTGGTCGCGAACACGAAGATCAGATGCTCCGGCGGCTCCTCGACGATCTTGAGGAGCGCGTTGAATCCCGCGTTCGTCACCATGTGCGCCTCGTCGACGATGAACACGCGGTAGCGCGACTCGGCGGGCGCATAGAAGGCGCGGTCACGCAGCTCGCGGGTGTCGTCGACACCGCCGTGACTGGCGGCATCGAGCTCGATGACGTCGAGGTTGCCCGGACCCCCCGGCGCGAGCGCCACACAGGAGACACACGTTCCGCACGGTGTGGAGGTGGGGCCCTGCACACAGTTCAGCGAACGAGCCAGAATCCGCGCCGACGACGTCTTGCCACAACCGCGGGGACCGGAGAAGAGATACGCGTGATTGATGCGACCGGAATCCAGGGCACGGCTCAACGGATCGGTGACGTGCTCCTGCCCCACGACGTCGGCGAAGGTAGCCGGGCGATAGGTGCGATACAGAGCCACGCGTCGAGACTACCGGCGACCCGTGTCAGTCGATGAGTGTGCCTCACACTGGTGCGGCGGGCCCCTGATCGGGTGTCTCGGTGACGGGTTCGCCATCGGTTCCGACCAGGTCATCGGCCATCCCGCGGGTGCCTTCCGCAATACGCGGAGTATGCCCGGACGTGCCTCGCGAGTCGCGCGGCCCGGACTCCTCGCCACCCGTGTCCGGCCGTCGTGTGCCCTCACTGCCGGTGCTGCCCGCATCGCCGGTCGGCAGCCCGCCCTCGGCGATCACCGCAGCCGCGACGCCGGGCGGGATGATCGGGTCGGCGGGCGTCGGCGAGGAGTAGCCACGGCTGCCGACCATCCGCAGGCCGACGACCGTCGCGACGAGCACGCCGAGGTAGGCCCACAGGTAGGGGCTGACCGTGAACCAGTTGAGCCACGTGATGCGGGTCTTGACGTACAGCCCCGTGTAGTAACCGTCCGGGATCAGCGCCGGTACATGCGTCGGCCACGAAAACGCGAGAAGCACCAGTGCCGCCACGCCCACACCGGCCCACACCCGCGGCGACCGCGGCTGCCGGGCGTCTAGAACCAGGTGGATTCCGATGACCAGGATCGGGATGAACCACACCCAGTGGTGGCCCCACGACATCGGCGACACCACGCAGGCGGTCATCCCGACGATGCTGACGGCGAGGAGTTCCTGGCCCTTGCGGTGGGCGTACGTCGCCACCGCGAAGCCGACCGCCAGCCCTGCCAGCACCAGGACGAGCCAGAGCAGCGTCGGCGGATTGTCGGTGTCGAGGTGGTTGGCCAGCATGCCGCGCAGGGACTGATTACCGCGCAACTGAGCCGAACCGACCCGGTCGGACTCGAACAGTTTGCCCGTCCAGTACGACCACGAGTCCCCGGGCAAGGCGGCGAACCCGATGAGCATGGTGGTGGCGAAGCCGCCCACGACCCCGGCGAGGGCGCGCCAGTTCCGTTGCACGAGGAAGTAACCGGCGAAGATGAGGGGCGTCAGCTTGATTCCCGCGGCGACTCCGGTCCAGAACCCCTTGAGGCGTCCACCGTCCGGACGCGCCAGATCGGCCACGATCACGAGCATCAGGAAGACGTTGATCTGCCCGTACCAGATCGTCGTACGAACCGGCTCGAACAACATCGCCACCGCCACCAGCGACGCCGCGATCACGCGCAACGGCCAGGTCACCGGCCGGCCGAGGCTGCGGAAGCTCAGCATGATCACCACATAGAGCGCCACGACGATACCCGCCGACCACAACATGCGGGCGACGTCGAAGGACATCCAGGCCAGCGGACTGAACAGCAAGGCAGAGAACGGCGAGTAGGTGTAGTCCAGGTCTCCGATCATCTTGACGTCGTAGAGACTGACGCCGTTGGCGACCGCCCGGGCACCCGCCTGATACACCGAGAGATCGATCTGGTTGTGCAGTAAGCCCCAGAATTGGGCGCCCAGGGGTACGACGACATCCTGGAGTGCCAGTGCGATGACCCCCACGACGGCGAAACCGGTTGCGAGAAGAACCGGCCTGGGCAGATTCACGATTTGAAAGCCTGTCACAAAGTGGCGCGCACGCCAGCGCACTCGCCGGAGAATGAGAGCAATCTAACGCCGGGATCGGCGTGTCGGGTCAGCTGGAGCGGGCGAGCAGGGTCTCCGCCGCGGCCAGCAGCACGCACGTGGACACCCCGTCCATCGCAGCCCGCAGGTCGTCGGTGTTCGGGAACGTCGGTGCGAGTCGGATGTTCTGATCGTGCGGATCGGTCTTGTACGGGAACGCCGATCCGGCGGCGGTGAGCGCGATACCGGCTTCTTTGGCCAGCTCGATGGTGCGTCGGGCCGCGCCGTCGACGACGTCGAGGCTGATGAAGTAGCCGCCCTCCGGCTCCGACCACGACGCCACCTTCGACTCCGTGAGCCGGTCCTCGAGGATGTCGAGCACGAGCTTGAACTTCGGGGCGAGGATCTCCCGGTGGCGGGCCATGTGGGCCCGTACACCGTCGGCGTCGCCGAAGAACTTGAGGTGACGCAGCTGATTGACCTTGTCGGGTCCGATGGTCTTCAGCGACAGGTACTTGCTGAACCAGGCCAGATTCTCCGGCGACGACCCGAAGAACGAGACGCCGGCGCCGGCGAAGGTGATCTTCGACGTCGAGCCGAGGACGTACACGCGGTTCGGGTGCCCGGCCTGCGCCGCCATATCCAGGATCGGCAGCGGCGTCGGCGGGGTCTCCACCAGCGTGTGGACGACGTAGGCGTTGTCCCAGTAGATCCGGAAGTCCGGCGCCGCGGACATCTCGAGCAACCCGCGGGTGACCTCCTCGGAGAAGGTGACGCCGGTCGGGTTCGAGTAGGTGGGCACCGCCCACATGCCCTTGATGCTCGGGTCGGCGGCGACGAGTTCGGCGCACACCCGCACGTCGGGACCGTCGGGCAGCATCGGCACCGGGATCATCTCGATGCCGAAGCTCTCGGTGATCGCGAAGTGGCGGTCATAACCGGGCGACGGGCACAGGAACTTGATCGTCTGACGTCCCCACGGCTCGTCGGAGTCGGCGGTGCCGTGCAACAGCCCGAAGACCGTGAGGTCGTGCATGATCTCGAGGCTCGAGTTGCCGAGCGCGAGCAGGTTGTCGGGGTCGACGGCGAGGAGTTCCCCGAAAATGCCGCGCAACTCGGGCAGTCCGTTGAGTCCGCCGTAGTTGCGGGTGTCGGTGCCCGCGCCGTCTCGGAACTCGTCACCGGGCAACGACAGGAGACCGTTCGAGAGATCGAGCTGCTCGGGGGCCGGCTTGCCGCGGGTGAGGTCGAGCTTGAGACCCAGCGCGCGCAGCGCCTCGTATTGCTTGGTCAGTTCCGTCTGGGTGTTCCGGAGTTGGTCGGCACTCATCGAGTGAAAATTCAACGTTGGCCCTCTCGCGGCTCGACGCCGGTGCGGGTGGCCGACGCCCCTGACCTGAAACTTCGTATCGGGAAAATAGGGGACCCCGCGCACCCGAGAGAGCCCGTTGACCCTTGCTGCCTTCCGGCCCTGGGGGAGTTCACAGGATGCACGCCGCGCGGGATCCGTCGTCCAGTGTAGCGAGGGGTTCCGGCGGCCGGAGCCGGGGTCCTCGAACCGGTCCGCGCGGCTCGATCGCACTCGGCCCGCACGCTCGGGGATACGACGAAGGTCCGCGGTGTCACCCGGAAAGACGGGTGTCACTGCGGACCTTCGGTGGCGGAGGATAGGGGATTCGAACCCCTGAGGGCTGTTAACCCAACCCGCGTTCCAGGCGAGCGCCATAGGCCACTAGGCGAATCCTCCAACGTCGAGATGATAGCCGCCGACGGCGCACTCACCCAAACCGTCCGGCCGTCGAGTGTGACCGCTAGGGTCGACGACATGGCCGATTCCTCTCCTGTCGTTGTCGTCGGAGCCACCGGAGGGCAGGGCGGCGCTGTGGTCGACGCGCTGCTCGAGGCCGGTTTCCCGGTCCGCGCCGTCGTGCGGGACGCGGTGTCGAGCAAGGCGGCACGCCTGGCCGACCGAGGCGTCGAACTCGCCGTCGGCGACATCGTGAGCGGGTCGGGCCTCACCGAGGCGTTCACCGGGTCCGCGGGTGTGTCCGCGCTCACCACCCCGTTCGAATCCGGCGTCGAGGCCGAGATCGGTCAGGGTCGTGCGCTGATCGAAGCCGCCACGTCCGCGTCGATCCCCTACCTCGTGTTCTCCTCGGTGGCCTCGGCCGATCGTCAGACCGGCGTGCCGCATTTCGATTCCAAATTCGAGGTCGAGCAGATGTTGGCAGCCACCGAGATCCCGCACACGATCGTCGGCCCGGCCTACTTCTTCGACAACCTGCTCGGCGGAGCCGACGCGCTCGCGGCGGGCGTGATGCCGATCGCGATGCCCGCGGACAAGCCGCTGCAACAACTCTCGCGACGCGACCTCGGCCGACTCGTCGCCACCCTGTTCGCCGCGCCCGACGTCCACGTCGGCCAGCGCATCGACCTCGCGTCCGATCAGCCGACGCCCGAGGAGATGGCGCGCATCATCGGCGACGTTCTCGGCACCACCGTCACGGCGGAGTCCTACGATCCCGAACGTATCGAGTCCGAGGACATGCGGGCGATGTTCACGTTCCTCGGCGACCGCGGGTACGAGGTCGACATCCCGACGCTGCACCGCCGGTTCCCTGATGTGGGCTGGCAGAGTTTCGCGACCTGGGCGGCCGAGGCGCTGCGCCGCTGACCCATACGGAACCCGGGCATCAGCCGTCGGAGCGTCGGTTGCCCTTCTCATCCCAGTGCTCGGCGACCTTCTTGCTCGGCTGTACGCGCGGCGGCTCGCCCGGCATCTTGGGATAGCTGGGCGGATAAGGCATGTCGCCCAGTCCGTTTGCGTCGTCGGCCTGGACCATCTCCAGCAGTTTCTCGACGCCGCGCCGGTGGTCGGCGATGTCGGCCCATGGGTCGCCGCGATCTTCCAGGAGCTTCGGGACGGTCGCGATGGTGCAGTCGTCCGGATCGACGTCGGCGAGTTCGTCCCACGTCACCGGCGTCGACACCCGGGCGCGGGCGCTGCGTCGAACGGAGTACGGGGACGCCATGGTGCGGTCGCGGGCGTTCTGGTTGTAGTCGATGAAGATCCGCTCTCCGCGTTCTTCTTTCCACCACGATGTGGTGACCGCGTCCGGGTCGCGGCGTTCGAGCTCGCGGGCGATCGCGATGACGCAGCGTCGGGTCGCGATGAAGTCCCAGAGCGGCTCGATGGGCACGTACACGTGTACTCCCCGACCGCCCGAGGTCTTCACGAAACCGGCGAACCCGAGTTCGTCGAGCAGCGGCTTCAGTCCTTCGAGCGCGACCCGCCGCACATCCTCGAAGGTCGTGCCGGGTTGCGGATCGAGGTCGATGCGAAGCTGATCGGGATGGTCGTTGTCGGGATGCAGGGTCGGCCAGGTGTGGAAGGTGACGGTGCCCAGGTTCGCGCCCCACACGAGATCCGCGGGCACCGTGGGTCGGATCGCGTCGCCGGTTCGCTTGGAGGGGAACACGATCGGGGTGGACTGCACATGCTCCGGCCGCTTCTTCGCGATGTGCTTCTGGTAGATCTCCTCGCCCTCGACGCCGTCGGGGAAGCGCTGCAGAAAGGTCGGGCGGTCGCGGGTGGCGCGCATCAGCGGTCCGTCGCCGCTGTCGTCGGCCCTGCCACCCGTGTCGCCGAGTGCTACGGTGCGGTAGTACCCGACGAGATCGCGCTTGCGGCCGCCGTTCTCGCCGAGTTCGGGGAAGTAGATCTTGTCCGGGTTGCTCATCCGGACGGCGACCCCGTCGACGTCGAGTTCCTCGGCGGGCGAACGAGATGCCATGGTCATTCTCCTTCGAGGACGTCGTGGAGATCGTAGGTCAGCGGGACGTCGAGCTGGTCGTAGCCGCAGCTCTCCGGTTCTCGATCGGGCCGCCAGCGAAGGAATTTCACCGTGTGCCGGAAGCGATGGTTTTCCATCTGGTCATAGGCGAACTCCGCGACCAGCTCCGGACGGATCGGGATCCACTCCCCCGATTTCTCCGAACGCCACCGCGTGGGCTCGCCCGGCGACGCCTTCTCCGGGTCCAGCCGCATCGGCTCGAACATCTGCTGCAACTCGATCCGCTTGGCGTCGGAGAAGGCACCCGCCCCACCGACCATCCGCAATTCGCCGTCGTCGCCGTACAGTCCGAGCAGCATCGACCCGATCCCGGTGCCCGACTTGTGGATTCGATACCCGAAGATCACACAGTCCGCGGTCCGTTTGTGTTTGATCTTCAGCATCTCCCGCTTGTTCTCGACGTACACGCCGTCGAGTCGCTTGGCGACGACACCGTCTAGCCCGGCACCTTCGAAGGCGGAGAACCAGTCCTCGGCGACCGCGGGGTCGCTCGTCACCCGGCTGACATGCACGCGACGGTCCCGCCCGCCCGGACCGACGGCCCGCAGCAGCGCTTCCCGGCGCACCTCGAAGGGTTCGCCCATCACGCTCGTCGACTCCAGCGCCAGCGCGTCGAATCCGATGAAGATCGCCGGTGTCTTCTCCGCGAGCATGGTGACGCGCGATTCCGCCGGATGGATGCGCTGCGCGAGCGAATCCCAGTCGAGCCGATGCGTGTCGCCGATCAGCGCCGGCACCCCGATCTCACCGTCGAGGACCACCTTGTCGGGCAGTTCGTCCTTCACCGCCGCGACGATCTCGGGGAAGTACCGGGCCAGGTCCTTGCCGCCTCGCGATCCGATCGTCACCTCGTCGCCGTCGCGGAAGACCAACGCGCGAAAACCATCCCACTTGGGTTCATACGACCACGCCACCGAACCGTCGGGCTGCGGCGGCACGCTGGTCACCGCCTTGGCCAGCATCGGCGCAACAGGCGGCATGACCGGGAGATCCATGAAACTCATCGTTCCTCACTCGTCGACGGGACCGCAACGCCTACACGCCGCCGCATACCCGGCGTGTCGTCGTCCGGCCGTTACAGGCAGACCGGCCGCGGCGCGGATTCTCATCGCCGACCGGTAATCTCGACGCGGTGTCGACGCAGCGAGCGGGCCGGTACGCGCCCTCCCCCTCCGGGGACCTCCACGTCGGCAATCTGCGGACCGCCGTGCTCGCCTGGCTCTTCGCGCGGACCACCGGCCGGCAATTCCTGATCCGGATGGAGGATCTCGACCGAGCCGTCGAGGGCGCGGATTCCCGGCAGTTGTCCGATCTCGCGGCCCTGGGCCTCGACTGGGACCCGCCCGTCGTCCACCAGACCGACCGGCTCGAGGCATACCGCGCCGTCCTCGACGACCTGCGCGACGCCGGCCGCACCTTCGAGTGTTTCTGCACCCGCCGAGAGATCCTCGACGCGCCGTCCGCACCCCATGCGCCGCAGGGCGCCTACCCGGGCACGTGCCGCGACCTCACCGCCGCCGAACGCGACGAACGCCGTGCCACCCGGCCACCCGCGATCCGGCTGCGGGCCGACGTCCGGGAATACGGCGTCGATGACCTGCTGCACGGTCCCTACATGGGCGCGGTCGACGACTTCGTGCTGCTGCGCAACGACGGCACCCCGGCCTACAACCTGGCCGTCGTCGTCGACGATGCCGCGCAGGGCGTCGACCAGGTCGTCCGCGGGGACGATCTGTTGTCGTCGGCGCCCCGGCAGGCCTACCTGGCGGCGCTGCTCGGGAAGGCCCCACCCACGTACGCGCACGTCCCGATGGTGCTCAACGCCAACGGCATCCGGCTCAGCAAGCGGGACGGGGCGGTGACCCTGGCCGACCTCGCCGCCGCAGGGGTGGCGACGTCGACCGTGTTGTCTCGCATCGCCCATTCACTGGGGCTCGGCGGCCGGGACGAGCCCGTGCGCGCGGAGCAACTGGCGAACCGGTTCGACCCCGCCGCGCTGCCGGCCGAACCGTGGTTCCTGACGGCCGACGAGTGGACCTAGCGGCCCACGTCCCCAGAACGCATAATCCCTGCTCCCTGAGGTGCGAGGAGCGCAAGCGACGAGCCACGAAGGGTAAGCGACGCGCGCTCGTCAACCCTCCTACGCCGTGGTCGCCAGCAACCGCTGGAGCACGTCGTTGATGGTGATGAGTCCGACCGCGCGGCCCCCATCGGTGACGAGCGCGAGGTGGGCGCGCTGTTCCCGCATGGCGGTGAGCGTCTCGTACACCGGCTGCGCCGACTCGACGCTCAGGACCGGGCGCATGAGATCGGCCGCCGTGGTGCCGGGCGACGCGGTCAGGCTGTCGCGCACGTGCACGACACCGCGGACCGGCGCCCCGGACGCATCGTCGCGCACCAGCAGCCGCAGGTGGCCCGAGGTCCGGCCGGCCGTCTGGATCTCATCGGCGTCCGCGGCCGGACCGACCACGGCCAGATGGTCGTTGGGGGTCACGACGTCGCCGACGGTCAACGACTCCAGTTCCAGGGCACTCGTCAGGTGGGCGTGGTACCGCTCGTCGAGTGTGCCCACGGTGGCCGAGTGCTCCACCAGGTGTCGGAGGGCGTCGCTGTCCTGCCCGGTCGCGACCTGGTCCACCGGTTCGACGCCGACACGCTTGAGGCACCAGTTGGCGAGGTGGTTGAGCTGGACGATGAACGGACGGGTCACCCACATGAAGGCGCGCATCGGGATCGCGAGCATGATCGCCGACTTCTCGGGGTGGGCGATGGCCCACGACTTCGGCGCCATCTCACCGACGACGAGGTGCAGGAACGTCACGATGACGAGGGCGAGGACGAAGCCGATCACGTCGGCCGACCAGTACGGCAGACCCCACCCGGCGAACAGCGGCGTGAGCCAGTAGTGCACAGCGGGTTTCGTGACCGAACCCAGTGCGAGCGTGCACACCGTGATGCCGAGCTGCGACCCGGCGAGCAGCACCGACAGTTCTGATGCGCTGCGCAGAGCTGCGCGGGCGCTGCCGCTGGTCGCAGCCGCGTCTTCGAGCCGGTGCCGACGCGCGGCGATGAGGGCGAACTCGACCGCGACGAAGAAGGCGCTGGACGCGATCAGGCCCACGGTGACGGCCGCGACGACCCACGGGTTATCCATTGTCGCTCTCCTCACCGTTCTCGGCCGGGTTCTTCTTCTCGCCCCGGTTCCTGTCGTCCGGGCTCTTCTCGCCCGGGTTGTTGTCGTTGTGTGCCACGCTCATCGACAGCAGAGCGGGGACGCGCTTGTCGACTTCCAGCACCGTGGCCCGCACGGTGCGGGGTGGCGCCTCGTCGTCTTCGAGCAGGGTCGACGGATCGGGATCGATCTCGATCGTCACCGTGTCCCCGACCTCCGGGAGTCCGACGAATTCGGCGATCACCAGTCCGGCCATCGTCTCGTAGTCGCCTTCGGGGAGGTCCCAGCCGACGGTCCGGGAGACCTCGTCGACGTGTGCGTCACCCCGCACGCGCCATCCCTCGGGGCTCTCCTCGATCGCGACGGTCGCCTCGGAGTCGTGTTCGTCGTCGATCTCCCCGACCAGTTCCTCGGCGATGTCCTCGGCGGTCACGACCCCGGCGAAACCGCCGTATTCGTCGATGACCACCGCCATCTCGTCATGCGCGTCCGCGAGGGTCTCCAACACCTCGGGCAGCGGGAGCGTCGAGGGCACCACCACCGCGGGACGACACAGGTCGACCGCGGTGGCCGACGAATCAGCCTGCGGCGGTTGCTTTTTCAGCGCGTAGCTCCACTCCAGGAGGTCCTGGAGGTGGATCACGCCGCTTACCTCGTCGTCACCGCCGGCCAGCACGGGGTACCGCGTGTGGCCGGTGCTCATCAGTGTCAGCACCTCACCCGCCGCCAGATCGGCGTCGACATGATCGGTGTTCGGTCGCGGGATCATCGCGTGTTCTGCGGTGCGCGTGGGGAATTCGAGCACACGGTCGAGCAGGACGGACAGCTCGTCGGGCAGGTCACCCGCGTCGCGGGACTCGGCGACGATGTGCTCGAGGTCGCGCACCGACGCCGAATGCTCGACGTCGTGCACGGGCTCGATGCGCAGCGCTCGCAGCAGCAGGTTCGACGACTTGTCGAACAATGCGATGAGCCAACCGAATACGGCCAGGTAGATCGTCGTCGAACGGGCGAGCCACCGTGCGACCGGCTCGGGCCGGGCGATGGCGAGGTTCTTGGGGAACAGCTCACCGAAGACCATCTGCACGACGGTGGAGAAGATGATCGCGATGATCGTGCCGATCGCGACACCCACGCCCACCGGGATACCCACGCCGCCGAGCAGCTCGCCGACGCCGGAACCGATCAGGGGTTCGGCCACGTAGCCGACGAGCAGGCCGGTGACAGTGATGCCCAGCTGGGCGCCGGAGAGCATGAAGGACGTGCGGCGGGTGACCGCGAGCGCGCGTCTCGCGGCGGCGTCACCGGTTTCGGCACGGGCTTTGAGGCGGGACCGGTCGACCGCCATGTAGCCGAATTCCTGGGCCACGAAGTAACCGGTGAGGGCGGTGATCAGGAAGACCACCAGGATTCCGAGTCCGATTCCGAGGAGGGTCAGCATGAGACCGTCCCGGTGTCGGGGCCGGGCGGAACACCCGGGTCATTCAATTCACAACAGGGGGCCGACTGGTGTCGTCGGCGTTTTCGGCGCTTTCCGCGTCTCATCGTCTCTCTCGCTGGTGCTCGGGTGTTTCATACCGGGTGCCGGGAGCAAAGGCATGTGCGTAAATGTCCGGTATGTGGTCCCAACGTACCGAATGCGCTCCGAGTTCCGCGACATGCCCGGCGATCCTTCTCCGCGGAGTGCGGACCGACGCATTCGGACGATGAGCGACCCGTCGATACGCGACGAGGTCGCCGCAGCCGCTCGACGGCTGGCGGCCGAAGGTCTGCTGATCGGCACCTCCGGCAACGTGTCGGCGCGTGCGGGCGATCACGTCGCGATCACCGGAACCGGGGTCGTGCTCGCGAACTGTGCCGCGACCGACGTGACGGTGGTGTCCCTTGCCGGCGACGTCGTCGACGGGCCGATCGCGCCGTCGTCCGAGCTGGACCTGCACCTCCGCGTCTACGAGGAAACCGGCACACAGGCGATCGTCCACACCCACGCACCCTTCGGGACCGCGGTCGCCTGCGTCAGCGGACTGACCTCGTTACCGGTGCTGCACTACCAGCAACTCGGCCTCGGCGGTGCCATCCCGGTCGCGCCGTACGCCACGTTCGGGAGCCCGGAGCTCGCCGGGATCGTCGCCGACGCGCTGGTCGACACCCAGGTCGCGCTGATGGCGAACCACGGTTCGGTGGCACGCGGCTCCAGCCTGGCCCACGCGGTGGAGAACGCCCTGCTGCTGGAGTGGCTCGCGACCCTCTTTCACCGGACCAGCAGCATGGGCCGGCCTCGCGAACTCACCGAGGACCAACAGCAGTCCACTGTCGCCCAGGCGATCCGGCTGGACTACGGGACACCCAAGGAGAACCGGACGTGACACCCTCACCGCGGCTCGAACCGCCGACGATCGCAACCGTGGGCGTCCATGTGCTGGACATCCACGTCGTCGGGATCGAGTCCATCCCGGCGGGGTCCGACGGCGCGCTCGTCCAGTCCATCGGTTTCTCCGCCGCCGGTACCGCGGGCGGAACCGCGCTCGTCCTCAGTCGGCTGGGCGCCACGGTCCGGACCCACGGAGCGATCGGCGACGACACGATCGGGCGTTCGCTGACCGCACTGCTGGACGCCGAAGGCGTCGACACCGGCGGCCTGGTTCCGAAGCCCGGGGTCCAGACGTCGTCATCGGTCATACCCGTGCGACCCAACGGGGACCGTCCCGCGTGGCACTGCATCGGGGCGAATGCGCAGTTCACGCTCGACGACCTGGGTGCAGACGCGCTGACCGGGCTCGACCACCTGCACCTCGGCGGCCCGGAGTTCCTCGGCGGCGCGGTCGCCGCCGAGCTCCTCGGCCGGGCGCGCGACCGCGGGATCACGACGTCGGCCGATCTGCTGTCGGGTGGCGACCCCGGCCTTCTCGAGTGGATCGCCGACGCACTTCCCCACCTCGACTACCTGCTGCCCAACGACGAGCAGACCCGGGGACTGACCGGAACCGACGACCTCACCGACGGCGCACGGGTGCTCCTGGACCGCGGTGTCGGTTGCGTGGCGCTCACCCGCGGCGCCGACGGCGCGCTGGTCGTGACCGGCGACGATGTGGTCACGGTGCCGGCGTTCGAGGTGGACGTCGTGGACACCACTGGTTGCGGCGACTCGTTCTCCGCCGGGTTCTTGACCGGCCGCCTGCGCGGGCTCGGTCTCGCCGACTCCGCCGAACTCGGTTGCGCGGTGGCCGCACACGTCGCCCAGGGCATCGGGACCGGGGCGAACTCGTACGATCTCGCCGCGATCGAGTCCTTCCGGCAGTCCCGCGCCGCGGGCTGAGCGCGCCTCCTCTCGGTTTGGTGAACCCCGCCTCGGGTAGGCGATCACCATGACAGACAACAAGGAAATCAACGGCTCCACCGTCGTGATCGCCGGCGCGTCGAGCGGATTCGGACGCGGCGCCGCGGTGTGACTCGGAGAACTCGGCGCGAACGTCGTCGTCGCGGCGCGTCGAACCGCGGTCCTCGACGAGGTCGTCGCGGAGATCACCGGCAAGGGCGGGTCGGCGCTGGCGGTGCCCACCGATGTCAGCGATCCGCGTGCCGTCGCCCATCTCGCGTCCGCCGCGCTCGAACGGCTCGGGTCGATCGACGTGTGGGTGAACAACGTCGGCGTCGGCGCGGTCGGGTACTTCTGGGACATCCCGATCGAGGACCACGCTCGCCTCGTCGACGTGAACCTGAAGGGCCTGATCTACGGCGCACATGCGGCGCTGCGCGTCTTCCGGTCGCAGGGTCGCGGCACACTCATCAACGTGGGCTCGGTCGACAGCGAGGTACCCATCGGACTCCAGAACACTTACGCCGCAACGAAAGCGGCGGTTCGGAGCCTCGGGCACTCGATCAGCGAAGAGCTGCGCATGGCCGGCGACGACGCCATCAAGGTCGGCACCATCATGCCGTGGGCCGTGGACACCCCAATGGTGGGTCCACGCCGCCAACTACACCGGACACGAACCGCGGATGTCTGCGATGGACGATCCGCAGATCGTGGTCGACGCGATCGTGGCAGCCTGCACCGACCCGAAGCTGGACCAACCGGTCGGCTACAAAGCCAAGTCCGCCAACGCTTCTCATCACCTCATGCCCGGGATCACCGAGCGGTTCTCGGCGGCGACGGCGAAGTCCGAGACCGAGAAGGGGACACCGGTCGAGCCGCACGCGGGTGCGATCCACGACCCCAACCCGGACAGCACCGGGGTCGCCGGCGGCATCCGCGAACGGATGGTTGCCGAGGACTCCCGCTGACACCCGTCCGCCGTCGCTCGTTGTGGTGCGCCGCCCTCTGTTGGTCGAGCCGCGTCGAAGTGCCCCGCTGGTCGAGCAGCGCCGAAGTGCCCCGCTGGTCGAGCAGCGCCGCAGTGTCCCGCTGGTCGAGCAGCGTCGACCGAGCGAAGCGAGGACGCCGCGTCCGTCGAGGCCACCGAGGCGACGCGTCAGTCCTGTCGGTGCGGCGTGATTCGATTGCCAGACAACCCCGGGAGATCTCGGGATCACCCTTGACTCGAACATATTTTCGAGTACTGTGGTGTCATGTCATCGGGGGCGGGGGCCGGATCCACCACATCGGTGGACCCATCACAGGAGTCGGTCGAACCGCGCTTTCGTCCCGACCATGAACTCTCGGCTTCTGAACTCATCGAGGTCTTGAACCACTGCGCCGGCTTGGCGGCGGCATCCGCGCATCGAATGATGGTCGTGGCCAGCCTCATTCACGACGAACGCGAGATGGATTACGCGCAGCGGCGCGCCGAGACGCACAGCGGCGAACTCGACTCCATCGAAGCCTTCGAGCACCTGTCCGCGCGAGTGGCCGCTGGCGAGAACCCCTACGAGCAGTTCGGGCCCAACGGTCTCGAGCAGGCCATCGCCGAAGTCGGTGCCACCCTCACCGTGACACCGGCCGAGGCGAAAGACCTCATCGAAGCTGGCGACGCACTGCGCTACCGACTCTCCTTCACCGGACACGCACTCGCGTGCGGTCGAATCGACAAGCGCCGCTTCCTCATCGCCCTCAAACGCACCGACCTCATCACCGACGACGAAGAGATGCAGACCGTCGACGCCCATCTCGCCGAAGCGATCTTCGCCCGCCCACCGATGTCGACGGCCCGGTTCACCGCCATGGTCGATTCCATCGTCGCCAAGTGGGCACCCGACGCGATCCGCCGACGTAAGGAACGCGTCAAGGGTGATCGCAAGGTGACGGTGAGCCCCGATCGCTTCACACCCGGGCAGTCCCGGATCTCCGGCACGCTGCCCCATGCTGATGCCGCCGAGTTCGACGCCCGCCTGACGGCGATGGCCACCGCGGTCCACGCCGGTGACCCTCGAAAGTTGGCCAACCGCCGAGTCGACGCTCTGAAAGCGCTCGCCCGGGGTGAAGCCGCCATCACCTGCCTCTGCGACGACTGTGTCATCACCGCAACCGAACCCGACACAGCACCAGACCTCGACGCAGCGACAGTGGATACCGCCGAGCCGCCTACATCAGCTGCTGAGATGGTGGATGCGGACACCGACGTCGACCCGTCAGCCGACGTCGTTGTCGATGACCCGGCCGCGCCGGCCGCCTCGGCGTCGGACTCACCCGCGCCGCGCGCGACTTTCCACATCGTGGTGAACCTGTCGACCCTGATCGGCCTCGACGACGACCCCGCATTCCTCGACCGCCACGGCATCATCGACGCCGACACCGCCCGAACACTCCTCGCCGAAGCCCGCCGCACCTACATCCACCCCGTACCCACCGCACCCGACGGTTCACCGGCTCCCGACGCGGACAGTTCGACAACGCGATACACCCCGTCGAAGAAGCTGCAGGCGCTGGTGCGCGCCGGCGAACTGTGCTGCACCTTCCCGGGCTGCAACGCCCCGGTCTGGCAGATCGATCTCGACCACACCGAACCCTTCGACCACGCCGACCCGCGTCGCGGTGGCCCGACCGATGCGCGCAACCTCAAACCGCTGTGCCGGTTCCATCACCGCATCAAGACCTTCACCAGCTGGCAGGACCACCAAGACGAACTCCAGACCGCCTGGTTCACCACACCCACCGGGCACATGTTCGTCGGCAACGCCTTCAGCGGACGCGACCTGTTCAACAAGCTCTTCCCCAGACGGTCACCCGATCACCCCGCCCGAGACAGACTCAACACCCAGCGCGACAACGACTTCCGACGCCACCAACGCGCCGAAAAGCGCTGGAACGACGCCAACCCGCCACCGTTCTGAGCAATGGTCACGCCTACCGGGGACCTCCGTAGTAACGCCGGAGGAACTCGTCGCGGTACTCGGTGTATGTGCCGTTCTCGATGGCCTGGCGGGCCCGGTCGACGAGCGTGACGATGAAGGACACGTTGTGCAGCGTCGCCAGCGTGGGGCCGAGGCCTTCCTTCGCCTTGAACAGATGATGCAGGTAGGCCCGGCTGTACTGCGACGTGTAGTTCTCGACCTCGGGGTCGAGCGTCCGGAAGTCACTGCGGTACTTGGCATTCGTGACGTTGTACCGGCCGTCGAGTGAGTAGATCGCACCGTTGCGGGCGACCCGGGTCGGCGATACGCAGTCGAATGTGTCGACGCCGTTCTCGATGGCGGTGAAGATGTCGTCGGGTTCGCTGATCCCCAGAAGGTGCTTCGGGGAGTCCTCCGGGAGTTCGTCGTTGACCCAACCGACGATCGTGCCGAGGTTGTCCTTCTCGAGCGCCCCACCGATGCCGTAGCCACCGAAGCCCTTTCCGCCGGCCGCGCGGTCCGCCTCGCTCAAGGCGACGAGGTCGCGAGCGGCCTTGCGCCGCAGATCCTCGTACTGGGCGCCCTGGATGACACCCCAGAGCGACTGTTGCGGCCGGTGTGCGCGTTCGACGCTCAACCGATTGTGTTCGGCGAGACAGCGAATCGCCCACAACCGGGTGCGCTCGAGCGAATTCACCTGGTATTCGCGAGTGTTCATCAGGGTGGTCAGCTCGTCGAAGGCAAAGATGATGTCGGCGCCCAGCTGGTGTTGGATCTGCATCGACACCTCCGGCGTGAAGCGATGCGCCGAACCGTCGAGGTGCGACTTGAAGGTCACCCCGTCGTCGTCGACCCGCGAGAGCCGTTCTTTGCCGTTGGCGGTGAGGTCGTCGTCGGGGGTGCCGGTGGCCTCCATCGAGATGACCTTCTTGAACCCCGCACCCAGCGACATCACCTGGAAACCGCCGCTGTCGGTGTACGTGGGCCCCCGCCAGTTCATGAACGCGCCGAGCCCACCGGCCGCGTCGATGATCTCCGGCCCCGGCTGCAGGTACAGGTGGTAGGCGTTGGCAAGCACGGCCTGGGCGCCGAGGGCGGAGACCGATTCCGGGAGGACCGTCTTTACGGTCGCCTTGGTACCGACGGGGACGAACGCGGGGGTGTGAATCGGTCCGTGCGGTGTGGTGATCGTCCCCGTGCGCCCACGGGTGCCGGCGAGGGTGGTGCCGACGGCGTAGGTGGGGTCAGCGACTTCGGTTCCGGTACTGCTCACGTCCAGCATCTTCGCAGGTCGGGCGCGCCCATCCCAAACCGCCGACCGACACCGGCCACCGGTGCGGTCGACGAGACCGCATTCGCTACCGTGGTGAACCATGTCGCGCAGAACTCGTCCCACCGGTCCCACCACGAGCCGCTCTCGCCGACCGATCAGGGTCGCGGCGGCGACCCTGGGACTCGCGGCGGCGATGTCGACGCTCGTGGCCTGCGGCGCGGAACAGGATCTGACCACCGCTTCGTCTGCCTCTCAGGCCGGCGCCGTGGAGTCGGGATCACCGTCCGCCGAACAGCCCGCCACCTCGCCGCCGGTGGTCCCCGGTCGCAAGCCGGTGTCGACGACGGCGTCGAGTGCGACCGCGTCCGACGATTCCGACACCACGTGCGGCACCATCCCGGGCCCCGACGGCGCGTTGCGTGTCATGATCCTCGCCGGCGACGTGTCCTGCGATTCGGCACGAACCATCGCCACCCAGTACGGACCGATGATCACCACCGGACAGCAGCAGTCGGTGGCCGGTTGGACCTGCGCGCCGTCTCAGCTCGAAGGCGTCCTCGCGGCCTGCCAGAAGGGCACGTCGGTCATCGGATTCGCACCGTGAGCCGAGTTCGTTGAAATGGCAATTGTCGCCGCGATGCCGAATGTTTGTCAGGTGATGCGACGCACCGTGCTCGGAATCGGTCTGACAGCTCTGGCTTTGCTGATCAGTGCGTGCGGCGGCAACGAAGAAGCGAGCGGTATCGCCACTGAATCGAACGCCGGTGACGCCACCGGTCAGTGTGCGGACGGCAGACTTGCTGCCAATTTGTCTGCGGAAGATTACCGGCTCGCCCGATTCAGGTACCTACAAGCCGAACCGGTGTACTCGTCGGTCTCCCCGGCCCAGTATGCGGAAGCCGAGTTCACGCTGCATCGCAGGTTCGTCGAAGCAACCCCGGCGGGGGCGCAAGCGGAGTTCGCCCGCGAGGTCTGCTCCGACCTCACATGGCTAGGACATCTTCCGTCGCCGCAACTGATTACTGCTGCAATCGGTTTCGGCTACACCGACTGCGCCTCTGTCGAGCGCCGGCCCCCTGGTCACTCGCCTTCTGGCAACGAGAAGCGAGTCCAAGACAGCTACTACCGAATCCACATCAAAGCCAGAACGATCTTGTGTCCTCAGGCCGCGGAAGTCCAGGTACCTGACTAGCCGATAGCTGCTGCCCTGTCGTCGATGTCTCTGCCCCCCCACACGGCGAGCGGCCTACCAACGCTGACTCAGCGCAGCGCGGCGACGACCTGATCGGCCATCGCCTTCTGGCCGCGCGCGTTGGCGTGCATCGCGGGGAAGCTGACCGCACCAAGCGTCGGCTCGACCCATCGCCGTTCGCCCGCGCAGGCGTCGTGGCCCGCGGAGACCTTGGTCATGTCGACGAACGTCACCCTGGTGGCTGCGGCGGCGCGGCGCATGGCGTCGTTGAGGGCTTTGAAGACCCGATGCAGGTATGCGGTGTCCCCGGGCGTGGTGAGCAACGACGCCGAGCAGAGCGCCGAACCCGTGGCCGGGAAGATCTGCGGATATCCGACGAGAACGACGCGTGCGCGCGGCGCTTCGTGGCCGACGAGGCGCAGGGCGTCCACGAGGTCGGGGTAGGTCGAGGAGTTGATCTCGTCGACCAACGACGTGCCGAACTTGTCGCGGCACGGGGTGGCCGACAGCGGCGCGGAGAGCCACGCCCGCTGGCACGCCACCGTCGAGTCGTTGAAGAGCCCGTTGTTGTTCGCGCCGATCGTCAGAGTGACCAAGCGGGTGGCCGCGCCGAGCGCGCCGTTTTGCGGTCCCTGCCAACGATGTTGCGGCCGGGTCAGGTGCTCGGTCGCCGCGCCCGAACAACTGACGTCGGCGACCGTGGTCCCGCGTCGCTCGGCGACGAGGTTGGAGTAGTTGCCCTGCGAGTTCAAGCAGAAGGTAGCTGCACTCCTCGCCTGGGGGAACACTGATGCACCTGCGCTGTAGCTGTCCCCGAGATTCACGTACGGGTATCCGTCGGCCGCCTGGGCCCCGCCGGCCTGGGTCAGTCCGCCGACGAGCGCGACGATGCTGGTCGCCAGCACGGTTCGGATGCCGAAGCCTCGGCGGGGGCTGCGGCCAATCGGCAAACGCATTCGGGGACTCCGGATCGTGGTACTCAAGTTACTGGTGTTGCTATTGAGACTAGCACTACGGGCCGGCGATCATCGCACTCGGCGTGCGCACTCTTGACCCTCACGCGACGTCAGGCAGCAGGGTTGTCGATGTGAGCGAGGAAAAGCACACTTCGAAGGTGGACACCCGGGAGCTGACCGTCGGTGTTGTCGCCGGCATGGTCGGCGTCAGCATCCGCACGCTGCATCACTACGACCAGATCGGCCTGGTGGTGCCATCCGGTCGGACACCAGCCGGGTACCGCGTCTACGACGACACCGACGTCGAACGTCTCCACCAGGTACTCACCTACCGTGAGCTGGGCTTCTCCCTCGAGCAGATAGCGACCCTGCTCGACGATCCGGACGAGGACCCCATGGGTCACCTCGAGACGCAGCGCGAGCTGCTGACCGAACGGATCGATCGCCTGCTCCGGATGGTCGCCTCACTGGAGGAGATGATGAACGCAAAGAAGGAAGGCATCGCACTGTCGGCGGCCGAGCAGGCCGAGATCTTCGGCGACCAATGGCCAGGCGAGGAGTACGCCGCCGAGGCCGAGGAACGCTGGGGGAACACGGACGCGTGGAAGCAGAGCCAGAAGCGGACCGGGCAGTTCACCAAGGAGGACTGGCAGCGCATCAAGGACGAGACCGACGACCTGGAACGGCGGCTCGCGGACGCGATGCGTAGCGGGGTGACTCCTGGCACCGCCGAGGCGAACTCGCTCGCCGAGGAGCACCGCGCACAGATCGGACGTTTCTACGACTGTGATCACGCCATGCAGGTGTGCCTTGCCGACATGTACGTCGCGGACCCGCGGTTCACCGCACATTACGACGAGCAGGCCCCCGGCCTGGCCGTCTACCTGCGGGAGGTGATCCAGGCAAACGCGGGACAAGGGTGAAAGATCGCCACCCGCAGGCCGTCCCGGTCGGATAGGTTCGGTGTCCATGACCACCGACCCGGGCGTCCACAACAAGAGCGGTGGCGCCCGCGCCACCACCAACATCGGCGATGCGATGAACCTGCGCACCGTCTTCAACCGCGACGGCGAGGCCACCGACCTCCCCAAGTTCGCGCTGGGCGACTCGATGTTGTTGCCCGACACCGCCTATCAGATCGTGCACGACGAGGCGATGCTCGACGGGAACGCCCGCCTGAACCTCGCGACCTTCGTGTCGACGTGGATGGACGACGAGGCCAAGAAGTTGTACTCGGAAACCTTCGACAAGAACATGATCGACAAGGACGAGTACCCGCAGACGGCCGCGATCGAGGACCGGTGCTGGCGCATCCTCGCCGACCTGTGGCACAACCCGGACGTCGACAACGCGATCGGTACCTCGACGATCGGCTCGTCGGAGGCCTGCATGCTCGGTGGGCTCGCGCTCAAACGGCACTGGCAGACCCGGCGCCGCGCCGAGGGCAAGTCAACCGAGAATCCCAACATCGTGCTGTCGACGGCGGTCCAGGTGTGCTGGGAGAAGTTCTGCAACTACTTCGAGGTCGAGCCCAAATGGGTACCGATCAGCCCCGACCACCTCGTCCTCGACGGTCACGAGCTCGAGAAGTACGTGGACGAGAACACGATCGGGGTCGTCGCCATCATGGGACAGACCTACACCGGGATGTACGAGCCGGTGACCGCGATCGCGGCCAAGCTCGACGAGATCCAGGCCGACACCGGACTCGACGTGAAGATCCACATCGACGGCGCGTCGGGTGCGATGATCGCCCCCTTCTGTCAGCCGGACCTCGAATGGGACTTCCGTGTCGACCGTGTCGTCTCGATCAACACCTCAGGCCACAAGTACGGACTGGTCTATCCGGGTGTCGGCTGGATCGTGTGGCGCGACACCGACGCACTGCCCGAGAGCATGGTGTTCCACTGTTCCTACCTCGGCGGCGACATGCCGACCCTGGCACTCAACTTCTCCCGCCCCGGCGCACAGGTCCTGCTGCAGTACTACGTGTTCCTGCGGCTCGGCCGCGACGGCTTCACCCAGGTCCAGCAGGGTTCTCTCGATGTGGCGCAATGGCTTTCCGGACAGATTGCTCAGATCGACGGCCTCGAATTGGTCAGCAAGGGCGACACGATCCCGGTCTTCGCCTGGAAACTGAAGGCCGGGCACAGCGAGAACTGGAACCTCTACGACCTGTCCGACCGCCTGCGCATGAAGGGCTGGCTGGTTCCCGCATACCCGATGGCCGACGACCTCGCCGACCTGACCGTGCAGCGAATCGTTGTGCGCGCCGGGCTGAGTCACGACCTCGCCCGTGCACTCATCGCCGACATCCGGACTGAGGTCGACTTCCTCAATCGCCTGGAGAGCCCGATGCCACGCGAGGGCGACGGGTCACACTTCCACCACTGAGCTCTCGCCGGTTTCCCCGCCGGTTGAGCTCTCCCCCCGCCGGTTGAGCTTGTCGAAACCCCCTCAGTCCAGCAGCGCCTGCGCCACGCGCTCGAGCGCGGCGACCCGACTCCCCTTGACCAGCACTGCGGTCCCGTCGTCGAGGTCGCCGAGTTCGGCCGACACGCCGTCGACGTCGGAAACGTGCCGGGCGGTGTCACCGTAGTCGGCCTCGGCGACCGCGATGACCTCGATGCCCAGATCCCTGGCCTCCAGTGCGATCGCACGGTGCTGGTCTGGCGAGTCGGCGCCGAGTTCGGCCATTGTGCCCAGGACCGCCACCCGACGCGACGCGGGGAGTGTCGCCAGCGACCGCAGCGCAGCCGACATCGACGTCGGGTTGGCGTTGTAGGCATCGTTGAGGACCGTGACGCCTCGCGACGAGGTGGCGAGTTCCATTCGTAGACCGGACAATTCGGCGGCGAGGAACCCGTCCGCCATCGACTCGACCGGCACCCCTAGCCCGCCGGCGGCGGCCGCCGCCGCCAGCGCGTTGGGGACCTGGTGCTCGCCGCGGGCGCCCAGTCGGACCTCCGTCGAGCCCCACGGTGTGTGCAGCCGGAACGACGCGCGCAACTCGTCGTCCAGGACGATGTCGGACGCGTACACATCGACGTTCGGCGAGAGCCCGTAGCGCAGGACACGCGCCGAGGTGCGATCCGCCATCGCCGCGACGTACCGATGGTCGGCATTGAGCACCGCGATCCCGTCCGCCGGGAGCGATTCCACCAGTTCGCCTTTCGCGCGCGCGACGGATTCGATGTCACCGAACAGCTCCAGGTGCACGCCCTCGACGCGGGTGATCACGCCGACCGTCGGTTTCGCGATGGAACACAGCAGGTCGATGTGCCCGACGCCGCGGGCGCCCATCTCGAGGACCACCGCCTCCACGTCGTCGGCGGCCGCGGCGAGGGTGATCGGCAGCCCCAGCTCGTTGTTGAACGACTTCTCGCTCGCCGCGGTGCGGTAGGTGGTGCGCAGCACGCCCGCGAGCAGATCCTTGGTCGAGGTCTTGCCCACCGAGCCGGTGATGCCCACCACGCGATCGGGGACCCGGGCGCGGACCGCTCGACCGAGGTCGGCGAGGGCGAGCGCGGTGTCGGCGACGCGGATGGCGGTCCCGCCGACCGGGTCGACCCTCGAGGAGAGGTAGGCGGTGGCCCCGCCGTCGAGTGCGGACTTGATGAAATCGTGGCCGTCGCGCTCGGCGACGATCGGCACGAACAGCTGGCCCGGCCGAACACTCCGCGAGTCGATGCTCGCCCCGTCGATCTGCACGTCGGGGCCCAGCAGCTCCCCGCCCACGGCCTCCGCGACCTCGCTTGCTCTGAAATGCACGGTCTCACGCTAGCCGAGTCCCCAGCACACGCCGAGAACCCGATTGCACGGGGCCGTATCGTGACAGGCATGTCTTCTCGGCTGTTGCGTCTGGTGGTTCTCTACGGTGGCGTCTCCGCCGAGCACGATGTGTCGCGGGTCACAGCGGCTCATGTCCTGGCCGCGGCCGACCGGGCCAAATACGACCTGGTCCCCATCGGCATCGCCAAGGACGGCACGTGGTTGCGCAACGACAAGGCGATCGCCGCCATCGCCGACGGCACGCCACTCCCCGACACCCTCGAGGTCGCCGGAACCGCCGTCGACCCGCTGACCGAACTGCGTGGTCACGCGGACGAGGCCATCACGGTCGTCCTTCCCCTTCTCCATGGACCGCACGGCGAGGACGGCACCATCCAGGGGATGCTCGAGTTGTTCAAGCTGCCGTATGTGGGCGCGGGTGTGTTGTCGTCCGCGGTGTGCATGGACAAGGCGATGGCCAAGATCGTCGCCGAGCAGGCAGGCATCCCACAGTGCCGATGGGTCGAGTTCCGCGACGGTGTCGACGACCCGGAGACGATCACCGCCCGCGCGATCGACGCCCTGGGGCTCCCGGTGTTCGTCAAGCCGGCGAACCTCGGCTCGTCGGTGGGCATCACCAAGGCGCACGACGAGGCCGAACTCGACGCGGCGGTGAATTTCGCGCTCCGCTACGACAACGTGGTCATCATCGAGGAGGCCGTCACCGGGCGCGAGATCGAGGTCGCCGTTCTCGGTGACACGGCGCCCGAGACCTCGGTGCCGGGCGAGATCAAACCCGGGAGCGAGTTCTACGACTACGAGGACAAGTACGTCACCGGCGCCGCCCAGCTGGTCATCCCCGCTGCGGTGTCCGACGCGGCGGCCGCCAAGGTCCGCGAGCTCGCGGCGAGGACGTTCACCGCGATGCGCTGCACCGGCATGGCCCGCGTCGACTTCTTCTACGAGGAGTCCGGCCGTGGGTGGCTGCTCAACGAGGTCAACACCATCCCGGGGTTCACCCCGGGATCGATGTACCCCAAGCTGTGGGAGGCGACCGGCGTGCCCTACCCGGACCTGATCGATCAGCTCGTCACGTTCGCGCTCGAGGTGCACCGGCGTCGCACGGGGTTCTCCACCGAGCACTGACGCCGACGACCTGTAGCGACAACGCGGACATGTTTTCCACCGATCCAGAGGGTGTCGGGTTGTAGCATCGCAACGGTGACCGACTCCCAGTCTGCGCGGGCCCTGCGGGTGCTGGTCTATTCCGACGACGCGCAGACCCGCGCGCAGGTCATCGGCGCGATCGGAACCCGGCCCGACCCGGACATCCCACCGGTCAGCTACATCGAGGTCGCCACCGCCCCAATGGTGTTCGCGCAGCTCGACGCCGGGGTCGTCGACGCCGTGATCGCCGACGGGGAAGCCACCCCGGCCGGTGGCATGGGCCTGGCCAAGCAGATGAAAGACGAACTCGATCCCTGTCCACCCGTGCTCGTCCTGCTCGGGCGTGCCGACGACCGGTGGCTCGCGGACTGGTCTCGCGCCGACGCCGTGGCCGTCCTGCCCGTCGATCCGATCACTCTTCCGCGTGCGTTCGTCGACATGATCGGAAACGCCGAACTCTAGAAAACAGTGACTCGCGCCACACACTCACACTAGGCTTGTGTTGCAGCTCACATTCGTACTGCCGGACCAGATCGGCCGACGGCACGGATAGGACGAACACCCGGGCCGGCCGCACCGAACAGATGCACTCCGGTCGCCACAAGCGAGGAGGGGTCCGCGCTTTGAACGCCTACGTCCCGATCATGGTCCTCGGGGCAATCGGCGTGGCGTTTGCCGTTTTCAGCGTCTTCATCGGCATCGCGATCGGTCCGAAACGGTACAACCGCGCCAAACTCGAGCCCTACGAGTGCGGCATCGAGCCGGTCGAACAGAGCCTGCTCTACCCGACGCGACGCACCGCCGGCGGCACGGTGGCAACCGGCTCCATCCAGCGCGTACCGGTCAAGTACTACCTCACCGCGATGCTCTTCATCATCTTCGACATCGAGATCGTGTTCCTCTACCCGTGGGCGGTCGCCTTCGACTCACTCGGGTGGTTCGGTCTCATGGCCATGCTCCTGTTCATCGTCAACGTCTCCGTCGCGTACGCCTACGAGTGGCGTCGTGGCGGACTGAGTTGGGACTGAGCGCTTTTCACCGATCCGATACGGCAAGGAGGTCACCCATGGGACTCGAGGAACGACTCCCCAGCGGATTCCTGCTGAGTACCGTCGAGGATCTGGCCGGGTTCATGCGCAAGGGCTCGCTCTGGCCGGCGACTTTCGGGCTGGCCTGCTGCGCCATCGAGATGATGGCCACCACCTCGGGACGGTACGACCTCGCCCGGTTCGGCATGGAGGCGTTCCGGGCTTCGCCGCGACAGGCCGATCTCATGATCGTCGCCGGCCGCGTCAGCCAGAAGATGGCCCCCGTCCTCCGTCAGATCTACGACCAGATGCCGGAACCCAAATGGGTTCTCGCCATGGGGGTCTGCGCGTCGTCGGGCGGGATGTTCAACAACTACGCGATCGTCCAGGGCGTCGATCATGTGGTCCCTGTCGACATCTACCTGCCGGGCTGTCCGCCACGCCCGGAAATGTTGCTGCACGCCATCCTGAAGCTGCACGAGGAGATCCAGGAGATGCCGCTCGGTGTCAATCGCGAGGAGGCCATCTGGGCGGCCGAACGTGCCGCCCTCCAGGCCACCCCGACGATCGAGCTGAAGGGGTTGCTCCGATGACCACGCCCGCAGGCCATCAGGACCCCGAGAACCCGGCACCCCCTCCGCATGACGCGGAGCAGATCGGCGTCCGGCACGGCCTGTTCGGACCGCCCGGAACCGGCGACACGTCGGGGTACGGCGGCCTGGTCCGGCCGGTCACGCTGCCGCCCAGTACGTCCCGACCCTACGGCGGGTATTTCGACGAGATCGCCGACCGCTTGCTCGACGAGATGGGTGACGGCTACGACGACGCGATCGAGAAGGTCGTGATCTTCCGGGGCGAGATGACCATCCACGTTGTACGACAGCACCTTCCCGCCGTCGCACTGACTCTGCGCAACGCGCCCGCGTTGCGATTCGAACTCTGCCTCGGCGTGAGCGGGGTCCACTATCCCGGCGACCCGGGCCGCGAACTCCATGCCGTCTATCCGCTCGCCTCCCTGACCCACGGGCGTCGCGTCCGCCTCGAGGTCGCGGCGCCCGACGCCGACCCGCACATCCCGAGCATCTGCGACATCTACCCCACCAACGACTGGCACGAACGCGAGACCTACGACTTCTTCGGCATCGTCTTCGACGGCCATCGCTCACTGACCCGGATCGAGATGCCCGACGACTGGGAGGGCCACCCCCAGCGCAAGGACTACCCACTCGGCGGAGTCCCGGTGGAATACAAGGGAACCCGCGTCGACCCGCCGGACCGGAGGAGGTCGTACAACTGATGACCGACACCCACACCCACACCTACACCGTGTCCGGACAGGACTGGGACTCGATCGTGTCCGACGTCCGCACCCGTGCCGAGCAGCAACCGGGAGACGAACGCATCGTCGTCAACATGGGTCCGCAACACCCGTCGACGCACGGCGTCCTGCGCCTGATCCTCGAGATCGAAGGCGAGACCGTCACCGAGGCCCGCTGCGGAATCGGTTACCTACACACCGGGATCGAGAAAAACCTCGAGTACCGCAACTGGACGCAGGGCGTCACGTTCGTCACCCGGATGGACTACTTGTCACCGTTCTTCAACGAGACCGCCTACTGCCTCGGCGTGGAGAAGCTCCTCGGCATCACCGACGACATCCCGGAACGCGCCACCGTCATCCGGGTGATGCTGATGGAGCTCAACCGCATCTCCAGCCATCTCGTCGCGCTGGCCACCGGCGGAATGGAACTCGGTGCCGTGACGGCGATGTTCCTCGGCTTCCGCGAGCGGGAGATGATTCTCGACCTCTTCGAACTCATCACCGGCCTGCGGATGAACCACGCCTACATCCGTCCCGGAGGTGTCGCGCAGGACCTGCCGGAGGATGGCATCGACCGGGTCGCCGAGGTGATCCGACAGCTCCCCGGCCGCCTGGACGAACTCGGAGACCTGCTGAACGACAACTACATCTGGAAGGCGCGGACCCAGGGCGTCGGTTATCTCGACCTGACCGGTTGCATGGCACTCGGGATCACCGGTCCGGTGCTGCGGTCCACCGGTTACCCCCACGACCTGCGCCGCGCCGAGCCGTACTGCGGCTACGAGAACTACGAGTTCGACGTCATCACCGAGGACACGTGCGACTCCTACGGCCGCTACCTGATCCGCGTGCGCGAGATGCGCGAGTCGATCCGCATCGTGGAGCAGTGTCTGGAACGGCTCCGGCCGGGGCCGGTGATGGTCGCCGACCGCAAGCTCGCCTGGCCGGCCGACCTCGCCCTCGGACCGGACGGACTGGGCAACTCGCCCGAGCACATCGCCCGGATCATGGGCACCTCCATGGAAGCCCTCATCCACCACTTCAAACTCGTCACCGAGGGGATGCGCGTCCCGGCCGGCCAGTGCTACGTCGCCGTCGAATCACCGCGCGGCGAGCTCGGCGTGCACATGGTCAGCGACGGCGGCACCCGGCCGTACCGCGTCCACTTCCGCGACCCGTCGTTCACGAATCTGCAGGCGGTCGCGGCGATGTGCGAAGGCGGGATGGTGGCCGACGTCATCACGGCGGTGGCCAGCATCGACCCCGTGATGGGAGGCGTGGACCGATGACCGATCCCGTGTTCGTGGACCTGAGCACCGCACCCCCGCCGGAAGGATCGGCGCCGGCACACGGCACCCCGGTCCCGCCGATCACCTTCGACGGCCCGGCCGGGTATCCCGACGAGGTCATCGAACAGCTGACGGCAGAGGCACTTCCGATCATCGCCCGCTATCCACAGTCACGGTCGGCGCTGCTACCGCTGCTGCACCTGGTGCAATCCCACGACGGCCGTCTCACACGTGCCGGTGTCGAATTCTGTGCCGCACAACTGGATCTGACACCCGCACAGGTGGCCTCGGTCGCCACCTTCTACTCCATGTACCGGCGCACACCCACCGGCGAGTACCTCGTCGGGGTCTGCACGAACACCCTGTGCGCGACCCTGGGTGGCGACGAAATCCTCCGTTCGGTTTGCGAGCACCTGGGCGTGGAACCCGGGGACACGACGGCCGACCACCGCATCACCGTCGAACACGTCGAATGCAATGCGGCCTGCGACTTCGCTCCGGTGGTGATGGTCAACTGGGAGTTCTTCGACGATCAGACCCCGGAGTCGACCATCGAGCTCATCGAGGACCTCCGCGCCGGTGTCGAGGTCACCCCGGCTCGCGCTACCGGCCCCGTGCGATCGTTCCGGGAGACCGAACGCGACCTCGCCGGGGCCCGTCCTCCGCTGGTTGGGCCGGCCTCTTCTCCGTTGGTTGAGCCGGCCTCTTCTCCGCTGGTTGAGCCGGCCCCGAGCGAAGCGAGGCGCCGAGTCGAAGCCACCTCGCAACCACCCCCTCCGCTGGTTGAGCCGGCCCCGAGCGAAGCGAGGAGCCGAGTCGAAGCCACCTCGCAACCACCACAACCCGACCCCGAACCCGAACCCCCCGAGACCCCGGTCCTCTCCCGCCACTGGGACGAACCGCAATCCTGGACCCTGGACAACTATCTGCGCCACAACGGTTATCGAGCGTTGTCGACCGCACTGACCACTCCCCCCGACGACATCATCGAGACGGTCAAGGCCTCCGGTCTCCGTGGCCGAGGCGGCGCGGGCTTCCCGGTCGGGATGAAGTGGTCGTTCATTCCCCAGCAGGATTCCACGCAGACCGACCCGTCGGTCCCGCACTATCTCGTGGTCAACGCCGACGAATCCGAGCCGGGCACGTGCAAGGACATGCCGCTGATGCTCGCGTCGCCCCACACGCTCGTCGAAGGCGTGATCATCGCGGCGTATGCCATCCGCGCGCACCACGCGTTCATCTACGTGCGCGGCGAAGTCGCCTCGGTTCTCCGTCGACTGCGCACCGCCGTCGACGAGGCCTACGCCGCAGGCTACCTCGGCACGGACATCCTGGGATCCGGCTTCGATCTCGAACTGGTCGTCCACGCCGGCGCGGGCGCCTACATCTGCGGCGAGGAAACCGCCCTGCTCGATTCGCTCGAGGGCCGGCGGGGACAACCGCGTCTGCGCCCGCCCTTCCCGGCGGTTGCCGGACTGTACGCGAGTCCGACGGTCGTGAACAACGTGGAGTCGATCGCGAGCGTCCCGGCGATCATCCGCAACGGCGTCGACTGGTTCCGGTCCATGGGCACCGAGAAGTCACCCGGGTTCACCCTCTACTCGCTGTCGGGTCATGTGACGCGTCCCGGACAATACGAAGCGCCACTTGGGGTTTCGTTACGGCAACTACTCGACCGGGCGGGCGGGGTGCGCGCCGGGCACGAGCTGAAGTTCTGGACACCGGGCGGGTCGTCGACACCACTCCTGACGCCGGAGCACCTCGACGTCCCGCTCGACTACGAGGGCGTCGGCGCGGCCGGTTCGATGCTGGGCACCAAGGCCCTGCAGATCTTCGACGAGACGACCTGTGTCGTCGGCGCGGTCCTGCGGTGGACGGAGTTCTACGAACACGAGTCCTGCGGCAAATGCACCCCGTGCCGCGAGGGCACGTACTGGCTGGTGCAACTGCTGCACCGGCTGGAGCACGAGGGCGGAACCGCCGCGGACCTCGACACCCTCGCCGATGTCACCAACAGCATCGTCGGGAAGTCGTTCTGCGCGCTCGGGGACGGAGCGGGCAGCCCGATCGTGTCGTCGCTGAAGTACTTCCGCGACGAGTACCTCGCCCACCTCGACCACGGGTGCCCGTTCGACCATTCACGCTCGACCGTCTGGGCAGGAGGCGTCCGATGACACTCACCCACGGGAGCGACCCGGCGGCCGCGACCGACAACCTGGTCGGCATCACCATCGACGGTCGCGCCGTCCGGGTACCCAAGGGCACGTTGGTGATCCGCGCGGCCGAACAGATCGGCATCATGATCCCGCGCTTCTGCGACCATCCGCTCCTCGAACCGGTCGGTGCCTGCCGGCAGTGTCTCGTCGAGGTCGAGGGGCAGCGCAAACCGCTCGCATCATGCACGACGGTGGCCACCGAGGGGATGGTGGTGCGGACGCAGCTCAGCTCGGAGATCGCGGCGGGAGCGCAACGCGGGGTGATGGAACTCCTCCTGATCAACCACCCGCTGGACTGCCCGGTATGCGACAAGGGCGGTGAGTGCCCGCTGCAGAACCAGGCGATGTCGGCCGGCCGTTCCGAGTCGCGGTTCGACGGCGTCAAGCGGACCTTCACCAAGCCGGTCCCGTTGTCGTCGGAGGTCCTGCTCGACCGGGAGCGATGTGTGTTGTGTGCCCGCTGCACCCGGTTCTCCACACAGGTCGCGGGTGATCCGCTCATCGAGCTCGCGGATCGCGGTGCGCTACAACAGGTCAGCATCTACGCCGACGAACCGTTCGACTCCTACTTCTCCGGCAACACCGTGCAGATCTGCCCCGTCGGTGCGCTGACGGGGGCGCAGTACCGGTTCCGCGCCCGGCCGTTCGACCTGGTGTCGACGCCGAGCGTGTGCGAACACTGTGCGAGTGGATGCGCCCAGCGCACCGATCACCGCCGTGGAAAGGTGCTGCGCCGGCTGGCCGGTGACGATCCCGAGGTCAACTCGGAGTGGAACTGCGACAAGGGGCGATGGGCGTTCGCCTACACGTCGTCGCCCGACCGGATCACCGCCCCGCTCGTCCGGGACCGGCACGGCGATCTCCGTGAGGTGTCGTGGGCCGACGCCGTGCGCGCGGCGGCCGAGGGATTGACCCGTTCACCGGGCAACGTCGGTGTACTCACGGGTGGCCGGTTGACCGTGGAGGACGCCTACGCGTACTCCCGCTTCGCGCGAACCGTGTTGCACACCAACGACATCGACTTCCGCGCCCGAAGCCACAGCACCGAGGAGGCCGCCTTCCTCGCCGCGCGCATCGCCGGTCACGGACTCGCGACCACCTACGACGACCTGTCCGCCGCACCCGCGGTGCTGCTCGCCGGTTTCGAACCCGAGGAAGAGTCCCCGATCGTCTTCCTCCGTCTCCGGCGGGCAGTACGCACCGCCGGGCAGCGCGTCGCGACGGTCGCCCCGTTCGCGAGCCGCGGCGCCACCAAACTCGACGCCGCGGTCTTCCGGTCCGTTCCCGGCAGCGAGGCACAGGTGCTGCAATCGGAGGAGGTGACCGCGCACCTGCGGCCCGCCGGCTCGGTCATCCTCGTCGGTGAACGGCTGGCCACCCGGCCCGGCGCGTTGGCCGCAGTCGCGGCACTGGCCGACCGCACCGGCGCCCGGCTGGCCTGGATTCCGCGCCGCGCCGGCGAACGAGGCGCGCTCGAAGCGGGCGCCTTGCCGGGCCTGCTACCCGGCGGCCGGCCACTCGACGACGAGGACGCCCGTACGGCGGTGTCGGAGATCTGGGGCACCGATCTCGCCCCGCGGCCCGGACGCGACACCGCCGGGATCATCGACGCCGCGCGCTATCACGGGCTCTCGCTGGTGATCGGCGGCGTCGACGTCGACGACCTCCCCGACCCCGTCGCGGCGACCGAGGCGCTGACCGCCGCACCGTTCGTCGTCAGCCTCGAGCAACGCCGCAGCGCCGCCACACGCTGCGCGAACGTGGTCTTCCCGGTGGCTGCCGTCGCGGAGAAGGAGGGCACGTTCGTCGACTGGGAGGGCCGCCCGCGGAGCTTCACCACCGCCCTGACGGACTCGGGCCACCTGTCCGACCACCGCATCCTTGACGCGATCGCCCGGCAGATGGGTGTCGACCTGCGGTGCGCCGACGTCCCGACCATCCACATCGACCTGCGACGCATCGGCGCATGGTCCGGCCGGCGGGCCCCCATCGACGCCGCTGACAGGCCCCAGCCCGACCCGGCTGCCGGCCAGGCGGTGCTGGCGGGGTGGCACACGCTGCTCGACGACGGCCGGATGCAAGACGGGGAACCGCACCTCGCCGGCACCGCCCGCCCGCCGGTGGCCCGGCTCGCGCCGTCGACCGCCGCCGAAGCCGGTGTCGGGTCGGGCGACCTCCTGCGCGTCAGCACCGCCGACGGCGCCATCGTTCTGCCGGTGGAGATCACCGACATGCCGGATCGGGTCGTCTGGCTCCCGCTGTTCTCTCCCGGCTCGCACGTCCACGCCACGCTTCGCGCGCAGGAGGGTGACCTCGTGGCCCTCGCGCCGGCCCCGGTCGACGCCACCGACGCCGCAGGGGGTGCCGCGTGAACCTCGCCACCGACTTCCCGACCCTCGACGACTTCGGCCAGGACCCGATCTGGCTCGTCGTCGCCAAGGCGCTGGCCGTGTTCGTGTTCCTTGTGCTCAATCCGCTCATCGCCATCCTGCTCGAGCGAAAGATCATGGCACGCATGCAGACCCGCCTCGGGCCGAATCGGGTCGGCCCCAAGGGAATCTTGCAGAGCCTTGCCGACGGCGTGAAACTCGCACTCAAGGAGGGGATCATCCCCACCGGCGTCGACAAGGTGATCTATCTGCTGGCACCGATCATCGCGGTCGTCCCGGCGGTGATGGCCTTCGCGGTCATCCCGTTCGGGCCGATGGTGTCGGTCTTCGGTCACCAGACTCCGTTGCAGCTCACCGATCTCCCCGTCGGGGTGCTGTATGTCCTGGCGGTCACGTCGGTGGGTGTCTACGGGATCGTGCTGGCCGGCTGGTCGTCGGGCTCGACCTATCCGCTGCTCGGCGGACTCCGCTCGACGGCACAGGTCATCTCGTACGAGATTGCGATGGGACTCACCTTCGCCGCGGTGTTCCTCGACGCCGCGACCATGTCGACGTCGGGAATCGTTGCCGCCCAGGAACACCACTGGTACGTGTTGCTGCTGTTGCCCTCGTTCGTCATCTACGCCATCTCGATGGTCGGCGAGACCAACCGGGCGCCTTTCGATCTGCCCGAGGCCGAGGGTGAGCTGGTCGGCGGGTTTCACACCGAGTACTCGTCGTTGAAGTTCGCCATGTTCATGCTCGCCGAGTACATCAACATGGTCACCGTCTCCGCGCTCGCCACCACTCTGTTCCTCGGCGGTTGGCAGGCGCCGTGGCCGCTGAGCACGTTCGACTGGGCGAATTCCGGTTGGTGGCCCGTTCTCTGGTTCACGCTCAAGGTGTGGGCGTTCCTGTTCGTGTTCATCTGGCTGCGAACCAGTCTGCCGCGCTTGCGGTACGACCAGTTCATGAATCTGGGTTGGAAGGTCCTGATCCCCATCTCTCTCACCTGGGTGATGGTCGTCGCGATCATCCGCGCCGCCTTCGCCGGCGAGGACGCCGACCTCACCCGCGCGCTGGTCTCCGCCGGCGCCGGACTCGTCGTCACCGGGCTCATCGCCTACGCGGTGTGGCGGTTGATGCGGGTCCCCGACATCCCGGACCCGACGCAGGACTCCGCAGACCCGTCCGCCGCACCCGACGAGTTCGACCCGATGGCCAGCGGATTCCCCGTGCCGCCGATGCCCAGCACCGTGAGGGAGACCACCGATGCCTGACTTCCTGAAACCGGTGAGCGGATTGCGCGTCACCTTCGGCGGCATGTTCCAACCCACGATCACGGAGCAGTACCCCGAGCAGAAACGGCCGACCGCAGCGCGCTATCACGGTCGCCATCAACTGAATCGGCACCCCGACGGTCTCGAGAAGTGCATCGGGTGCGAGCTGTGCGCGTGGGCGTGCCCGGCTGACGCCATCTATGTGGAGGGCGCCGACAACACACCCGACGAGCGCTACTCGCCCGGCGAACGGTACGGGCGCGTCTACCAGATCAACTATCTGCGGTGCATCGGTTGCGGGCTCTGCATCGAGGCGTGCCCCACGCGCGCGCTCACGATGACCAACGACTACGAACTCGCCGATGACAATCGCGCCGACCTCATCTACGAGAAGGACCGTCTGCTGGCCCCGCTGCAGCCCGGCGTCGACGCGCCGCCGCACGCGATGGCGCCGGGCTCCACCGAGGAGAACTACTACCGGGGCGAGGTGACCGCCGATGGCCGCGTGACCCTGCCCGATCCGACGGTCCCGACCAAACGCGAGTCGCGGTCATGACTCCCGGTGGCACCCTGTGGCTCGCCGACGAGGTGGTGCGCACCTCCACCGGTGAGGCGATCCAGTTCTGGGTTCTCGGGGTCGTCGCGGTTGCCGGTGCGCTGGGTGTCGTCTTCGCCACCAAGGCCGTCTACTCGGCGATCTTCCTGGCCACCACGATGATCGTGCTCGCCGTGTTCTACGTCGCGCAGGGGGCGCTGTTCCTGGGCGTGGTGCAGGTGGTCGTGTACACCGGTGCGGTGATGATGCTGTTCCTGTTCGTCATCATGCTGATCGGCGTCGACTCCTCGGATTCACTACGGGAGACCCTGCGCGGCCAGCGGCTGTCCGCGGTGTTGATCGGTGTCGGCTTCGGAATCCTGTTGATCGCCGGGATCGGCAGCGCCACCGTCGGTGTCGTCACCGGTCCAACCGACCCCGGCGTCGTGGCCGCGCAGAGCGACGCCGGTGTCGAGGCCATCGCCGAGCTGATCTTCGTCCGCTACCTGTGGGCGTTCGAGCTCACCGGAGCCCTCCTCATCGCCGCCACGCTCGGCGCCATGGTGCTCGCGCACCGGGAGCGTTTCGGGCCACGACTCACCCAGAAAGAACTGTCGCAGGCGCGGTTCCGCAGTGGGGTCAACCTGACCCCGCTGCCGACACCCGGGGTCTACGCGCGACACAACGCGGTCGACGTGCCGGCCCGTCTGCCCGACGGGTCGCCGTCGGACCTGTCGGTCAACGCCATCCTGGCCGCGCGGACGCTCCGCACCCGCCCGGCCGACGACCCGGGGACCGACCGGTGAACCCGGAGAACTACCTCTACCTCGCAGCGCTGCTGTTCACCATCGGCGCGGCCGGAGTATTGCTGCGACGCAACGCGATCGTCGTGTTCATGTCCGTCGAGCTCATGCTCAATGCGGCCAACCTCGCCTTCGTCACCTTCGCCCGGATGAACCAGTCGTTCGACGGCCAGGTCATCGCCTTCTTCACGATGGTCGTCGCCGCGGCGGAAGTGGTGGTCGGGCTGGCGATCATCATGACCATCTTCCGATCACGCCGCTCGGCGTCGGTCGACGACGCGGATCTGCTGAAGAGGTAGAGGAGGATTGGTGAACGCCGAACTCACTGCGTCATTGCTCTGGCTGATACCGGCTCTGCCGCTCCTGGGTGCGGCGATCCTCCTTCTCGGTGGTCGCGCCACGGGCCGGTGGGGGCATTTGCTCGGGACGGGCCTCGCGATCGCGTCGTTCGCGGTGGCGCTGATCATGTTCACCGGCATGGTGTCCCGATCTGCCGACGACCGCGACGTGTCGGACGTCCTGTTCAGTTGGGTACCGGTGGGCGAGCTCCAGGTCGACTTCGGGTTTCTCCTCGACCAGCTGTCGATGTGCTTCGTCCTGCTGATCACCGGCGTCGGCTCGCTCATCCACGTCTATTCGATCGGCTACATGCAGCACGATCCGGATCGTCGCCGATTCTTCGCCTACCTCAACCTGTTTCTCGCGGCCATGCTCGTCCTGGTCCTGGCCGACAACTACCTGGGTCTCTACCTCGGCTGGGAAGGCGTCGGACTCGCGTCGTACCTGCTGATCGGTTTCTGGCAGCACAAGCCGTCGGCGGCCACCGCGGCCAAGAAGGCATTCGTCGTCAACCGGGTCGGCGACATCGGACTCGCTGTCGCCCTGATGATCATGTTCGCCACCTTTGGCTCGGTGGCCTTCACCGCGGTGTTCGACGGCGCCTCCCAGGCGGGCGAGACGACACTCACCGCACTGGGTTTCGTGCTTCTTCTCGCCGCATGCGGCAAGTCGGCGCAGGTGCCGCTGCAGTCGTGGCTGGGCGACGCGATGGAGGGCCCGACGCCGGTGTCGGCGCTGATCCACGCCGCGACCATGGTGACCGCCGGCGTCTACCTCATCGTGCGCTCGGGCCCGATCTTCGACCTCGCCCCCGCCGCCCAGGTCGGGGTCGTGGTCGTCGGCACGGTCACCCTGCTGTTCGGCGCCGTCATCGGTTGCGCGAAGGACGACATCAAGAAGGCGCTCGCCGCGTCGACGATGAGCCAGATCGGGTACATGGTCCTGGCCGCCGGGCTCGGTCCGGCGGGTTACGCGTTCGCCATCATGCACCTGCTCACCCACGGCTTCTTCAAGGCGGGGCTGTTCCTCGGTGCGGGATCGGTGATGCACGGGATGAACGACGAGACCGACATGCGCCGCTACGGCGGACTGCGCGCCCTCATGCCGATCACGTTCGTCACCTTCGGTGTCGGGTATCTCGCGATCATCGGTGTGCCGCCGTTCGCGGGCTTCTACTCGAAGGACCACATCATCGAGGCCGCGTTCGGCGCCGGTGGAGCGAAAGGTCTGATCCTCGGTGGCGCAGCACTTCTCGGCGCCGGGATCACGGCGTTCTACATGACCCGGGTCATGTTGCTCACCTTCTTCGGCGAGAAGCGTTGGCACGACGGCACAGACGCGCCGGCACCTCACCCGCACGAGTCGCCGCGTGTCATGACCGGCCCGATGATCCTGATCGCGCTCGGCTCCGTTGCATCGGGCGGCCTGCTGGCCATCGGCGGGTCGCTGGAGACGTGGCTCGAACCCGTTGTCGGAGGACACACCGAGCACCATCTCCTCCCGGTGTGGGCCATGACGTCGATCATCCTGCTCGTGGTCGCCGTCGGCGTGGCTGTCGCCTACCGTCAGTACGCGACTCGACCGGTGCCGGTGACCGCGCCCGAGGACGTATCGGTGATCACCGTCGCCGCTCGCCGCGATCTGTACGGCGACGCCGTCAACGAGGAGCTGCTGATGCGGCCGGGTCAGCGGGTCACCGCCGGCCTCGTCGCGGTCGAGTCCGACGGCGTCGACGCGCTCACCAGTGGTGTCGGTGATGCGGTGACCGGCGCGTCGCGTCGAATACGCGGGTGGCAGAACGGTTATGTCCGGTCGTATGCCCTGTCGATGTTCGCGGGTACCACCGTGATCGTGGCCCTGGTGATGGCGGTGAACGTCCTGTGAGCATCCCCTGGTTGACCATCCTCTGGGTTGCGCCCGCCGTCGGCGCGGCCCTTGTCCTCGCGGTCCCGGCGCACCGGGCGACCGCGGCGAGATGGTTCGCGCTCGTGGTGTCCGTGGCTGTCCTCGTCCTCTCGGTCGGTCTCGCGGCCGGTTTCGATCCCGGTGGGGAGCGCTACCAGTTCGTCGAAAACGTCAGCTGGATACCGGCGCTGGGTACGCGGTATGCGCTGGGGCTCGACGGCATCGGACTCGTCCTGGTGCTGCTGACCGCGGCGCTCCTGCCCCTGCTGCTCGTGGCCGGCTGGCGCGATGCCGAGTCGGCGGGCTCGCTGGACAATTCGGGTGGCCGCGCGCAGAAGGGCCCGCACATCTACCTGGCGCTGTTCCTCGCCACCGAGGCGATGGTGCTGATGAGCTTCGTCGCGCTCGACGTGCTGCTGTTCTACATCTTCTTCGAGGCGATGCTCATCCCGATGTACTTCCTGATCGGCGGGTTCGGCACCGGACCCAACCGATCGGCGGCCGCGGTGAAGTTCCTGTTGTACAACCTCTTCGGCGGACTCCTTCTGTTGGCCGCGGTCATCGGACTGTACGTGGTGACCGCCCAGGACGGGGTGGGCCCAGACGGTGGCGGGACGTTCGCGCTGCCGGACATCGCCGCAGCTGTCGCGAGCGGACAGATCGATGACTCGACCGGGTTGGCCAAACTCCTTTTCCTCGGCTTCCTGTTCGCCTTCGCGGTGAAAGCACCGCTGTGGCCGTTGCATTCGTGGTTGCCCGACGCCGCCGTCGCCGCCACGCCCGCCTCGGCGGTGCTGATGATGGCCGTGATCGACAAGGTCGGGACCTTCGCGATGCTGCGATTCTGCATGCAACTGTTCCCGGACGCGTCCCAGTACTTCGCGCCCCTCGTCTGCGGACTCGCGGTCGTCAGCATCGTCTACGGCGCGGTTCTGGCCATCGGACAGACCGACGTGATGCGGCTCATCGCCTACACGTCCATCTCGCACTTCGGCTTCATCATCCTCGGCATCTTCGCGATGACCGACCAGGGCCAGACCGGGTCGACGCTCTACATGGTCAACCACGGGATCTCCACCGCCGCACTGTTCCTCATCGCCGGCTTCCTCGTATCACGTCGTGGGAGCACCCTGATCGCCGACTACGGCGGCGTGCAGAAGGTCGCGCCCGTCCTCGCCGGCACCTTTCTCGTCGCCGGGCTCGCCACCCTCTCGCTCCCGGGGCTGGCCCCGTTCATCAGCGAGTTCCTGGTTCTCATCGGCACCTTCACCCGCTACCCGGTGGCGGCGGTGATCGCCTCCTCGGCGCTCGTCCTGTCGGCGATCTACATTCTGTGGACTTATCAGCGCATGATGGGCGGACCGACGAAACCGGCCGGCGACCGCTTGTCGTCGATGCGGGACCTGGCGGGTCGCGAACTCGTGGTCGTCGCTCCGCTGCTCGCCCTGCTCATCGCGCTGGGGGTGTATCCGAAGCCGATGATCGACCTGATCGATCCGGCGGTACAGGCAACGCTCACCACTGTCGGCGTCGAGGCGCCGGAACCGGCCGTCGCCGAGTCTGATCCGGAGGGCAACTGATGACATCGACCACCCTCGTCGACGGTCCGATGACGCTGGCCGCCATCGACACCCCCAGCGTCGAATACGCATCTCTCGCACCGATGCTCATCGTCTTCGGCGCCGGGGTCGTCGGGGTCCTGGTCGAGGCCTTCGCGCCGCGCAGACTGCGGTATGCCCTGCAACTCTCGCTCGCACTCGGCGGGTTGGTCGTCGGATTGGGTGCCCTGATCGCGGTGGCGGTCGCGCAGACACACGATGGCGCGAACGGCGAGTTCGCGATGTCGGGTGCGGTCGTGATCGATCGACCGGCGCTGTATCTACAAGGGCTGCTGCTGATCATCGCGGTCATCGCCGTCGGGTTCATGGCCGAGCGCCGACTCGAGCGAGTGGTCGCACCGGTGACTATGCGAAGGCTCGCCGGGGTCGGCGGCGGAGACGACGCGATCACGCGTGGCGGCCCGGGCGGTGGCGGGGTGGACGCCGACATGTTCACCCCCTCGGGTGCCTCGGTACCCAACACCGATGCCGAGTTCGAGGCCACCCGCGCCGGAGCGGTGACGACCGAGGTCTTTCCCCTGGCCTTGCTCGCGGTGGGCGGGATGATGCTGTTCCCGGCGTGTGGGGACCTGCTCACGATGTTCATCGCGCTGGAGGTGTTCTCGCTCCCGCTGTATCTGCTGTGCGGACTGGCCCGGCGCCGGCGCCTCATCTCGCAGGAGGCCTCGCTGAAATACTTCCTGCTGGGCGCATTCTCGTCTGCGTTCTTCCTGTTCGGAGCGGCCTTCGTCTACGGCGCCACGGGTTCGCTGAACCTCTCGACGATCGGTGCGTCGATCTCGGCGACCGCCGACAGCGGCGGTGACACCACGCTCGCACTCATCGGGCTGGCGCTGCTCGCCGTCGGCCTGCTCTTCAAAGTGGGTGCGGTGCCGTTCCATTCGTGGATTCCGGATGTCTACCAGGGCGCTCCGACGCCGGTCACCGCATTCATGGCCGCCGCCACCAAGGTCGCCGCTTTCGGCGCGCTGCTCCGGGTCTTCTACGTCGGCTTCCCGGGCCTGCGTGAGCAATGGGAACCCGCGTTGTGGGCGGTGGCCATCGCGTCGATGGTCATCGCCTCGGTCATGGCGGTCACCCAGAACGACGTCAAGCGGATGCTCGCGTACTCGTCCATCGCGCACGCCGGGTTCATCCTGCTCGGCCTGATCGCCTTTGACGAAGCGGGACTCGGCGCCACGCTGTTCTACCTCGCCGCCTACGCGTTCACCACTCTCGGCGCCTTCGCCACCGTCGCCGTCATCCGCGAGCCCGACACCGACTCCGGTCCCTCCGCCCGCACAGTCGCCATCCACGGCACCGCACCGCTGCCGCGAAACCCACACCTGTCCGGCCGCGAGGCCACCGACCTCACCCAGTGGTCGGGGTTGGGGCGCCGTTACCCGCTGGTGGGCGCCATGTTCTCGGTGTACCTGCTCTCGTTCGCAGGCATCCCGCTGACCAGTGGCTTCATCGCCAAGTTCGACGTCTTCGCCGCAGCGGCCGGTTCCGGCGGCGGCGTCCTGGTGGTCATCGGCGTCATCAGCAGCGCCATCGCCGCCTACGTCTACGTCCGCATCATCGTCGCCATGTTCTTCGACGACGTCCCCACCTCCGGCGCCCCGCACGTGGTGAAACCGAGTGTGCTGACGACGTCTGGCATCGCCCTGTGCACTCTGGTGACGGTCGCGCTCGGTGTCTTCCCGCAACCGCTGCTCGACCTCGCCGACGCGGCAGCGGTGTTCTTGCGCTGACAGATGATCAGGAACGGATCTGTCAGCGAAACGTCGACCACTGCGGAGTTGTGCAGGATCGTGCACGGTCACATATCGAGTTGGGGCATTTGGGTCCGGTATGCGACGCAGACTGCCCCCCGCGTCAGGCACTATGGTCGCGCTACGTCGTCCAAACGCATCGTCCGACCTGCGGGTCTTCTCTAGCCGATGTCCCGTCTCCGTCAACGCTCAGCAAAAGACCGAGCGGCAACGGATATTGTGAGCGATCCATCAAAATAGGAGCGCCGCCAATGTCTGATCTCGACCCCCTCGGTGAGCGTCTACGCCTAATGGCGGTGTCTCAGGCAAAAGTGACCGATCACCGATCGGTTGCCGGAATCGTTCGGGTGGACGTTGATCACGCGGCATATCAACGTGACCCAACAGCGGCACGGTGCGGTCTCCTCGACCGCTACGTCGCCACCGCTCACGCGAACCGTGGCGGTCATGACACGATTTCTATCGCCCTTACGAGATTCATCGTCGATTCTTCGGTCGACGTGAATGACCTGCTCGACCACGCGTTCGTGGAGTCTCGTGGCCTCCCCGGATGGATCGAGGACCGCGCGGACCGATTCCCGGTCAGCAACCGCACCGAAGGCGGAACCATCCAAGCCGGGCACTGGGTCGGCCCGGACGGACGGTCGCGGTATCTCGCGAACAAGGACGTGCTGTACCAACGAGCGAACGTCGTGTATCTGCTGCAGACTTCTGCAACCACCGCGTCCACCAACCCGACGGTGCAGGCAGGTTTGCAGGACATCGTGGTGTCAGCCCACCTCGAGGATTGAGTGCAACATGGTGACCCGGAACTCCGTTGTGTCCGATCTGGAGTCGGCCATGAACACCGTCATCCACTTCGTCGCCGATCCGGATGATGCCAGCTGGTACATGGGTGACGCCGAGCGACATACTCTCTACCTGCGTATGGGCGATTTCCCTGATGAGGAGGCGTTCTCGCTGTACCTCGGTCACGGCAGATGGATGGACTTCTCAACTCCTCCGGCCACTTGGACGATCGCGACTCCGACACAATGGCCGCCAACTGCGCGTCCTCGGTTACCCAAAGGCGAGTTCCACGAGTGACACTCGCCCACTTCTCAGCTGAACCCTTCCCGCGTGCAACCATGCCATCCTGGAACCCGTGGATCTGATCAGGCACTTGCGGTTCTTCGTCGCCGTGGCCGAGGAGGGCCACTTCGGCGAGGCCGCTACGCGCCTGGAGATGACGCAGCCGCCGGTTTCTCAGGGTCTGCGTCGCCTGGAGAAGCAGCTGGGACTCCAGCTCATCCGACGCACCACTCGCGGCGCCGAACTCACCGATGCCGGACGCGAACTGCTTCCGCGCGCACGTCTACTCGTCGACGACGCCTCGAGATTCGTCGGCGAGGCCCGGCGGCTCCACGAGCGCACCGAGGTATTGCGTTGGGGTACCCCATCACTGGTCGGCCCGACGATCACGGCCACGCTGGCACGCCGCATCGCCGGGGTCGCGTCCGGACAGGACACGGTCAGCTCCTCGACGGTCGATCTCGTCGAACAGGTGTCGGCCGGGTCACTCGACCTTGCGGTTGTCGAAGCGCCCTGTGTCACCGGCTCTTTGACCACCGGCCCGATTGTCGTCCTCAAACGTTCGGTCGTGGTGCCCGAGATGCACCCGGTGTCGTCCGCCGACCGGCCGCGCCTGCGTCACCTGGCCGGGCTGCGCTTCTGCCACACGCCACGGTCGTTCAACCCGCCTGCGCACGACCAGCTGATCGACCGGCTCCGAGAGTCCGGCCTCGACCCGCAGCTGAATTCGGTGACCTCCGCCGACCAACTGCTGGCCGCGGTCGCCGCCGGGCACGCCTTCGCGCTGACCGTCGATCGCGATGCCCTCGCCGCGGTCGATGCCGTTCGCTGCCTGTCCGTCGGACCGGACGCCACCGCGCTGCGCCTTCGCGTCGTCTACCGCGAACCCGGCCTCAGCGAGGTGGCGGAGGTCGTCACCGCCGCCCTCTACCGGATCGGCAAGGCGACGTGAGCTCGTCGGCGCCCCTCCCCGAGTCGGTCCGCACCCAGCTCGACCGCGCTGTCCACGAGACCTTCGCCGACGCCGGCTGTTCGGGGTGCGTGCATGTTCGGACCATCGGTCCGACGCCGGTCGAGTACTGCCACGACGCCGACACCCCGGTCGTCCTCGCGTCGGTCTACAAACTCGCGGTGTTGGTCTCCCTGTGCCGCATGGCAGATCGCGGCGACATCGATCTCACGGCGTCGATCACCGTCGATCCCACCCGGTGGGCGCAGGGCCCGAGCGGGCTCGCACTGTTCTCGGACCCGGTGGCCGTGTCCTGGCGTGACCTGGCCACGTCGATGATGACCATCTCGGACAATGTCGCCGCCGACGTCATACTCGCCCACATCGGACTGCCGCAGATCCACGACGACCTGGTCGACCTCGGCCTCACACACACCCGCATCGTCGGTGGTGTCGCCGAATCGCACGCACGTCTGCAGCGGGAGACCGGCACGAGCACCGTCGCCGAGGCATTCGCCGCCCTCGCCGATCCCGACTTCGACGCCTCGGTCAGCGCCTACGACGCCGCCTACTCCAGTGCCGCGACACCGCGCGACTGCACGACGCTGCTCGACGCGATCTGGACCGATCGCGCAGCGTCCGCGACGTCGTGTGAGTTCATTCGCCAGGCGATGAGGAAACAGGTCTTCACCTCGCGCCTCGCTTCGGGGTTTCCGTTTCGCCGGGTGAGCGTCGCGGGTAAGACGGGCACGCTCGTCGCCGTTCGCAACGAGATCGGCGTCATCGAGTTCCCCGGCGAAGTGCCGATCGCGGTCGCGGTGTTCACGATGAGCGCGAGATCCGAGATGGCGCTACCCGAGGTCGACCGCGCCATCGGAGAGGTGGCCCGCGTGATCGTCACCGAACTCCGAAGACCGGACGACTGAGCGGAAACTCGCCCAGGAACAGCGACGATAGCGAACCACTATCGGCCGATCGCGTGCCGAAACTTGGCATCGCTTCGTCCCGATGGGTTGGCTCGGGTCATGCGTCGATGGTGGGCACTGGTGAGTGCATGTGCGGTGATCGTGGGCACGGTGTCGGGTTGCTTCCTGCCCTCAGACTCACCTGAGGACGCGCTACGGTCGTTCGCGGCCGCGCTGCAGGAGGGCGATGCCACCAGGGCCGCGGCCCTCACCGATGATCCGGCCGCGGCAGGCGCGGCGATCACCGCCATGTTCGACGGCATGGGCCGCACGCCCAAGCTCTCGGTCGCGGCCGACCTGGTCGACGGCAAGGAGGTCAGTGGCACACTCGACCATCGCTGGCAGATCCGCGATCGGAGCGTCGGGTATCAGACCTCTGTCGTCCTCGCCGAGGCGGATTCCCACTGGAAGATCCGGTGGCAGCCCTCCGTCCTGCACAGGCAACTCCGTGCCGGAGAATCGTTCTCGTACAGCGATGATCGCGCCTATCGAACGCCGGTCCTCGACACCAACGATCGACCGCTCATGACCTGGCAGGCCGTCACCCTGGTCACTCTGCAACGCGCGCAGCTCGATTCGGCGGAGATGCTCGCCCGCGCCCTCCGACCCGTCGAACCCGGTATGACCGCCGCCGGTATCCGCGCGGCCTTCGCGGGCAACAATGCGCCGCAGCACACGGTGATCCGGCTCCGCGAGTCCGATCTCCGGCGCGCCCAGCGCTCGGTGGAGTCGATTCCGGGTGTCGCGCTCAGCGAGCAAGGCGCGCTGCTCAGCGCCACCAGAGCACTGCATTCGCCGGCGATGTCGGGACTCGAGGAGATCTGGCGCGAGCACATCGACGCCACGGCGGGGTGGTCCGTCCAGATCGTCGGCGCCGACGGCACACCCACGCATCTCGTCGACTCGGCGCAACCCGGTGTCACGCCACCGGTGCGCACGACCCTCGACCGCGATGTCCAGACCCGAGCACAACTCGCCGTCGACGGCGAACGACGCCCTGCCATGGTCGTGGCCATCGAACCGTCGACCGGAGGCATCGTCGCCGTCGCGCAGAACGACGCCGCCGACAGGTCGGGATCGGTCTCGCTGACCGGGCTCTACCCTCCGGGTTCGACGTTCAAGACCATCACGACCGCAGCCGCACTGGACGCCGGAGCCGTGCAACCGACGTCACAGGTCCGCTGTCCTGGCCGCACCACGATCGAAGGTCGGACGATCCCGAACGAAGACGACTTCGACCTCGGGACCGTGGCACTTCCAACAGCTTTCGCGCGCTCGTGCAACACGACGATGGGCGCCCTCGCGAACAGGCTGCCCGACGACGCGCTCACCGCAATGGCACGACGGTTCGGCATCGGCGCGGACTACACCGTTCCGGGCCTGACGACCGTCACCGGGTCGGTGCCCCGCGCCGGTTCACCTGCGTTGCGGGTCGAAAACGGCATCGGTCAGGGTACGGTGACCGTCAGCCCCTTCGGTCTCGCCCTGGCCGAGGCGAGCCTCGCGCGCGGTGAGACCGTGACCCCCGGCCTGGTTCGCGGAAGGGACACGACGGGAGACGTCGAACCGCAACAGATCCCGGGCGACGTCACTCGTGCACTCCGAAGCATGATGCGCGACATCGTCACCCGCGGGACGGCCACCGCCCTCCGCGACATTCCCGGCCTCGGGGGCAAGACCGGCACTGCGGAGTACGGCGACAACGAGAACCCGCATGGCTGGTTCGCCGGCATCGTCGGGGACCTCGCGTTCGCGACGCTCGTCGTCGGAGGCGGGTCGTCCGCACCCGCTGTCGAGGTGACCGGAGAGTTCCTGCGGCCGCTGAGCGAGTGAGCAGCTTCCGCAGAGTGCGGGAACGGCACCGGATTCCGGGACGAATCCCGCACTCTGTCAACGGGTCGTCACGACGCCGGCTCGAGGTCCTTTCGGTACAGGGTCTTGCCCGACGCGTCGACCAAATCCACGCTCAGCACCTTGGTCCGACCGTCGATCGTCACCTCGCCGAAGTGTTGAAACCCCTCCGCCGGTGACACATTCGACTCGGTGGGCGCGTGAACGAATTCGTATTCGGCACCGAATGTGCTGTCCAACGGGCTCTCCGGGAACGCACCGGCGTGCAACGGTCCGGCGACGAACTCCCAGAACGGCGCAAAATCCTTGAAGCCGGCGCGGTCGGGCTCGTAGGAGATCGCGGCGGTGTAGTGGACATCGGCGGTCAGGAACACCACGTTCCGGACGTTCTTCGTCTGAGACAGTATGCGGGAGAACGCGATCTCACGACCAAGCGGATCGCCGGCATCACCCTGGGCCACCGCTTCCATCGCCTTCGGACCGTCCGGCGGTGTCGTGTTCTTGTCCGCCACGACGATGCTCAGCGGCAGGTCATTGGCGACGATCTTCCAGGTCGCCGTCGAACCCCGCAGTCCGTCGATGAGCCACTGGGTCTGTTCCGGACCGAGCAAGCCGTCGACGTTGTCCCCCGACCACGCATCGGGGTTCGGGTCCTTGTGGCTGCGCATGTCGAGGATGAAGACGTCGAGCAGCGGACCGTATGACACCCTGCGGTACAGACGATCCGAGGCACCGATCTCGACGGGTTGCCATTCCTGCCAGGCCTGACGTCCGTTGCGCGCCAACACGTCGACGCTCATCTCGGTGTATCCCTCGCGGCCCTGCCCCTCGAGACTCTCCCCGGGGAACCAGTTGTTGACGACCTCGTGGTCGTCCCACTGCACCAGTTGCGGGACTGATCCGACGAAGCGTCGGAAGTGGTCGTCGGTCAGGTTGTACGCGTAGTTTCCACGAAACTGATCGACGGTCTGCGCCACCTGCGCCTTCGCCGGACTGGTGATGTTCCGATAGGTCTTGCCGTCGTTCTGTTCCTGAGTCGCCTCGACCGGGTTGTCGGCGTAGATGGCGTCACCGGAGTGGATGAAGAACTGCGGATCACGGTCGGCCATGGTGGCGAAGATGGTCATCCCGCCCATACCTGGGTTGATGCCCCACCCCTGCCCGACCACGTCGCCGGACCACTGAAACCTGATGTCGCCGTCTCGTACCGGAGCTGTCGTGAAGATTCCGGTCGCCGGTTCGGAGAGCGCGCCGTCCTCACCTTCGAAGGTGACGCGATAGTGCACGGTCTGGCCGGGCTCCAGGCCGGCCACCCGCAGTCGGCCGGTCCCGTCGCCGGCGGGTGTCACCTGCGGTCCGCGAAATTTCCGTGCAGCACCGAAGGACTCGCTCGATGCGGTCTCGACGATCATGGTCGCCGGCCGGTCCGACCGCGCCCACACCAGCGCCCCTCCGCTGGTCACCTCGCCGGTGGCCACCCCGTGGGTGAGGACCGGCCGGTTCCTGACCAGACTCGGCGTCGCCGAACCAGGATTCGACGACCCGCAGGCCGCCAGCGCGGACCCGACCGGGACGAGGAGCGCGCCCGTAGCGGCAGTTCGCAGAATCGTGCGTCGGGACGTGGGACGGTCTGCTCGATGAGGTCGGGTCATGGGCGCCAGGGTGGCGCAGCACTTCCAATGGCTGGTGACAAATGGGTGACGAGAAGGTGTCCGTCTCCGAGCTCGGTGTCATCCGGCACGCGTGCCGCTTGACCGAATATGTCCGGTCGGCTCAGATGGACTGATGAGCGACGAACTGTTCGAGCACAAGACCAAGACCGAACTGACCCGTGAAGAGGCGGCGAAGAGGATCCACGAGCTCGCGGACGCCATCGCGCGTCACAACGAGGTGTCTTTCGTGGAGAACAACAAGACCGTCCGTGTCGACATCCCGGCGAAGGTGCAGCTGAAGATCGAGATCGAGCGGGGCGAAGACGAATCCGAGCTCGAGATCGAGATCACCTGGTAGGCAGCTCTTATCGACTGGGTACGTCAGAATCGGTGGACGCCAATGACGAGGCTGGGTTCGGCGTCTGTAGGGCCGACCGCTCGGTGCGCATCAATCGCCAAGCGGCCACAGCGAAGGCTGCTTGACTGACGGCGTTGATCGACTGCTCGATCCATTGCAGCGAGAGAGTCTGTTCCTGACCGGCCAGTGGTCCGAGCGTGTAGGTCCCCGCCAGGCACACCGCGAGCAACGCCACCGTGCGCACATCCCGAACGCTCCACGCGTCGCGCGCGAGGGCCACGTAAAGTGCTGTCGCGCCGATGATCACGGCGATCAGAAACCAGCCGGCAATAGATGGGACCGCCACTCCGACGACCGAGAGACCGGCGAGCAGTAGGGCCGGCGTGAGTCTGCGAAGACCCCAGGCAGCGGCGGCGAGGAGCGGAAACCCGCAACCCATCAGCGGGAAGAGCGAATCGGCGAGCCGCGGGATGTCGGCGATGTCCGTGGCGGCCAGGAACTTCCACGACGCTTTGGCGAAACCTCCGGCAAAGATCAAACCAGCGCCGACATATGCAGGTAGCCAGTCGGTTCGACGCGCGACCAGGAGTGCACCGAGCGCGCCGAACGCGACCGGTACGAAGTCGAACAGCGCCAGGGGGACCGTGACCTGTTCCGCGGGTGTCACCCTCGCCCCTCAGACTGCGGCCGGCATCGGAGCGCGGTCGGAACCCCGGATTTGTTCAGCATGCTGAACAATCTAGCTCGTCCGGCTCACCCGCGCCACCAACGGAGGGGTGTTCGTTCGGTGCTCGGGCGGTCGAGGGCGACGACGCTGACCGTTCAACCGGACCACGCGATCGCGCAGGGTGCTCCTCCGCGCCGCAACATCCAAGTGTTCCGCTCACCATGATGCAGAACGTCGTCGTTCTCGATGCTCCTCGCTACCTTCGTCGGCAACAGGACCGTCGAAGGAGCACCATGACCGAGACCGCCACCCGCCTCAACGACGTGGACATCGCCGCCGTCGGCCAACTGGTCGAAGCGATTCAGGACGACGCCGGCAAGGCCCAGACGACATGGGCCGCGCATGTCCAGTGGAACGGTTCGTTCGCGTCGGCGGCACGGATACGCGACTTCTCGCCGGTCCCGTCCGACGAGCCCGCCGCACTCGGCGGCGGCGACACGGCACCCAACCCGGTCGAACAGCTCCTCGGTGCGTTGGGTAATTGCCTGGCCGTCGGTTACGCCGCGAACGCCACAGTGGCGGGCATCGAACTGAAGGACCTGCGAATCGATCTGAAGGGCGACGTCGACCTGCACGTCTTCCTCGGACTGGCGGAGGGACATGCCGGATTCGGATCGATCACCGCGAGAGTCACCATCGATTCCGACGCCCCGCGCGAGAGGCTCGATGAGCTGCACGCCAAGGTCCAGGCCAGCTCACCGGTCGGGCACACCCTCGCGAACGCGGTGCCGGTGGAGATCGTGTTGAACTGACGCCGACCGACGACACAGCAGTCGTAAGCAAAGCACACGCCCCGCCAACAACCGAAGATCTGTGCCAGAAGCGTCGGAGATTGCCAAACAGTCGTTGAAGTCATCAAGGATCACCGAATGCCAACGATGACCGAGCGTCGACTTCTTGCTGGACTCGCCACCGTGCTGGCGCTGACGATTGGTTCATTGCTGACCGGCGCGGCCATCGGGGACGCACCGGCAGGGGCGGACCCAGCCATCCACGAGGTCGACTACAGCTGCGGATCCGGGTGGTACGAGAATTCGGACGGCAACTGCGTCCCAGGGCCGGACAACTCACCCACGGGGATTCGTTGCAAGGACGGAACGTACAGCCACGCGAAGAACCGACAGGGTGCGTGTTCCCGGCACGGGGGAATCGCAGACGACTCCGGAACAGCCGGGGCAGGCAGCGATGAGAGCGGCAGCTCCGAGCTGGGAGTCGGGAGCGCGGTGATCGGCAGTTCCGTGATCGGTGCGGCACTGCTGGGCGCCCTGCTGTTCGGGAGTAGTTGACCTTCTGTCGTATGGTCGCCCCGTGACCGACCGCATCACCGATGAACGACCAGCCGAACACGAGATGACCGGTCACGCGCTACTCGACAACCCGGCTCTCGCGGCCCTCACCGGGCCACATGCGCACTTCGCTCAGCGCCGCGGTGGTGCTCTGCGGTATCACCCCGATGTCTGCCCCATAGCGGCTCTCCCCGACTCCCCGAACGCTCGAGACTGGTCGGACGCTGCCGAACTCATCGGCCCGGGTGGTTCCCTGTTCTTGCCGGTGGTCACGAATCGTCCGCCCGCGGGATGGGATACGACGATGGACCTGCCCGGTGTGCAGATGATCGACGCCGGCGTCGACGCCCGGCCTGACGATGAGGCCGCGCCGTTGACCGCCGCAGATGTGCCGGAGATGACCGACCTGGTCGAACGCACTCGCCCAGGGCCCTTCCGCCCCCGCACGATCGAGATGGGCGCCTACGTCGGAATCCGACGCAACGGCCGCCTCATCGCAATGGGTGGTGAACGGCTGAGACTTCCGGGTTACACCGAGATCAGCGCCGTCTGCACCGATCCCGACCACCGCGGACACGGACTCGCGTCCCGGCTCGTACTCGACCTCGCGCACCGCATCCGACGTCGCGGTGATGTTCCGATCCTCCACGCCGACGCCCGCAACGTCGGCGCGATCCGGCTGTACGAGCAACTGGGGTTCGTCGTTCGCCGTGAGGTCCTGTTCCAGATCTTGCGGGCGCCTAGCTGAACTCGGACTCAGTCAGTCCCGCGTCAACGACTTCGCCAAGGGAGCGATCTCGTCGAGATAGATCGATGCCAACACGTCCGACTCGTCGGCCAGGTGCCGCACCCGATCACCCTCGGCCCGGTCCCATTCGGTGGCGACGGCATGCTCGAAGTCGTCGATTCCACTCACGCGGTCGAGCCACGCCTGCTTCTCCTGCCGGTGTTGAATGCGCGCGACGATCGACTCGTACCCCGCGAATGCCTCGAGGCGCCGCACCAGCTCGTCGAGCCGGCCGGACAGCAGGAGCGACTTCTCGACGAACGTGGACACCACCTGTGGATCGGCGGCCAGGTGACCGGTCGGCTCCGCACCCAGAAGTGCGAGTTGGTCGCGCAGCCCGACAGCGACAGTCGAGATGGCGGTGACCTCCCCCTCGAGGTCGACGCGGACGGCGTGACGGTCGAAGAAGTCGAGCTGCCACGCGGGGAATCCACTGATGCGGTCCGCCACCGCGGCGGTCGTCCACGCGATCTGGCCGACGGGATCAGACGAGAAACGCTCCAGTTCGCCCCTGTCGCGACTACGACGACGGGACAGCGCCGAGACCCCGGTTCCGCCGCCTTCTACGTCTCCGGTCGCCCGGCCATGCCAGATGTCGGCGGCCGAGGCGACGAAGTCGGCACCCTCGGCATCGCTGTCGACGGCCGCACCGGCATCATCACCCAACTGCTGCCGGATGGCCTGGCACGACGCCCAGCGTCTGGCCTGCGCAAGTCGGATCGTGTCGGCGAGGTCGGCCAGCGGAGCAGACGAGGACGTACCGGAACCGGCGGTCGACGACGCTTTCGTCGTCGACCGCGCCGCTGACCTTCGATGCCGGAGGTCGTCGCGCATGCCGGTGAACATCGCCGAGAACGCCCCGATCAGCATTCCGAGGAGCACCACCAGCGCGGCCGCGATCACCACCACGAAAACGGCGATCACGACGTACATCATCTGTCCAGTAGACCACGGTTCACGACGACTGAGGTCGGTTCCTGCGCAGCTCAGCGAGGCGCAACGGAGTCCTTCATCACTGTGGTCCGGACCAATGGACTCACACTCGGGTGATGGACTCCGACCGACGTTCATGGGTCGAGATGAAGTCCATCTGTCGCCGAGGCCCGTGAGTCACTTCGGGTCAGACCCGGCCGGCGAGCCGCCGAGCAACTCGCGGATGTCATCGGCGCCGATGGCGGCGCCGAAAAGGTCACCATCGTCGACGACGGCGTCGAACAGGTCGCGCTTACGTTGTTGCAGCGCAACCACTTTCTCTTCGATCGTGTTCGCCGACACCAGGCGATAGACCGTGACCGGACGAGTCTGACCGATGCGATGGGCGCGGTCCACGGCCTGGGCCTCGGCCGCCGGGTTCCACCACGGATCACACACGAAGCAGTAGTCCGCCTCGGTCAGGTTCAGCCCGAAACCGCCCGCCTTGAGACTGATCAGGAACACCTTCGACGCCCCGCTCGTGAACTGCTTGATCGCCGCAGTGCGCCGACGCGCGGTCATCGATCCGTCGAGGTAGCTGTATTCGACTCCGGCATCGTCGAGGGCGCGTTCGACCAATCGGAGGAAACCGGTGAACTGGCTGAAGATCAGGGCGGAATGACCTTCGGCGATGAGCTCGGGAATCTGCTCGACGAGGAACTCGATCTTGGCCGAGTCCATGTCGGTGTGCTTCTCGTCGACGAGCCCGGCGTGCAGGCTCAGTTGCCGGAGCATGGTGAGCGATCGGAAGATCTGGAACCGGTTGGCTTCGAAGTCGTCGAGCAGGCCGAGCACGCTCTGCCGTTCCCGAGTGAGGCGCGTCTGATACAGCTTGTCGTGCTTCGCGTTCAGGCTGATCGACAGCACCTGTTCCTGCTTGGCGGGCAGGTCCGTGGCGACCTGGTGCTTCGTGCGCCGCAGCATGATCGGACGAATCCGTCGTCGTAGCAACGCCAACCGCCCGGGCTCCGTGCCACTTTCGATCGGCTTCCGGAAGTACGACGTGAAGGTCTTCGCCGACGGGAACAGACCCGGCACGGTCAACGCCATCAGCGACCACAGTTCCATCAGGTTGTTCTCCAGTGGCGTGCCGGTGATCGCGATCTTGACCTCGGCATCAAGACGGCGAGCGCACTGATGAGCTTTGCTCGCGTGATTCTTGACGAACTGTGCCTCGTCGAAGTACACGGCCGACCAACTGGCCGATGTGAACTCGTCGATCCCGATGCGCATCAGCGCGTACGAGGTGACGACCAGTTGCGCTCCCGCAATACGATCGGCGAACGCGATCTTCGCCCGTCCGCTCGTCTCGGTCACCGTTGCAACCCTCAGACCTGGTACGAACCGTTCCGCTTCGACCGCCCAGTTCGAGATCACGCTGGTCGGTGCGACAACGAGAAAGCGAGCCTGCGGTTCCTCCTCGATGACCTTCGCGATCAATGCCAGGGACTGGAGGGTCTTGCCCAGCCCCATGTCGTCGGCCAGCACTCCGCCGATTCTGTTCTCCCACAGGAAGTTCAGCCAGTCGAGGCCGGCCCTCTGATAGTCACGCAAGTCCGCATGCAGCCCGGTCGGCACCGGACAAGGCACCGGCGGTGTCGCGGCGGCCAGACGACGCAACTGCTCGCGCCACTTCGTAAGATCGTCGTCGACCGTCCCCAGTTCGAGCAGCTCGTCCCACAACGTGGCGTTGTGCGTATCCCGGCGGACCCGCCCACGGTCGAGTTCACCCAGTGCGCGGGCCTCGGCCACCAGTTCGGCCAGGCGTTGCAGCTCCGGGGTGTCTAGCACGAAATAGGCCCCGTCGGGCAACAGCATGTGTGTCGCTCCGTTCGACAACGCCGTCAGCACCTGGTGCAGCGGCACTGCGACGCCGTCGACCTCGATGGTGATCGACAGGCCGAGCCAGTCGTTGTCATCGGACCGTTCGGCACCGAAACCGATCTCGGGGACGACCTCGGCGGCACGGTAGTCGGGGAGCTCGCCGACGATCTCCACCTCGATCCCGTCAGCCCGCAGCTCCGGGGCGACCTCGGTGACGAACCGCGCAGTGTCGACGGGCGAGTAACGGTAACGGCGGGTCAGGAGCGCAATCGATGCCGATGCGAGAGCCTCGTCGCGCGTCATCTCGGCGAGTTCCGGATCGTCTGCGAACTTGCTTTCCGGAAACCCGGCCACCTGGATCTGCCATCGATCACACACCCGAGCCGCAGCTTCGAGGTGACCACGGAGTTGCTTCCACAGGCGACGTTCGGCCACGTCGTCACCGAACCCCGAGCTCTGCCCGGACGGGAAGAATCGTCTGCTCCCGTTCACGCGGTAGACGACACCCCACTCGAGGTGCGCGCCGCCATCGTCGGCGACCCGAAGCGTGACTGCCGCGTCGGGACCGGTGATCTCCGGTCGGGTCACTGCGCCATCGGCCACGGTCACCGACATCCGACCGGCGAGGTCGGGGAGGACCTCGTCGGCGAACTCCGCGATGTCGGTGTCGGGAATTCTGACCGTCCCGGCGTCGAGCAGTGCCCGGAGGGCTTTCGACGACCCGTCGTCGACGAGCGGCGCCAGGAACATCGTGCCGCCTCGTACCAGGCTCGCTCCGTGCGGCACCGATCCGAACAGCATCAGAGCGTCGTCCTCAGACGGCCCGACAGTCGGGAAGTCGACACCGCCCGACACCACGAGACCCTCGTCGCCGCGATCAACGGTCAACGCGGGCGTCGCGGGTGGAAGCAGCTCGACTTTCTTGGCGCCCGTCGACTTATGCGCCACCAGTACGACACCATCGTCTACCGCCGCCCGTAGAGCGGTCCAGATCTCGGCGGACGCCTGGTCCAATCGGTGAACCTGGGAGGTCCCGTACAGGTGTTTGTCCCCGGCGCAGAGGTGGACGGCACGGACTCGTGCCAGGTGAACGGGGTCGAAGTGCTCAGCCGGATGGTCGGTGGTGGACCTGTAGTACTCGGTCACATATCCCGGCTCGATGGAACTCCACGTGATCCCCGTGCGTACCCAGTTGCCCTTCTTGCCGGGGGTCACCAGGCGCAATGTCACCGTCTTCAGGCTCATCCACTCGGGATCGTCGAGCTCGACGAGCAGACCGATGGGAGCCGATCCCGGCTCTTTCGAGGTGGCACCGGCGACAAGGTCACCCAGCAAAGCCCGCCACGGCTCCGACGCGTGCCCAACGTGTTGAGGCAACGCACCGATGAGCCCAGCACGCATCACCCCCAGCGCCAGAGCAACGGCGTGCTTGCAGTTGGCACCGACCGGACAGTCGCATTCAGCGACATCGACCACGTATCCGCGGGCGCCGTCACCGAACCCGATCTCGAGTGAGTAGAGTTCGCCACTCGAACCGACGCAGGTCCCGGTCGCCGACATGAATAGCGGGTCCCAGTCGTCGAGAGCTACGCGCCCCTGCTGTGCGTATGCGGCACCTCGGCCTATCGTCGCGACGTCGAAATACACGAGCAGGCCCGACTCCGCGGGCGATAACTGATCGAACGCTGCCACACGACGAGGCTAGGCGATTCTGCCGGCGGCGGGACCCAACGTCTGCACCGCATCGGATGTCATCCACGTTTCTCCACAGCGTCACCGAATCAGCACCAAGCAAGCACTTGGTTTGTTAGGTTCTCGGTCAATGGGATTCCTGAAGCAGACCACGCCGGAGATCGACTTCCCGACCTGGAGTCAGGGCACGCGCGCGGAGAAGATCGAGCCGATGGCGCGGCACTGGGCCGAGGTCGGGTTCGGGACGCCGGTGGCGCTGCACCTGTTCTATGTGGGCAAGATCCTCCTCTACGTGCTTGTCGGCTGGGTCATCGTGATCAGCACACCCGGGATCGACGGCTTCTTCGACGTCGCCGACTGGTACAACGAGCCGATCGTCTTCCAGAAGATCGTGCTGTACACGATGCTGTTCGAGGTCGTGGGCCTCGGGTGCGGGTTCGGGCCGCTGAACAACCGGTTCTTCCCGCCGCTCGGTTCGATCCTGTATTGGTTGCGACCGAAGACCATCCGGCAGCCACCATGGCCGCGGATTCCGTTGACTGCCGGCGATTCCCGTAACCCGGTCGACGTCATCCTCTATGGCGCGCTACTCGCCTTGCTGGTCATAGCGTTGTTCAGTCCGGGTACCGGCGCTATCCCGGAGCTGGACACGACCGTCGGAGTCCTCCCCAGCTGGCACATCTGGGCCGTCCTGGGTGTGCTCGCGGCGATCGGTCTGCGTGACAAGACCGTCTTCCTCGCGGCGCGCGGTGAGGTCTACGGCGCGTTCACCGTGGCGTTCCTCTTCAGCGGGGTCGACATGATCGTCGCCGCGAAGCTGGTCTTCCTCTGCATCTGGCTCGGGGCAGCGACGTCGAAGTTGAACAAGCACTTCCCCTTCGTCATCGCGACGATGATGTCCAACAACCCGATCTGGCGTTCCCCGAAGATCAAACGGAAGTTCTTCGAGGACTTTCCCGACGACCTGCGGCCGGGCCGTCGATCACGATGGATCGCGCACTTCTCCACTGCGGTCGAAGGACTCGTGCCGCTCGTCCTGTTCTTCTCCCACGGCGGGTGGGTGACCGCGGTGGCGGCAACGATCATGCTGATCTTCCATTTCGGCATCCTGTCGTCGATCCCGATGGGCGTCCCGCTTGAGTGGAACGTCTTCATGATGTTCGGCATCCTGGCGATCTTCGTGGGTCACCCCGACATCGGACTCGCCGACCTCCGATCACCCTGGCCGCTACTGCTGTTCGCAGTTTCTGCCGGCACGGTGATCATCGGGAACCTGATGCCGCGCAAGGTCTCGTTCCTGCCCGGCATGCGCTACTACGCCGGCAATTGGGACACCGGCCTGTGGTGCATCAAGCCGTCCGCGTCGGCGAAGATCGAACAGGGCATCGTCGCCATCGCGTCGATGCCGGCCGCGCAGCTCGAACGGTTCTACGGCAGCCCCGAAGCGGCCCAGATACCGCTCTACATGGGATATGCGTTCCGCTCGTTCAACAGTCACGGTCGGGCCCTGTTCACGTTGGCGCACCGAGCGATGGCCGGCGCCGGGAGCGGAGCGAGCGGGCCGGATGAGAACGGCGTTGCGGAGTCGGAGTATGTACTGACCGACGGCGAACGAATCTGCAGCACGGCGATGGGCTGGAACTTCGGCGACGGCCATCTCTCCAACGAGCAGCTCATCGAATCCTTGCAGCGGCGTTGTCATTTCGAGCCCGGGGAGGTCCGGATCGTACTGCTCGACGCGCAACCGATCCACCGACAGACGCAGGAGTACCGCCTCGTCGACCCGGCCGTCGGCGAGTTCGAACGCGGATACGTACGCGTTGCCGACCTGGTCACGCGACAGCCGTGGGACGACCAGGTTCCCGTCACGGTGACCTGGCGCGCCGACGACGGCCGGGCAGATCCCACCGGGTGAGTCGGGGCGATTGGGTCCGCCAGGCGGATCACAATGCCCCCACAGCTTCAGCAGCCCGGCGCCGGTCACGCACCTCGGTCGACGACTCCGCCCGATTCACGACCCAGGTGGCGCCACCGGCCATGGCAAGCCCGAGAGCCGTTGCCCAGCCGAAGGGTTCGCCGTACATCGCGGTGCCCCACACCGCGGTGACGGGCGGCATCAGGAACATCAGCGTGTTCACCGAGGTGACGCCGGACCGTCGTAGGAGTATCCAGTACAGCCCGTAACCGCCGAGCGTCGACAGGATCGACAGCCAGGCGATCGCCAGCCAGAAGGTGCTGTCGGTCGGTGGCACCGCCACCCCCGCGAGAAGGCCTGCCGCGGTGAAGATCACCGCGGAGACGCCGCAGTGGATCGCCAGGATGATCATGGGTGACGGCGGGTCGACGACGCGTCGTTCGAGGAAGGTGGCGGCAACCAGCGCGGCCATACCGAGCAGCGGGACGAGGTACGCCCACCACGGCGCGTCCGCGGATGACGTCGCGTCCGACCAGGTGACCAGTACAACCCCGGCCGCCCCGACGAGCAGCCCCCACCACTGTCGTCGGTGGGTGACCGCCCCGAGCAACGGACCTGCCAGTGCGGCGACGACGAGCGGTTGGACACCGTCGATCAGTGCGGTCGTCCCGGTACTGACGCCGAGTGCGATCGCCCAGTACACCGTGACCGTGTAGCCGGCTTGCGAGAGCGCACCGATGGCGACCTGGGAACCGATCGCTCGCCCGGACATCGGCGCGAGGCCACGCCGACGCCACCGGAAGTACACCGCGGCCCCGAGTACGACCGCGACCACCAGGAATCGCCACATGAGGACCGTGAGCACCGGCGCCTCACCCGCGCCCAGCTTCGCGCCGATGAAACCCGACGACCAACAGACGACGAACACCGCCGACATGACAACTGTCACCCATCGCGCAGGTATACCGATCTGTGAAGTTCGCATGCCGACGACCTTACCGATCGGTGTAGTCTTTGTCATGTGACTGCCGAGACCACACTCTCGACCGTGGAGTGGACACCCAAGGCCCGACTCATCCTCGACGCGGCCTCGGCACTGTTCTACGAACACGGCATCCACGCGGTCGGTGTCGACTCCATCGCGGCAGCCGCGGGCGTCACGAAACGCACGCTCTACGACCGCTTCGGCTCCAAGGAGCAACTGGTCGTCGAGTATCTGCGTGCCCGCAACGCCGCCTGGCAAGAGTTCCTCCGGTCCCGCCTGGACGCCGCCGATGCGTCGCCGAGCGCACAACTCGCCGCGATCTTCGACGCCACGCGGGACTGGTCGGAGGACCGCGGTCACAAAGGGTGCGCGATGATCAACGCGCACGCCGAGATCAGCGATCCCGGGCATCCCGCGTTCTCGATCATCGTCGGCCAGAAACACGAGCTACGGGACCTCTTCGCCTCGATCGCGACGAAGGCCGGCGCGCCCAACTCGCGCACATTGGCACAGCGACTGTTCATCCTCCACGAGGGCGCGCTGGTGACCGCCGGGATGGGGGTCGAGCCGGGAGCCCTCGACGCGGCTCGCGACTTCGCACTCGATATCTTCGACGGCCAGCAGTCGAATTGACGAACTCTTAGCGCCCGGATGCGTTCCGCAGCAACATGATGCGGAGTAGATCTGATGCGGTGACCTTGTTCGACATACTGCCCTCTCTGAAAGGCGTCACCGTGACCAGATCGTTTGACACCGCGACGTGGGGAACACCGTTACGCACCGTCGGACCGGACGTCGTCGCCGGCGACCTGTACCTCCGCGCAGAATCGCTGCACCGCAAGGTCGCGTTCTACCTCGACGCAGACGGCGAGCCCGTCTGCCAATCCCTGTGCCCGACCGGGGTGTGGTTCCCGACGCTGGTCACCCGGGTCACGTCTGCGGTCGTCGCCCGGGAACGCGTCGTCGTCCATGTCGACGCCGCCCTCCCGCTCCACTCCGCACTGCTCGATGTCGCTTTCCCGGGGACTCATCTGGCGGGCGCGACCATGGTCGACATCACCGTCGTCGACCTGTCCCGGCATCGTCGCACCCTGCACGCCGAAGCTCCCGCCCACCTCACGGTCACCGGCACCATCGCCCTGGCCCTGTCGCCCGTGATCCCGCCGCGGACAACGGACCCGCGACACGTCTCCCGGGCGGTCATCGCCTGACATGATCGCAAACGGCGCGACAACTACTGGGCAATGAAAGGCCGAAACCGCCGCCAGGGCTCATAATCGCCTGATGCAACCGGAAGCGGTCTCACGATTCCTGCCCGGATTGGGAGTGCTCCGCAGCTACGAGCGGTCATGGCTGAAGGGTGACATCGTCGCCGGGATCGTCCTGACGGCGTTGCTCATTCCCGCCGGCATGGGGTACGCCGAAGTCGCCGGGTTGCCACCGGTCACCGGTCTCTACGCGACGGTCATACCGCTGCTCGTCTATGCCGTCGTCGGACCGTCCCGCATCTTGGTCCTCGGCCCCGACTCGTCGCTCGCCCCGATCATCGCGGCGTCGATCATTCCGCTCGCAGCGTTCGACGCCGAGCGCATCGCCTTGGCCGGCGTGCTCGCCATCGAGGTCGGTCTGGTCCTGCTGATCGGCGGCCTCCTCCGGCTCGGCTTCGTCACCGACCTGCTGTCCAAACCGATACGCATCGGCTACCTCAACGGCATCGCACTTGTCGTCGTGCTCAGCCAGCTGCCCAAGCTGCTGGGCTTCAGCGTCGACGGTGACCCGGTCATCCAGGAGGCGATCAACATCGTCAAGGGTGTCGCGTCCGGGGAGGCCGAACTGCTGCCGACGGTCATCGGGGTGTCGTGCCTGGTCCTGATCTTCGCACTCAAGTTCTGGCGCAAAGCCATTCCGGGAGTCCTGGTCGCCGTGGTGGCCTCGATCATCGCAGTCGCGGTCTTCGGCTGGTCCGATGACATGCCGGTCGTCGGAGCGATGCCCCGCGGATTCCCGTCGCCGTCCCTGGAAGGCGTGACCCTCGACGACGTCATCAGCCTGATCGGCCCGGCCGTCGGTATCGCGCTGATCGCGTTCGCGGACACCAGCGTGCTGTCCCGGACCTTCGCCGCGCGCGCGGGCGACCAGGTCAACGGCAGCCAGGAGATGGCGGCCATCGGCACCGCGAACATCGCCACCGGCTTCCTGAGCGGCTTCGCCATCTCGGCGTCGTCATCCCGGACCCCGGTCGCCGAACAGGCCGGGGCCAAGTCGCAACTGGCCGCTGTCGTCGGGGCGCTGTTGATCGTCGTCTTCATCTTCGTCGCACCGGGGGTCACCGCCTACCTGCCGTCGGCCGCCCTGGCGGCCGTCGTGATCGCCGCGGCCGTCTCACTGATCGACATCTCCGGCGTGGTGACGCTGTTCCGCGCCAACTGGGTCGAGGGCGCCCTGTCGATCGCCGCCTTCCTCGGTGTCGCGCTCATCGGTGTCCTGCAGGGCATCCTGGTCGCAATCGGCCTGTCGTTCATCGCGTTCGTCAACCTCGCGTGGCGTCCGTACCGGACCGAGCTCGGCCGCGTCCCGGGACTGCGCGGCTACCACGACGTGACCCGTCACCCCGACGCCGAGCGCATCGACGGCGTCCTCATCATCCGGTTCGACGCGCCGCTGTTCTTCGCCAACGGCGGCATGTTCGACGACTACGTCCGCGGCATGGTCCGCGACGCAAGGGCGGCCGGGCGGCAACTGCACACCGTGATCCTCGCCGCCGAGCCCATCGTCGACATCGACGCCACCGCTGTCGACGAACTCGTCGAACTGGACGACTATCTCCGTAGCCACGGCATCACCCTTGTCTTCGCGGAGATGAAGGACCCGGTGCGAGACATTCTCCGACGCTATGACCTGCGCGTCGACGGCAGACCCCGGTTCGACGACACGCATTTCGCGCCCACTACCGGCGCGAAGATCGACGAGATCACCGGGCAACCCCGCCGAGACGTCCAGAAGTCGAACGACGGGATCTGACACCGCGACATCGGACGCCCCTCAGTGCGCGAAGATCACCGGCCCGAGGAATTCACACACCGTCAGCGCCAGAGCGAGATCCAGGCGGTCGCGGTCCGCCGGGACCTCGGCGAGCGCCTTGCCGACGCGATACTTCACCGTGTTGCGGTGGAGGTTGAGCCGTTCAGCGGTGTGGAGGTGGCTTTCCTTGGTGGCGAAATACACCGACAGCGTCTCCCGCAGCATGTTCGCGTTCGGGGAGTCCTCGGCGAGTCCGCCGAGGACCTCGTGGACCCACGCCCGCGTCGACTCGAGGTCCTGCGCCAGCAGGGACACCACGGCCACACCTCGGTCGCCGAATCCGATCACCCGACTCGCCGCACCACCCGGCATGGTCGCCACCGAGTAGGCGGCGAGTGCCTGCTCGTGGGTTCTCCGGAAACCCCGTGCCCCGGATGCGGGAAGGCCCACCGCGACTCGGATTCCCGCCGGCACGGTCGAGCGCACCGCGGTCACCGACGAACCGTCGGTGACGTCCCGTCCGACCAGTGGAATCCAGGCCCAGACCGTCGACCGGTCGATCGCGGTGACGATCGGCGGGGAGCCTCCGCCCACCCGGGTACCGAGTTCGCGGGCCGCGTGGGTGAGCGCGACCAGTTCGCGGGGTTCGTCGTCGAATGACCACAGGATGAGCGCGAGGTGCCTGCGGTCGAGCGCGTAACCGGTCTCGGACTCGAAGGCCCGCTCATCGGATTCGGCGCCGTCGAGGAACGAGTGGATGGCCGCTGATTGCACGTTGCCCTCGACGCCGAGCCACCGTCGGCGTTCGTCTTCGTACGCCTCGAACACGTACAGGGAGATCCAGTCGATGTATCCGGACAACACATCGGAGATGTGCCGGGTCAACGCCATCGACTGTCCGGCGTCGAGGTCGAGATCCTCGACCAGTCGGTAACATTCACGCATCACGCTGTTCTGCCCGAGATGGTAGGCCCGCACGAGCGAGTTCGACGGCACGTCCCGTTGCGCCAGACGCAGCGCGTATTCCACTGCGGCGGTGGTCGGTTGCAGGTGTTCGATCGGAATGTCGTTCGCCAGGACGTGGATGATCGTCGAGACGTTGCCGTGCACGCTCGCCTCGAGCAACTCCACGAGCTTGGGATCGGTGTCGAGCTGATCGATCTCCCGGGCCATCATGGCGCTCAACTCGGTGACGATGTCGGACACGTTCTCGTGCAGAGTCTTCGCGATCATGGCCGCCTGCTCGAGCAGCTCGGACCCGGCCGCCGCGGGCACTCCGGCCAACCGGTCGCGCGCGGCGTCCCCCGCCGTCCACAGCGCACGCGACGGTCGCGACGCGGTCATCGTCGCGACCGTGCGTACCGCAACGCCGACTCGGCGGCGTGGTATCCGCACAACCCGTGGATACCGGCACCGGGTGGACTCGCTTGAGAGCAGATGTACACGCCCGGTACGCCGATCGCGTACGGATCGAGCGCGGCACGGGGTCGCAGGACCATCTGCAGGCCGTCGTTCGCTCCGCCGATGATGTCCCCACCCGCGAAGTTGGCGTTCGACGAGTGGAGCTGTTCGGTACCCGTGCTGACCGTCGCCACGATCCGATCACGGAATCCCGGTGCGAATCTCTCGATCTGCGCGACGATCTGCTCGGTGGCATCTCCGTCGAAACCTCGAGGGACATGCGCGTACGCGTAGATCGGATTGACCCCGCCCGCACTGCGACCGGGATCGGCGATGTACTGCTGACCGAGCAGGACGAACGGCCGTGGGACCATCACACCGGCCGCGCGCTGTCGCTCGGTGTGGGCGATCTCCGCGAAACTCCCGCCGAGGTGCACTGTCCCGGCGCGCAGGCAGTCCGGATTCGACCACGGGATGTCCCCGTCGATCGCGAAGTCGACCTTGTAGGCCGACGACCCGATTCGATAACGCCGGTACGAGCGGCGAATTCGAGCCGGCATCTCGTCGCCGAAGATCGAGAGCACCTGCGCCGGGGACAGGTCGAGCAGCGTGATGTCCGCCCGCGGCAGGTCGGCACGCGAGCTCACCCGGACACCGGTCTCGATCTTGCCGCCCGAATCCCGCAGTGCGCCGACGATCGCCGCGGTGATCGCTCCCGAACCGCCCTCGGCCACCGGCCATCCGTAACGATGCCCGCTCGCTGCGATCATGAGCCCGAGTGACGCGGTGAGCGGACGGTCCAACCGGGAGAACAGGTGTGCCGCGATCCCGCCGTACAGCGCACGGGCACGCTCGGTACGGAACCAGCGCGCGAGCACGGTGGCAGGCAGGATGGCTCGCGGGCCGAACGATGCGAGGCGAATCGGGTGACCGGGCACGTGCACGACCGGGCGGAGCAGATCGTCGCCGAGATCGTCGAAATGCTCGGCCAGATCACCGAACATCGCCTGCCAGCGCGATCCGTCGGCGCCCAGTCCCGCCGCCGTGGCACCGATCGACCGGAACAGCAATCCGGCGTCGCCGGAATCGAGAGGGTGCGCGCAGTCGGCGTCGGGCCACTTCCACGCCAGCCCGTACCGCTCGAGACCGACCTCCGCCCAGAACGGCGATCCCACGCCCAGCGGATGGAAGGCCGAACAGTGGTCGTGGATGACGCCCGGGACCGTCAGTTCGCCCGACCGGGCCCCACCACCGACGACCTCGGCCGCCTCCAGGACCTGCACGTCGACACCGTTGCGCGCCAGGTGCAGAGCGGCGGCGAGCCCGTTGGGCCCGCCGCCGACCACGACAGCTGTGGTCACTGCGGCGCCTGATCGGTCAGCCGGACCGTTGTCGCGCTGCGGTCATCGGAGCGCATCTTCGGTTCATGCACCACCTCAGGATCGGTGACGGCGCGGCGAGCGTCAACGTCGAGAGTCCAGTCGACCTGGAACGGGATGGGCCCGTTGGGCAGCCACGGTTGCTCGTTCACCGCGTCGACCACCCGGTAGGTCCCGGTCTCGATGACGCCCAGCGCCGCATCGATCACCTTGAACCGCTGCGTGCCCCGGTGAATCGGCTGGGACTCGATCCAGACCACCGTGAACTCGCCCGGCGCGAAGCCGCACCGCTTCTGCAGCGCCGCGATGAGCCGCTCGTCATGGAGATGCCCGTCACCGAAGTTGAAGGCCACCAACGAGTTACACGAGAACTCCGCCTCCCTCAGCGTGTAGGTGTCGATATCGGACCCGAGATGACGGATCATCAGCGAGTACAGCGCGCGCCCCTGGCTGTGCATCGAACGCCAGGCCAGCAGCTGGTGCATCACGACATCGGCCACCTCGGCCGGGTACGAAGCGAGGAGCTGGGTGCGGGTGTTCTTCGCGGGCCGCACGATGTGCTGGTCGAGCTTCTCCTCGGCACCGGGCGCGAAAGCCCACGTGGCCGACGCCCAGTTCCCCGCGTACTGGCGCATCGACGGGAGGAACGAGACCAGGTCCGGACGGAGGTTGCCGAGCACGGGGAAGAAGCAGAGCGCCGCGGCGATCAGCACCATCGCCCACGGCATCGACGTGTCGGTCAGCGCGTAACCGTCCCAGGCCGGGAATCCGAGGAACAGGAACACCGAGGCGTACGCGAAGAGCAGGTTCCATTCGAGCGGAACGGCCAGTGGGAACGTCGACAGGATGAAGAAGTGGAAGCACACCATGAGGACGACCGCCGCCACGGTGAGCGACTTGCTCGTCGAGAACAGCAAGACCAGCGGGGTGACGACCTCGACGATGGTGCCCAGGACGTGCCCGACGCCGCCAGCCAGCTTCGACGGCCGCATGTCCTCGGGGAAGTCGCGATAGTGCGCCCGCTTGATCTTCTTGCTCGGCAACCACGGGGTGTTCGACAGCATCGGCGGGATCACCATCGAGAAATGATGTCCCAGCTTGGAGATCCCGGCACCGACCCACACCGACACGATGAGCAGTTTGAGCGCCAGGATCATGTCGACGAACGGGAGGACGCCGAAGAAGATCATCGCCGGGAGATACTGCTCGGAGCGAGCCGCGATGAAGATGACCTTGTCCCGCAGGCCGATCACCACGAACAGCGCGATGAGCGGGTACATCAGAACGGGGTTCACCAATCCCTGGTTGTCGGCCACCACCGAGTCAAGCGAGTTCGACGCGATACCCGGGAGCGCTATCGCGACAGCAAGATTCGCGAGAATGAGCGCGTAGACCGCGATGTCGAACGCGGTGCGGGAGTCACCCTTGGTGAAGGGCACCTTGCCGGGCCACGGTGGAAGCCGGATCGTCTGTGGCCGCAGCCAGTACAGGAAGCCGCCGGTCATCGGTTTGAAATGTCCGGCCAGCGGCCCCCACGACCCTCCGATGCCCAGGACCTCCACCAGCACGGTCCACAAGACCAGCTTCTGATAGACGATCGGCTGGTTCCACCACTCGGTCACGTGCAGCGGGTTGAGTCCGGACGTCAGCGTCGCGAGGACGATCCCGACACCGCCGTAGAAGACGAAGACTTTCATCAGATAGATCAGATGAACCATCTTCGGCGTGCCGAAGCCGTGATCGGCCCAGTGGGCTCCCAGCACGCGGATCCGATCGAAGAACGGCCGCTGGAGGAATGTCTCCGGGTCCACTTGGGGAAAGTCTGGTTGGGTGAGTCCCATTGGTGCGCACTCCTTGTCGTGTGAATGGGTCGGTTGAGGTGTGGGTGGGTTGGGTGTGGGACCGGCATCGCCGGTCTCGGCGCGCGGGTCATCGGCTCGGCGTCCGCCGTGGGACGTCGAAATCGGGCCGAATCGGGGGATCAGATGGGCTGCGGACTGTGGAGACCGGAACGCAGCGCCGGTTTGTCGATCTTCCCGACCGGATTGCGCGGCAGTTGGTCGACGACGTGGATTGTGCTCGGCTGCTTGATCTTCGCCAGCCGTCCGGCGAGGTGGTCAGCCAGCTTTCCCGCATCGACCGCACGGTGTGGGTAGGCGACGACGAACGCGACGGGCAACTCGCCGTAGAGTTCGTCCGGTGCTCCCACGACCGCGCACTCGAGCACGTCGGGATGCGTCGCCAGTGCGTTCTCGATCTCCTTGGGGTAGATGTTCTCCCCGCCACGGATGATCATGTCCTTGATGCGGCCCACCAGGGTCAGGTAGCCGTCCTCGTCGAGGCGGCCCACATCCCCGGAGTGCAGCCGGCCGTTGATGACAGTCGACGCGGTCGCCTCCGGCCGGTTCAGGTAGCCGCGCATGACATTCGGCCCGCTGATGACGACTTCACCGATCTCGCCGGTGGGCACCTCCGTGCCCTGTTCGTCGACGATGGAGATCCGCTGCCCCGGAAGCGCCGGGCCCACCGTCCCGAGTTTGCGTACTCCGACGACCGGATTGCAGGCCGACGCACAGGTGCCCTCGGTCAGGCCGTAACCCTCGACGACAGGTATCCCGAAGGCGCCCTCGACCCGGTCGAGCAGTTCTCTCGAGATCGGGGCGGCCCCGCAGACCGCGAACCGGAGAGACCCGGTGGCCCCAGCTGTCAGACCGTCCTGCGACACGAGGAGCGCGTAGATGGTCGGTACGGCGGAGAAGTATGTCGGGGTGAGCCGTGCGACGTCGTCGAAGAACCGTGACGAGGAGAATCTCCCGGTGATGCTCAGCTGCCCGCCCGCGAGCATCGGCGCCAGGAAGCTCACGCAGATGGCGTTCACGTGGAACAGCGGCAGCACCAGGAGGGCATGGTCGGCCGCGGTGAGACCGAAATGCGTGACCATGGTCGACGCCATGTAGTGCAGATTGTCGTGCGACAGTCGGACACCCTTGGGTCTGCCGGTGGAGCCGGAGGTGTAGATCAGCAATGCGTCGTCGCCGGCGGCCGGTGACAGTGAGCCCCGCCAGTCCGCGCTCGGCGCCGTCGCCAGTTCCTCCACGTCGAACCGGGCACGGTCGGACCTCAGTTCTGCTGCGCGGGTCCCGATGACGACCCGTGCTCCCGAATCCGCCAGCTGGTACTCGGCTTCCTCCGGGGTGAATGCCGGGTTGACCGGAGTGGCGACCGCGCCGATCCGCCATGCCGCCATCAACGTGACCAGCAGTTCGATCCGGTTGGGCAGAAAGGTCGCCACGACGTCCCCGGGTCGAACGCCAGCACGGCCCAGTTGTTCGGCGACACCCTCGACGCGACGCGCAAATCCGGCGTAGTCGAGGGCGACCACGTCATCGCGAACACACGGGGCGTCGGCGCGATGGGTCAGGTCCCATGCGAAGTAGGTGCTGGTCACCGGGCTTGCCTCCGAGATCGTCGTGGTTGATGTGATCCAGAACACTATGAAAGCGGGAGCCGAACCGAAACGGTCGCGGAGGCCAGACTTCCTCGAGACCTTTGTGCTCGGGGGACAATCCGACACCGGACGTCGTCGGTCCGGTCGAGCTCTGCGTGCGCGGGGTCCCGGTAGCGTGTGAGGTGCTCTGCGCAGGCCCTCGCGAGCGTTCGGCGAACCCTGGGCGGGCCACCGTTGCACGACGTCACCCGACCGCCGAGGAAGCACCATCCATGACCGCGCACGCCAACGGACCCTTACCGTCGAGACGGTCGCCGGACGACGGACGCGCGCTCGACGCGGTCGCCGCCTTCGACGCCGGACTGTCCGACCAGGAGCGGCGGGTGCTGACCGAGCGCGTCTACGCTGCCAGCCCTCGCACCCAGTCGGAGGTCGCCGACCTTCTCGGGTTGTCCCGCGAGCGAGTCACCCAGATCGATCGCTCCACACGACACCGCCTGCGCTCGTTGATCGAGGCGGACCCGGCCCTCGCCGACCTGTCGGCGATGATCAACCGCCGGGCCGCTCCGGTCGCGGACGCCGCTGCGCTCATGGCCGACTCGACGCTCGCCGGGACTCCGGTGGGCGGCGTCGAGGCCCCGTGCTGGCGGGTGGTGGCCGCGGCGTCGGGTCTGCGCACGAGCGAGAACTGGATCATCCGGGGCAGCCTGCGCTCGGTCGCCGAGTTCACGAAGTCGGCGGTCGAGGCGGCGGCGCGCCCCGGCGAGGCGGCTTCGGTCATCACCATCGCGGATCACCTGGGCCTGTCCGGAGATTCGGCCGCACGGTGGCTACTGCGGGCGGGATACGAACTACTCGACGGCCACGCGATCGCCGCCCGGTCGACGACGGGCGAGATCGTCGTCGCAGCGCTCTCGATCCGCGGCGCGCCGTTGACCTTCGACGACATCATCGACGCGACTTCGGCGATCCCGCGTGCCCACAACAGTATTCGAAACGCGCTCGCCTCGGACGTGCGTATCGTCAGAACCGACCGCACCCGCTACGGCCTTGCCAAATGGGGCCTTCCACGATACGAGCCGGTCCATCTGCAGATCGATGCGATTCTCTCTGACCGCGACGGGGCCGTGCCCCTCGACGACGTCATCGCGACGATCCGCGGTCGTCACGACGTCAGCGAGGCCACAATCCGTTCGTATGCCGGTGCCGGCGAATTCCAGATCCGCGACGGCATCGTCACCCGACGCGAACGACCACATCGGCCGCGGCGGACGCCGGGACGGACGCGCGGACTGTACCGCGAAGACGACGTCGTGCATTGGGCGACGACGATAACTCCCGCGCAGTGTCGCGGAACGGGTTTCAACATACCCAGCGCTCTCGCCGGACTTCTCGGCATCGGCCCGGGTTCACCGGTCACACTCGAGACCGCGCTGGGCACACAGGCTTTCACGTGGGCATCGGTTCAGGCACGATCCGGCTCGATCAAGCGGTTCATCGATGAGCTCGAACTGGAACCGGGTACGCCCGTGTTCCTCGACTTCGGGCCGCACACCTTCACCGTTCGACGGGCCGAGCAGGCAACCGCGTCGTCCGCCGCGGACATCCTGACCCGGATCGGGCGGCAGCCGGCCCGGCTCACCAGAACCCGACTCCTCCAGGTGCTCGCCGAATCACTGTGGTTGCCACCGCAATCCGGAATCAACGACGTCGTCGAGCTCCTCGGCAGGCGTCGCGAGACCGACCTCGCGGACCGGGTCGCGGCCACACTGCGCTGAGCGTCGGGCATCGGTCAGCGAGTGCTCGGGGCACCCCAGTGGGGCTCGCCGTACGGGGCGTCGACCGCGACGCATGCGCCGGCCGACGCGCAGGCGAGGATCCGGACCATGGTGTCGCGAGTACCGAGATCGCCTTCGAAAGACACATACTCGCCACGACGCAGCCCGACGTCCGCCACCATCCGCTCCGCTTCGGCGATGAGTTGGCCGGTGGCGGCTTGTGGTTCGTGTCCGAGGTCGACGAGGCCGCCCTCGTTCCGGAGCATGTCCGCCGTCCGGAGTGCAGCGAGGACGAACTCGTCGCCGACGCGGTACATCTGACGACAGTGGCTCCGGGGCACGGCGGCTTCGACCAGATCCTCGACCTCGGTGCATTGATCGACATGAGCGAGCACGAAACCGATCTCGCACGAATGTGCCGGTTCGTTCGCTGGGCCGAGGACGATCGGAACCGTGACGGCGTCGACCTCCAGCAAGGAATACCAGGCGAGCACGAACTCCCAGCCGGTGCGGATCACGAGACCCACCCGACTGCCCGCGCGGACCCCGCAGGAGACCAGTTGCTCGGCCATCCATTCCACGGACTCGTAGAACCGTTCGAAGTCGATGACGGCGTCACCGGTGCGCACCGCGGGCAGCGAGCCATGGGTGTCGTGGGCGCCGCTCAGCAGCGAACATGAAGCCGACGTCTGACTCACACATCCCCGTATGCGTAGCGAGTTCGTCTGCCGTGCAGCCGAACTCGTGGAACTCGCGGGCGACTCCACCGTCTCGCACCGGCATGAGACCCTCACCTTGCAGAGGTTAGGCTACCTTTACCAAGCGGGTCGGTGTCAACCCCCTACATAGTTTTTCACTCATATCGAGTTTAGGGTACGTTCACCTACGATCCCACCCTGCCGCAGCTGTCGGGTCTCCCCCTGCGATGAGTCCCGACGTTCATGCGACACCCCGTTTCCGAACGGGTTGATGACACGAGGAGAGCACGAGATGACACAACGAACCCTGCGGGCCGTCGGACTGTCCGCACTCATCGGCGGATCGGTGACTGCCGCGCTGCTCGCCGGCGCCGCGTCGGCGGGCGCAGACACATTCGTCCGGCTTCCGGGCGGCACCGCGAAAGGTGAGGGCGTCCAGATCGTCCGATCCGAGGAGAGCGCGCGGGTCTCGACGTCGATGGCTGCCAACGGCGTGTCCAGAACCACCTGGGTCAGCGGCCAGATCACCTTGTACGCACCGAATCTCAAACCGGCGAAGGCAGGACCGAGCGTCGGCGCGGCCGGCGAGACCACCCTGCCCGGAAGCAACGGAACCGCCACGAACGGCGCCGCGGCCACCCTGTCCACCGGCTACATCATCGGGTGCCAGGTGAACATCAAGGGCCTGCAGGGCGGTCTGTCCGGATCGTTGACCCCGACCGCACCCTCCCTGTCGGGGACCCTGACCGTCCCGCTGGCCGCCGGCGACGTCACGTTCGTGGTGTTGAACACCAAGAACATCGAGAAGGCCGGTACTTACCACCTCGGTTACGACGACGCGCAGATCGACGTGCAGAACTGCGGCGGATACGCCCAGGCACGAGCATTCACCACGATCGAGACCACCGGCGAGGTGCACCAGAAGGTGAACCTCTACGGCAAGCCGTTCTCCATCGGCTGACCGCGAACCCGTTGTCCACCACCATGACCCGCCGAATCGGAGCTCCCATGACCGTCACCAAGCGCCGCGCCACGCGCACCCGGATCATCGCGTCCACGACCGCAGTCGCCTGCGCGGCACTGATACCCGTCCTCGATGCCGCACCCGCACACGCCGACACCACCGTCCAACTCCCCGGGCAATCCGTCACGAAGAAGTTGAAAGACGGTACGACGGTGACCATCACGCGCAGCAAAGAGTCCGCGCGGATCACCCCGTCGATGGGCGCCACGCCCCTGCACCGCAACGCCTGGGTGTCCGGCAAGTATGTGGTGACCACGTCCGACCCGGCCGCGAAGATCGGTGTCGGCGCCGGCTACATCGCCGGCTGCCAGCTGACACTGGGCGGCAACTCGAACAGCAGGGCCGGCGCGACCGCACCCAACTTCGACCTCCAGAGCGCGACCACGACGGCCGAGACCGGCGCCGGCGTGACCATCGGGCCCGGCCAAGCGGTCAACTACGTCATCAACGACCGTGAGTACAAAGACGCGTTCGGTGCGGCCGGCCACTCGTCGTCGATCAGCTTCTCCGGCGGCAAGGGCACACTGGCGTACACCAACGAGACCATGATGGTGAACGGCTGCGCCGGTTACGCGCAGGCCCGGTCGTACGCCAAGGTGAGCATCACCACCGACAACGTGTCGCAGTCGATCGCCGTGTACGGAAAGCCGTTCAGCATGGGCTGACCGACCACCGCTCCCAGAGATGCGAAATGGCCCCCCACCCGTGAGGATGGGGGGCCATTTCTGGCGGTGGCGGAGGGATTTGAACCCTCGGTACGGGGTTACCGCACACAGCATTTCGAGTGCTGCACCTTCGGCCGCTCGGACACGCCACCGCCGAAGACTGTACCGCAGACCCGCGGTCAGACTTAAATCGGCTGCTCAGGCCCACCCCCGCCCCCTGAGGAGCGAGCTTGCGAGCGTCACGAAGGGTCCTCGCAACTCGTCTCGGCAGGCCCCTTCGAGGCTTGTCGCTATCGCTCCTCGCACCTCAGGGAGCAGGGGGCCTAGTGGCCGGTCAGCTTGTCCTTGACGTCGTCGATCTTGCCCTTGACGGCGTCGGCGGCGTCGGTGATCTTCTGCTTGCCCTCGGCCTGCGCCTGGTCGCCCTTGCCCTCGTTCTTGAGGTCCTGATCGTCGGTGAGGCTGCCGGCAGCTTCCTTGCCGCGACCCTTGAGCTCTTCGGCCTTGTTCTTGGCGTCGTCCGTGGTTCCCATGAAGCCTCCTCGGTGAGGTTCGGCGCGGCCGGGTGCCGTCCGATGTGGAAGAACTCGGCGACGACCGACGCGCCGGCTGCTCGACACTGGCGCCGCCTGGGGAGCGGACTCCCGCATCCCACCGTGCCACAGGTGTGCACTGAGCTGCATGACCGCAGGTCAGTGACCTGTCAGCGGCTGTTGAACTTCTGGGACACCTCGTTGATCTTGTCCTTGGCGGTACTGAACGCCTCTTGGACCTTCTCGTTCTCGGCGAGATCGTTGAGCTTGTCCTTGGCGGTGTCCAGCGCATCCTGGACCTGCTTGCTCTCGACGAACTCGTCGATCTTGTCGCGCGCGGTACCCAGCGCCTCCTGGACCTTGCCGCTCTCGGCGAGCTCGTTGATCTTGGCCTTGGCGGTGTCGAAGGCCGCGGTCACCTTGTCGGACGGATCGGTCATGATTACTCCTCGCGGATCGGGGATGCTGACGTCCAATCTGCCAGGACCGCCCGCCGCCGACCACCGGTCTGCACCCTGAGATCTCACCGATCTTGAGTCCTCACGACCCCGAGATGACGACGGTCACGGGTGTCGTCGGGTGGCGAAGAAGTCGACCATGAGTGCGCGGCACTCGGCTTCGAGGACGCCGCCCCTCACCTGGGGGCGATGCGACAGCCGTGGATCGCGGACGACGTCCCACAACGAACCGACGGCACCGGTCTTGGGCTCCCACGCCCCGAAGACAACCGCGTCGACCCGGGACAGCGTGATCGCTCCGGCACACATCGTGCACGGTTCGACGGTCACCGCGATCGTGCATCCCGGGAGCCGCCATCCATCACCGAACGCCCGCGCCGCGGCACGCAGCGCAAGCACCTCGGCGTGGGCCGTCGGATCGGAATCGGCCTCGCGACGGTTGGCGGCCCGGGCCAGTTCGACGCCCTCGGGGTCGAACACGACTGCCCCGATTGGTACGTCGTCGGTCCCTGACAGTGCCGCCGCGTCGAGCGCGGACCGGACCATGGCCTCCCAGGCGGGCGCACTCATCGCGCGGCTTCGTGCGGGCTCAGTGGCCGAGGGAGTCGAGAACCTTGCCCAGCTCGTCGGCGAAACCGAGCCGCGCCGCGATCATGCCGAGCTGTTCGTCGGCGTACAGATCGGTGTCCCCGACGATGATGCTCATGACCGCGTCGGGCAGTCCCAGGTCGGCGAGCAGCCCGAGGTCCCCTTCCTCCCACGGATCGATCTGATCGAGCTCGTCCGGATCGATGTCGGGGACCTCGATGTTGAGGGCATCCAATGCGTCGACCGCGATGTCGTAGTCGACGGAGGCGGTCGCGTCGGAGATCAGCAGACGCGCCCCGGTCGGCGACGGCCGGACGATGATGAAGAACTCGTCATCGACGTCGAGGAGCCCGAAGACCGCGCCCGCCGAACGCAGCTCACGCAACTGGGTCTCGGCGTCCTCGAGATCAGAGAGCGCCGACGGTTTCATCGCGGTGACCTTCCACCCGCTCTCGTCGCGGACGACCGCCACGGCGAAACCGTCGATGTCGTCGTCCACGTCCTGCGCGTTCGACCCCGACTTCCCAAATCCGGCACCGGCCATGCGACAAACCGTAGCCCCTATCACCGGTACTCCCAAGTCCCGGTTCACCGGGCATGACCGGTATGGGAACGTGTCAGGGTGACTGCCGCGCCGTCGTCCCCCGCTGTCGCCCTTCCCACGCCGGTCTGTGTGCTGGGTCTCGGCCTGATCGGCGGCTCGCTGCTGCGGGCCCTGCACGACGCCGGGCACGAAGCGTTCGGCTACAACCGGTCGGCCACGACCGTCGATGCGGCCATCGGCGACGGTTATGACGCGTCCGCGGATCTTGTTGCGACGCTTCGGCGCGCGGCGTCGTCGGACGCGCTGCTCGTGCTCGCGACACCGGTGACGACGATCGGCCCCCTGGTGACGGCCATCGCCGAGAACGCGCCCGGGCTCCTGGTCACCGACGTCATCAGCGTCAAGCAGGAAGTCGAGCGCCTACTCGCCGATCTGCATCCCGGAGGTCGATACGTCGGCGGGCATCCGATGGCGGGGACAAGTTCGTCGGGCTGGGCGGCGACCGACGCCACCCTCTTCGACGGGGCGATGTGGGCGGTCACCACCACCGATCACACCCCAGCCGACGACTGGCTCACGGTGGCCGCGCTGGCCGTGACGGTCGGCTCGCGAGTGGTGCCGGTTGCACCCGACGCGCACGATCGGGCGGTTGCTGCGATCTCGCATCTGCCACACCTGACCGCCGCGGCCACGGCCGCCGTCGGGGCCGGTGAGAGCGACCTCGCCCTGCGCCTGGCCGCCGGCAGCTTCCGGGACGGCACCCGGGTCGCGGGCACCGCACCCGCCCTGCAGCGCGCGATGATCGAGGCCAACGGCATCGCCGTGCTCAACGTCCTCAGCGAGACCATCGACCGACTCACGGCCGTGCGCGACGAACTCCGCGACCACGGAACCGCCGAAGTGCTGGTCGATGACGGGCACCGCGCGCGAAAGGCGTACGAGCAACTGCATTCCGGCGCCGCGGAGGTCATCTCCGGGGTGACGGTCGGCGACGACGGCTGGCAGCAGGAACTACGCCGGCAGGCCCATCAGGGCCGGGTGTGGGTGGGCTGACCGCCGCGCCGTGTCCCTGGGGCCGCCCGCACACGTTAGACCCGGCGTGCGAGACCTGGGTAGTCGACGACGAAGTTGTTCTCGTCGACGGTGATGGTGGTCGTCGCCAACGGCGACACCACACGGAATCCGTCCGTGCCCGGGGTGTACGACATCGTCGCCGGCTTCACGTCTCCGCTGGGCAGGTACATGTAGGCGACGGGGATCTCGACCGCTCCGGGAGTCGACGCCGAGAGGGCACGTCGCCGGATCGGCAAGGCGTTGAACATCGGTGACAGTGCGAGGTCCACGTCTTCGGCGCCGTCGAAGTCCGAGCGGGTGGTCTCACCGTCGGGACGACGGATCAGCCACGTGCCCTCGTCGTCGCGCGTGATGCCGAACTGCGTCTCACCGTCAGTGCGTACCAGGTGAACGGTGAGCCGCTTGACCACACCGGCATCGGTGGTCTGCAGTTCGTACGACGCGGAGAACGCCTCGTGGTCGGCGGTCGCCGCGGCGATGATCCGTCCATAGGCCTTGAGTCGTGCGCCGGACACGACCAGGCGGACCTGTTCCAGTCGATCGGTGTCTTCGCCTCGCCACGTGAGCATCGTCTTGAACTCGTCGTTGGTGGCGGAGGACTGACCGCTGTCAGGGGCTGTCTGCGGAGAACTCACGTGACCACGGTAGCGAGCAACCGCCCCGATCACACATCGGACGACCTGGTCACCCGACCGATCACCCCGCCCGGGGCCCTGAAGACGTGACCGTTCAGGCGATACAGGACGCGGTTCGGCGGGTCGATGACGGCGTCACGGTGTCTTCGACCACCACCTCGCCCGCCACCGTGATCGAGCAACTCACCGAGCTGCCCGTTCCGGCGATGACCAGGAGGCGCAGCGGGTTGACCCCGCCGGTGAACTGGACGGTCCACGGATTCGTCGGGGCGAACTCCGAGCGCAAGCCGTTGTCGTCGACGTAGAGGATGGTGGCCTGCCCGTCGATGGTCGCCTCGTAGGTCACCGGTTTGTTCTGCGGATCGATGCGCTCACCGGGTTGACCCGGGAGCCGCTGTCCCGGGTCGGGCGGGGTCAGGCTGGGCGGTTCGAAGGTGCGTGGGATCGGCATGGTGTCGGTGACCGTCGGCGAGTCGGCGAAGCGGTCCTGCGGTGCCTCCTCCCGCAGCCCGAGGAACCCGACGAAAGCCACCACGAGCAGCACCACCACGCCCAGGGTCAGGATCAGGGTCGCGGTGGGCACCTTGCGAATGCGTGATCCCGGTCGGCCGTCGGCGCTTTCGGCCTCCCGCTCGGCAGTCGCGACGCGTTCGGCCTCGGCACGCTCGGCGCGCTCGGCCATGGTGAGCTCGGTGTTCGTCGGCTGGCCGGGGCGGAACATCGGGGTCCCGTCCGCGGCGTACCCGAGCGGCGGATAGAGCTGCGGTGCGACGGGTTGCCCGTAGAGATCGCGAGGCGACCCGCCGGTCTGGCTGCCGCCTCCGTCGCGGCGTCGAGGGTCGTGAGCGCCGGGGTTCGGCCCCCCGTACGGCTGTCCCATCGTCGGCCTCCGGTCGGATTCTCGAGCGTCGTCGCCGACGCGGCGCGGCCTCGACCGAAACCTACGGTTCGGCTCGACGCCGCGCGTCATTCCCTCTCCGACCTTACGGCGCGAAGTCGGGAGCCCACCTCGACGATCGGAAAACCGCAGGCCACGACGATGCCGCGACGACAGTGAACCAGTCGGTCGAATGAGCCCGAACATCGATGACGGAGACGCGGAAACCGTGGCCGCGCTGCCGCCCCACCCCCGTGCCCTCGGGGGCGGCAGCCCCCTGACAGGCCCCACCGAAAAGAGTTCACCGTAGTGAACTGAAAGTACTTTCACATACAGCACCGTGGGCTGCAACAGCTGCGCGGACGTCCAGGACAAGTGATATCGGGGTCCGTTTCACCTGCGCACCCGCCGATCTCTGCCCCTTTCACCATAAGCCCTGGACAGGGGCTTGCCGCAAGACCCCCTATCCGGTGCAGAATCGCTGTCTCACCTGCGACGACCAGCCCTGCCACCTGCTGATTCGGAGTCATCTCTGTGCCCCCAGTCCCCGAAACCCCAGTCCTCGAGACCCCAGTCCCCGAAGCCCCAGTCCCCGACGACGCGACTTCGACGACCACCGCGGTGTTCGCCCTCCCCGACAGCCTGTCCCCGAAGAACGATCCGGCCCTCGTCGCCGACGACACCCGACACTTCGCCTCGATCACCACGAACCTTCGACGCACCTTGGCCTACGCCGACGAGCGCCTGCAGCACCTTCGGCGCGAAGCCGGTGGCAGGGGTCGCCGGGCCGTCGACCGCGACATGGAGATCCACCAGCTCGGCGCACGTATCCGATCGCTGCGGCGGTTCGGCCTCGACCTGTGCCTGGGTCGGCTGGTCCGCGACGACGGGGAGATCCTCTACATCGGCCGGCTCGGGCTGACCGATGCCGCCGGCGAGACCCTGCTCGTCGACTGGCGCACCCCGCTGGCCGCGCCGTTCTTCGCCGCCACCCGCCGCGACCCGATGGGACTGGTGAGCCGACGCCGCTACCGCTGGACCCACGGCCGGATCACCGACTACTGGGACGAGGTCTTCGTCGACGACCCCGCGGTGCTCACCTCGCACGCGGCGCTCGACGAGCAGTCCGCGTTCCTCGCCGACCTCGGCGCCAGTCGTTCCCCGCGCATGCGAGATGTCCTGGGCACCATCGCCACCGATCAGGACGCGATCATCCGAGCCGACTCGCACCGGACCCTCGTCGTCGACGGCGGGCCGGGAACCGGCAAGACAGTCGTCGCGCTGCATCGCGCCGCCTACCTCGTCTACGCCGATCCGCGCCTCGCCGGTCATCGGGGCGGGTTGCTCGTCGTCGGACCTCATCGGCCATACCTCGCCTACGTCGCCGATGTGCTGCCGAGCCTCGGCGAGGAGAGCGTTCAGACGTGCACCCTCGCCGATCTCGTCGTCGAAGGTGATTCGGCGACAACCGAAGCCGACGTCGACGTGGCACGGTTGAAGTCGTCGGCTCGCATGGTCGAGGCGGTCGAGCCGGCGGTCAAGTTCTACGAACAACCGCCGACGACGCCGTTCGTGGTCGAAACACCCTGGACGGAGACGACTCTGACCGCGGGTGACTGGGCAGACGCCTTCGACGCAGCCGAGCGCGGAACCGCACACAACGAGGCGCGGGACGAAGTGTGGGAAGAACTGGTGTCGATCATCGCGTCGCGACACGACGACGACGTGCCCCAGCACGCGCTGCATCGTGCGTTGGCGGCGAATGACGAACTCGCGGCGGCCTTCTCGCGGGCATGGCCGATCCTGGACGCCGCCGAGATCGTCGGTGACCTGTGGTCGGTGCCGGCCTTCCTCCGCATGTGTGCGCCGTGGCTGCCGCCCGGCGAGGTACGCGCACTCCAGCGCAGCGTCCCCGACGCCTGGACCGATGCCGACCTGCCGATCCTCGACCGCGCCCATCGCCGGATCGGAGACCCGGCAGCGTCGGCCCGACGTCGCCGGCAGCGCACGGACCTGGCGAGGGAACGCGAGCGGATCGACCAGGTGGTCGACGATCTTATCGCCGCCGAGGTCCACGACGACGGCGAGGGACTCATGACGATGCTCCGGCACGAGAACCTGCGCCACAACCTCGGGGACGGGTCCGTGAGCGAGACCGCCCGCTCACTGTCCGGGCCGTTCGCGCACATCGTCGTCGACGAAGCGCAGGAACTCACCGACGCCCAGTGGCAGATGCTGATCGACCGTTGCCCGTCGAAGAGCTTCACCGTCGTCGGCGACCGCGCGCAAGCACGACGCGGATTCCCCGAGTCGTGGGCAGAGCGACTTCGGCGGGTCGGTCTGCGCGACGTCACCTCGGCGGGACTCACGATCAACTACCGGACCCCGGAAGAGATCATGGATGCGGCCGCCCCCGTCATCCGCGCGGCGCTCCCCGACGCGAACGTGCCGACTTCGGTTCGGCGCGCGGGCATTCCGGTCACCTACGGCGACCGCGCGGACCTCGACACCGTGGTCGACGACTGGATCTCGACCCATCGAGACGGAATCGCCTGTGTGATCGGCGAACCCGGCTTCGCCGGGACCGACCGCGTGCGGTCGCTCACCCCCACCCTCGCCAAGGGGCTCGAGTTCGACCTCGTGGTGCTCGTCGACCCCGACGCCTTCGGCGCGGGCACCGAAGGCGCGGTCGACCGCTACGTGTCGATGACCCGGGCGACTCAGCAGTTGGTGATCCTCCGCACGTAGACCCCACCACCGATTGGGGTAGTGCCGTACTCGTGTCGACGTCCCGGACGCCGGCGAGGATGGAAGACAGCACCGGCACCTCGTCCACCCACCCAGGGTTCCGGTGCACACAGAAGAGGCCCGTCACCGGGATCGGTGACGGGCCTCTGTGGTGCGCCCGTAGGGATTCGAACCCCAGACTTTCTGCACGCGGCGCTACCCCCGAGCCGCAACCGCCTGCTTCGCCGCCTCGACCAAATGTTCCGCAGCGCGATTCATCTTCTTCAACTCTGCGGAGCTCAGGTCCTGATGTGTGTAAGCAACCTTGTTCTTCAAATTGAGCAGCGTATTCAGATGCCGTTCGGATCCGCTGTCCGCTCGCCGGAGCAGGGCAACAGCCTCACTGTGGTTGCCGGTGTTCGAGTGCGTACCGAGGCGCACGCAGCAGATCGCGTCCGCGGCAGCGATACCCGCATCGACGTACAAGTCGCCGGCAGCGTTGGGCATTTCGTCGACGAGAAGTTCTGCGGCGTCGAAAAATTCGTTCGCCTTCGACAGACGCCCCGCGGTGACCCCGGAGTCACAGTTCCGCTGTCCGGCCATCAAGGCCTCCTCACCGAACGCAGCTGCGCGTTGAACCAGGACCGTGTCCCCGCGACGGTCAGGCCCTGCTTCGACACGTCGTCGAACACAGCCTCACCGGCAGAGGCCGCGGCATGAAACTCCTGCTCGGCGTACTCGACAATCCGGCCGTCGTTACCGGTCCACGCGGTGATCAGTCGAGCGAGTTCGGTCACCCGTTGTTCCCACAAGTCGTCCCCGTCGTCGGAGGAATCAGGGCCCCGCACCAGGAACAAATCGATGTCGCTGTCGAGCGCCATCCGCCCCGTGGCGGCCGAACCGAACACGGCGGCGTAACGCAGCGTGCTCCCCCAGCTGCTCAGGTGTTGTTCGAGTCGGCGCAGAAAAGTCGAGTTCAGGCGCGATACCGCCATGATTGCGTCAGCCGCTAGATGCTCGGTGTTGAGACGGTAAGTGTGGGTCCTACCCACCTCGTCATGCAGCACCACGCCCTGTTTGGTGAGGCGGTTGAGGACCTTGCGAATTCCTTCTCCCGACGCAGAGGTGAGAATGCGCTGGACCTGAGTGATCGTGAATGTTTCGTCTGCACTCGCAAGGACATCGAGCACGTCGCCGTCCAGGGTCGGCGTCACCGTCGCGAACGGCTTGTGGAGCTGCATCTCCGACTCCCCTCCAACTAAAGTTAGACTATCGCAACTATAGTTGGGGATCAGCATCTCGTGGTGAGAAGACGAAACAAAACGCCAGGCGAGACATGGTCTCGCCTGGCGATTCTCTGTGCGCCCGTAGGGATTCGAACCCCAAACCTTCTGAACTGGCCCGCGCGTAGGTCGGGGTCCACATATCCCCGCCCGCTCCCGTAGTTCCAGCTCATCGCAGTAACGCGGTCCACGTGTTACCCGTCAATCCATCGATTCTGTTGCGTTTGTCGTGGGTAAACCGTGGGCCTGAGCGTCCTAGGCGGCGGACCCGAAGTACCCGGCGACGATGTACGCGGCGTGGTCGTCGAGTGCCTGGCGGCCGCGGTCGTAGGTCGACAGGGTGGTCGAGATGTCGGCGTGGCGGGCGGAGAGCTGGACGGTGCGGGGCGAGGCGCCGGCGTCGAGCGCGCCGACGATGAAGGTGTGGCGCAGGGTGTGCGGCGAGACGGAGACTGAGGTGATTCCGGCGTCTTTTGCGCACCGCTTCACCACGCGGTCGGCGGATCTTCTCGTCATTCTCGAGCCGTCGCGGCGGACGATGAGCGGCCCGGTGGTGCGGTCGCCGATCGCGGCGTCGACGGCACGCTGGACTGCGGGCGGCATCGGGACGAGCGCGGGCTTGCTGCCTTTGCCGACGAACCGGACGCACCGGTGAGCTTTCGCGATCTCGTTGCAGTCGGTTACGTCGAGGCCGCACGCCTCCGACACACGCAGCCCGCACATCCCCATCAGCACGATGAGTGCGTGGTCGGCCGGGCTCGACGCGGCCGCGGCGGTGGTGAGGCGTTGCATCTCGTCACGGGTCAGCGCGATCCGCTCGTCGGCGTCCGGTGTCGCGCGCGGCCGACGCACGAGACGGCACGGGTTCTTCCGGACGAGGTCGTCGTCGAGGGCGATCTCGAAGAACTGGGACAGGGTGCCGACGCGGTGGTTGATCGTCGACGCCGAGTTGCCGCGCTCGTCGCGCAGCCACCGCATCCAGATCTCGACGAGAGGTCGGGAGGCGTCGGAGATCGGGTGCTTGTCGTGGAGGTCGCACCAGCGCAGCCACATGATGAGGTCCTGGCGGTAAGTGGCGCGGGTGTTGGCAGATTCCCAGCGGGCGAGGAACGATTCGATGTACAGGTCGAGGTCGGCGCGTGCGAGCGCGCACGCTTCGGTAGCGTGAGACACGGTCATCCTTCAGGTCAGCTCTGAACGGGTGGCAAGGCCTCGGATGGTGCTCCAACACCACCGGGGCCGCTCTCGTTTCTACCCGCGAAACCGGAGCCGCGCCATAGCGATTCCACAGAACGACGAAACCGGCCCGCCCTCCGTGTGGAGGGCGGGCCGTCGTGGTTGTCCAGGTTCAGAGCGGGTGCCCCGTCATGGGCCTCCGGGGGTGGTGTCTCATTGTTTCCGCAGTGGCCGGGTCGCTGTGCGTCGGCGATCTGGTGATGTTCCTGACTCTCACCCGCTCTGAACTTGTGAGATCACTGTAGCACGCAATTCTGTTGTTGCGCAACACTTCTCACGATCTCGGAGCGGTGAGCATGAGCAGACCGGCGGCGCACAGGCAGACGATGATGGCGAGGACGTCGTAGAGCATGCGGATTAGACGCTGCTCGCTGGTGCGCGGTTCCCGCGCAGTTTTCTCCTACGCTGGGAGCACCAACAGGAGGAGAGACTGTGTCTGAAGACGCGTTCGATACGAGTGGACTGCCCCCGCACCTCGAAACAACACACACACTCGCGCAGCGGTTGAATGACGGGACCAATCCAGTCGAGGCTGTCGTGAACGCGATTGCCGAGTTGGAGTCGCTGATCCGGATTCCGAGCGAGGCAGGGGACGTCTCTGATGGATTCGTAAACACCGGTGCGTTCGAGGAGCGGCTCCCGGGGTTGCCGATTACGCAACGGATCACCCGGGCTATCGAGCGCAGCCCGTCGGACGGCGCGGATGATCTCGGCGTTTATGCCCTGGCAGCACTCCGTCGGGTCGGCCTTCTAGTGAACCTGTCGGCCGCGTTCGAGGAACTGATTCAGGGACTCGAAGCGCGGGTGGAGCACCTCGAGGAGCGCAGCTGACCGATCGTGAGACGCTGCGCGCCGCCGCCCAAGCTGTCGCGTCGGTGATGCGGCGTCGGCAGGCCGAGCACCAGGTGCGCACGGATGGCGGATGGGTTGAGCCGGACCCCGACCTCCTCGAGCTCGTCGTCGAGTGCGAGGACGTCGTTTACAGCCGACGGCCCGAAGCGCCCGACCTCACCGACCGGCTGGCCGCGGTGCTCGGCGACGACTGGGAGCCGTGAGGGTCGTCAGTCGCCCTCGTTGGTGAAGTGCTGGCGCTCGCACTCGGGGTCCGTGCAGTCGTGCCGGAAGTCCTGGCGATGGTTGAACGACACGTCCTCGCCGCCGTCGTAGCAGCTCCACTGGTGCCCGGGATCGAGGGTGCAATGCGCGGCGTACGGGCCAGGGTCTCCGCACTCGCCCCGTCTGATCTTGGCGATGTTCATCATCGAACTCACCTCCTCTCTCGAAGGCCCACACCCGAAGTTATGAGCGGGTCGCGGCGGTGATCGACGAGGCGCGCTTCGCGCCGCGGTGTGGCAATATTTCCTGAGCATCCACAGATACGGGGGCGGTGAACGATGGCGAAACCGGCATTAGTGTTCTTTTGGATCGCCGTAGCATTCTTCGTCGCAGCATCGGTCGGCGGTATATACGGAGCGTCCGCCACCTTCGTTATTCCCATTCTCATCATGGCCGTCGTCTTCCTTGTCGCAGGTCAGAAGCTCTACGACGACCAGGGCGAGGAGCGGGAAACGCCGACGATCAACGATTCTGTGCAGAGGCTGACGCGTCTCATATTTCGCCGACCGTGACTCGGCGGCCCATTCCCGAATAGGGCATGATGACCGAATGGCAACAGTCGGAATAGGGTGGACAATCGGCGGCGTCGTCTTCGCGATCGCTGCTGGCGCCGCCGCCGCGTTCGCCCCGTGGTGGGCCATCGGGCTCGGCGTTCTCGTCGCCGCGGTCGGCATGCTGATCGGACTACGCCGATCCCTGCCGGCACTCACCCGAATGGAGCGCCACCCACTCGCACTCGAGCTCGTCGCGCTGCCCCTCGTGGTGTCGATCCGACACAGCACAATCCTCACGCTGGTCCTGCTCGGCCTGCTGCTACTCATCAGCCTCGCACGACGCCAGCGAGTCGACGACGCCCCGATCAACTACGTGCCGGTTCTGCTGCTCCTGTTGGCCGCCGGCCTGATCTTCCGCAACGGTCCGTACACGATCGCAGCACTGTTCGTGCTCGTTGTCCTCGTTCTCGCCGCCGCATCGGTGAGCGTCTCCAGGACGACGGCGTACGCATCCCTGACCGCCGGCCTGTCACTGTACCTGGTCGCCAACATCGCAGGCTGGATCGTCGGTATCCAGTCCGTCTCGGCGTCGGTCCGGGTCGGCGGCTACGAGTCGAGCGGCGGGTTCTTCGGGGCCCGTGTGTTCTTCCCGTTTGCCCGGTCGATCAACGAACCGTCGTTCATCGCAGCAGCACTCATCCTGGCCGTCGTCGCCATGCTGAGTGTCCGAACCGCGCCGCGCTGGTACCACTGGGTGGGCGTGGCCGCCGGCCTGTTCGTCATCGCCGCATCGAACAGCCGCACACCGCTGCTCATGCTCATCCCCGCGGCGCTGTTCATCCTCATCGCGCCGCGGATTACGCGGCGAGGTGCACCGTTCGTTGCCGGTGGAGTGATGCTGCTGCCGTTCCTCCTCCCCGCGCTCCGGCCGAGCGTGAACTGGGTGGCCGAGAAGATCGCCGGCAACGACTACCTTGCTCGCGGCCAGAGCGTCCACGACATCGGTGGCCTCGGCACCAGAGACATCATCTGGGAGCAGAGCATCGGGTTCTGGGACCGCCAGGTCGACTCGCTGCTGCATCAGGTCGCCGGGTTCGGCTACAACGGGCACGCCGTCTCTGGCGCGTCGGACTACTACGCCACCGGGATCGGCGACTTCCTCTCCCGCCGTAGCGCGTTGACAATGCACAACTCGTTCCTGCAAACACTGTTCGACGGCGGACTCATCGGCGCGTTCTGCGTGCTCGGCGTGACGGTGTTCCTGGTGTGGCGGTATGCGCAGCGCCCCGAGCTGCTGCCGGTGTTCGCGATCGCCCTCATGCTCGGGTTGTCGGCAGGCACCGAGGTCAGTCTCGCGCCGGGCCTGAGTCAGACCCCGGTATTCCTGCTGCTGTTCCTCGCGGTGTTCGTGCCGCGGAAACACCGCCAGGAGCAGGACGGGCAGCCAGCCGCGAGCTCACGTCCTCCGCGTCAGGGTGTCAAGACGGCGTAGATCTGTGCACCCGAGATCGCCAGCGACGACGCAGCCACGGTGGACGGCAGGTCAGACTGGCTGTGAACCACCCCCGCAACGCGGGGCTCCACCGCCGCCTCGTCGGTATTGAGCGCCCCGAGTCCCGTGAAGTTCGGGACCGTGCCCGCGACGACCAAGATCCCCACCGCGTACCGGCGGCCCCGGATCTTCGTGAATGGGGCTGTCAGCGCCCGGGTGTACCGAGTGTTTGCGCCGGCGAAGACGGTGGTGTCGTTGGCTGTTGCGCCCACCAACGTGAGGTCCCCGTTCGCTGCCACCTCGTACACGCCGATCCGGCACAGGGTGGGCGTCGCAGCAGCGGTGGTGCCGCTGATGACGCGCACGTTGGCGACAGATTCGGTCTTCTTGGCGGTGAAGTAGGTCAGCCGGAGCGCGCCAGATGAAGATCCCACAGCGTTCGACGCGATGTTCCGGCGCGACAGGGTCGATTCACCGACCAGCGGCTCATCCTCGCGGCCGATCGTCAGCGAATGTGCCCACCGGTACTGGCCGTCGGTTCCGCCGTAGAACCCCTCACTCGTGGTGATCGGAATGGTGTAGCCCAGGGCCTCATCCTTGATCATCGACGGGGAACCGGCGACGTCAGTGGGCCGGACACGGACGTCAAGACCGACCCAGTGGATCTGCGGCTTTCCTGTGCCCTTCACCACGATGAACGCCCCGGGCGGCTCGTGGTTCGCGCCGGACGGCACGGATGAGATGTGTGTGCCGCCGACGATGTTGACCTTCGAGTCGTCACAATTCTCGAAGATCACTGCGTCGAGCTGGCCTGGCACCCCAGTGACCGCATGAACGCGCCGCTCGCTTTTCGGCGCGACGAAGCTGACGGAGGCATGGCTGTCGAGGTTCTTGAAATACACCAGCCCCATGCCGTTGCCGTCACCCGAGATGTTGTCGAAGCACACCGCCTGCACGTAGTTCGGGTTCGACTGCTCGAAGTAGCATCCGGCGCCGCCGTTCCACAGGAAGTTGACGTCCTCGACGTGGAACGGTCGAGCGCCCGCCTTGCTTTCGATGCCGTGCTGGGGCCAGTACCGGAAGATGCAGTTCTTGATGACCGTCGTGTCCTGGATAATGCCGAGGGTTCCGTCGGCGGCCTGGAAGGCGATCGCGCTGCCGGCGGTGTTCTCCAGCCGACCCATGAACATGATGTGCGAGATGTCGACCGGCCCGATCTGTAGCTTGCCGTCATCGAGGTTCCCGGTGAACACCACCATCGGCTTGTTCGCCCCGATCGGCTGTCGGAACCGTGTTCCTGCGGCGGCGGCATTGATGCCGAACCCGCCTACTCCGCCACCAACCACAGCCAGCCCTGACGGGATCACAATCTGGTCAGCCAGGTAGTCGCCACGTGGGAAGTACGCCTCGCGCTGATTGTTGTACGCGTCCTGCAGGTAAGCGTTGATCTTCGTGGTCTCGTCCACGGAACCAGTGATGCTGATCCCTGCGTCGCGCGCGTTTCGTGCGAGGAACGAGGTCGAGGCCGCTGAGATCGTGGCCCGCGCCGCGGTCGCGTCGGCGGACTTAGCCAGCGACTTTCCCACCGCGGTGGCGTTGGTCAGGTCATCGACGGTGGACGCTGTTCCGGCCCCGATGGCGGTACGTGCCGCCGCGGCATTTGCGCCAGCCGCGATGACGCTCGGCTTGCCATCGATGGCCGACCATTCCGCCGAGACGGTGACGTTGCCGTCCGGGCCGACCGGTTCGCCGTTCACAGACCGCACATATGTCGCGTCAGCGTCCGTTTTCGACAGCAGGTCGTCGGGGGCGTTGTCGTCCAGCCATGACTGCACAGCGGCTCGCACCTGTTCGGTGTTGCTCGGTTTCGGTAGGCCGATCTCGAGGGCAATCAGGTCCCACAGGTCGCCGCCTTCGGGAGGGACGGTGAAGTCGATGGTGCCGACGCCGTAGTAGTCGAGACCTGACACCTGCCACGGGCCTTCGGCGAGGTCGAGTTCGACGACCTGGCCGTCGACGACCGGGACTCTGCCTGGTTCGTCTCCGCTCTTGGTGGAGATGATCGCTCCGTCGGTATGGCGGAGGTGGGTGGACCGGAAGAACAGATCTCGGCGGCCGCTCGCGTTGCCGATCCCGTCTTTCACGGTGAAAGACACTGTGGGCATCAGGACTCCTCGGGTGTATCGGTGACGGTGTAGCCGAGTGCTGCGAGAGCGTCGGCGTGGGTGTGGAGGTCGGGGACGATGGTCATCGCGAATGACGCCGGATCGGTAGACAGGATCGGGGTGAGTCCGTTGGTGGGGTCGCCGTCGTAGTCGATGACCTGACCCCGTTCGTCGGCGAGAAACACCTCGACGCTGGGGGTCACGTGTCGAGAGGCCGACGGCATCGTAATTCCGGTCAGCCCCTCGAAAATGCCTGCCACGTAGTCGTTCGCGCGGACCGTGATGAGCAGGTGTTGCCCGCTCTCGCAGGTGTACAGGTTGGTGACCGGGCAGGCGTAGGCGACATCGGCCTCGACGAGAACAGCGTCCATCACGGCTCCTCGGGGAGAGTTGGGGATTTGTGGATAATCCAGATGACGCCGTGCGCACCGAGACCGCCGGCACCGGCAGTTCCTTCAGCGAAAAGGCTTCCGTTGTAGCACGACCCACCGCCACCACCCGGACCGCCCGGATAGCCTCCAGGTGCGCCCGGCCCGGCCTCGGCATTGGTGAAGTCAGCGGTTTGGGCGCCGCCCCCACCTCCGCCGCCCCCGCCGCCACCCTTAGTTGCCGCAGTGAGACTGACGTTTCCGCCTGCCGTTCCCGGCCCGGCGGTTCCACCGTTGACTTTCCGCGCGCCCCCTGACCCGCCCGCTCCAAGAAGTGATGCTTGACCCGGCGACCCATCGGTGTTGTCGGCGTTGAGCTGGCCGCTCTGTCCGCCCTGCCCGCCCCTGGCAGCGGGCAGCGACGGTGTGGCCTCGGAGAAGCTGATCATGTCGCCGCGCGCCGCGTTCTGCGGGCCACCAACCGGTGTCTGCACGGAGATGTCACCGAACGTCGATGCCGCGCCGTTGGTTCCGACGGTGTACGGGATCGAATCCGGCAGCAACGATGGGTCCAGGACCTGCGCGCGAAAAGACCCACCCCATCCGGGAGCGCCGCCTGGTCTGGTGCCGCCGCCGACAGTTCCGTTGGCGCCGTTATATCCGGCGCTAATCATGATCACCGTCAGCTCAACGATGCCGGGCGGTTTCGTCCACGTGCCCGACGACGTTTTCGTCTCCACCGTCGCACCGTTCATCACAGTGTCTTTGATCGACTCGATCGTGTACTGCACCTCGAGCGGATCGCCGGTGGCGCCGCCACCGAACCAGCCGTTGTGGATCCCCTGGATGCCATCTTCATGACGGTCGACCTGACTCCACCGCAAGCCCATGAGCTCTGCGAGGAAGACGAACGGGGCCGCCAGGCCCGTCAACACCCCGGTGAGAATGTTGGTGAGCAGGGTCGTAAACACATTCCCGAAGATGCCCTGGAGCTGTCCGAGCAGGCCGTCCTCGTCATCGACGGTCGGCTTCGCCCCGGGATAGCGCCATGCCGGCATCAGACCACCCGCTCAATCCTGCGAGCCAGGCGCGTTGCGAGACCGAGTCGCCGGTAGTCGGTGGTGTGCTGGGTGCCGAACAAATAGGCGTTCGCCCCACGGAGCGACGCGAGGACGTCAGGACGTCGCCACCACTCGTCGGGGCCGTCGTCGCCGGCGGCACTCTCGATGACGTTGTCGCTGAGGGAGTTGGCCCATCGGACCGCAGACGGGAAGTCGCGCACGGACATCCACCTGGTCAGGTCCCACACCTCGCGCAGCAGCGCATTCTCCTCGAGGTCGGCGATCGGGTCGCCGGGCGCCCACTCGGAGATCAGTGGCCGCGGGAGTGCCACTCGCTCGGCGATCCCGCCGCGCCCGCCCCGGTGCGATGGTTCGTGCGGGTTGCCCATTGCCGCCACCGCCCGCACGTCGAGCTCGGGGCGCTTCGGCAGGATGTCGCGGGCGAACCGGTACGCCACCATCGCGCCCTGGCTGTAGCCTCCGACGATCGCCGGATACGGGGAGGCGTGGACAGCAGCGGCCATTGTGCGCGCGCCGGCCTCGATCGACTCAGCCGCCGACATGTGGTGTGCGCCGGTCGCCGGGCCGAACATGCCAGGATAGCTGACGTAGGTGAACTTCACCGACGGCCGCAGACTCCGCCTCAGTGCCTCCGACGCCGGCGACCCCCCACGCCCTGCCCACGTGCCGTCGCACCAGAAGAGTTCGATCATCAGTCGTTCATCCCCTCGACCTCGGCCGGCGGGTCGATCTCGTGGTCGACGAGCTTCCGTCGGGCCCGCGCGACGTAGGTGCGCAGCGCGAGCACCACATGATCGAGACGCCCGATGGTCCGATCCCGCTGTCGCAGACGCTCCTTCAGCTCAGCCAGCTCGGCTTCGTAGTCGGCGATGATCCGCGAGTGCTTCGCCCGCGCCTGGTCGTTATCGCGGTCGCGGGCCTCCCTCTCCTTCGCGAGGTCGGCCTCGAGCTCATCAATCCGGGCGTGCAGCTTGGCGATGTCGTCGAGCTTCACCTTCGAGCGCGTCGCCAGCACGCCGGTCACGAGCGCACCGATGGCAGCGAGTAGACCTCCGAAAGAGGCGATCAATTCTGGGCTCACCGACAGTTCCTTTCCGCGTCACCACGGGCGATCGCAATGTGCAAGATCGCCATGAAGCCCGCGAACGTCCCGTGGACTACAGGAACCGGCGGTTCAGTCAGAACAGCGGAGAAGAGGATGCACCCGGCGTAAAACGCCAGGAACCCCGACGTAGCGACGTGGGCGAAGATGAACCCGCGTCTGCGCACGACAGCAAGGAGTAGCGCCAGTCCGGTGAGGAGGAATCCGAAGAACCACATGGGGCCAATGGATTCCACCCACACGACGGCAGACACCTGGCCGGGCTGCAATGGTCGGCGCACCAACTCCTCGGGGGAGATGTACAGCACGCCGACCGCCACCTGCATGCAGCCGGTGACCGCGGCCATCAGCCGCGCGCCGAGCATCAGCCTTCCGACGATCCGATGTTGCCGTCGAACTCGGTCGTCGGCCGCTGGACATTGACCCGGATGTTCTTCCCGTCCTGGATCGCGGCTTGGATCTCTCGAAGCTGTCCCTCGATCTGGGCTGCGGTGCGCTCGACGAGTGTGTTGATGCCGCCGCCATCCAGGCTGTCGATGACAGCGGCGTTCTTGGTGAGGTACACGCCGACCGCGGTGGCGAACGCGACACCCGTCGAGATCCAGGTCGCAGCCTCGGCGGGCAGGAAGCTGGCGAACTCACCCGTCAGGCTGACCGCGAGGGCGACGAATGCGCCGACGATGCCGACGATGAACTTGCGGATCTGCGAGGGCTTGTAGCTGGCGATGGTCATGGTGAATCTCCTTCTGACGGTGCGGCTCAGGCCGCTGTGAGGTCGACTGCTTCGACGGCCAGCGGGATGCCGGCCGCGTTGACGAGCGTGAGGTCCTTCGCGGCGTCGCCGATCTTCTTCACCGCGCCTGACGGGTCCCACTCGAGGACGCCGTGCTCGAAGGTCTGGTACTTGCCGCCGGTGCCATTCGGGATCTCGTCCGACGTCGGCCAGCCGAGAGGGCCCTTCTCGTATCCCTCAAGCGCCCACCGCTGACCGATGACGCCCTTCACGACGTGGTGGTCCTGGCCGTCCTTGCGGTACAGCACGCCACCCTGGAACGCCATGACCGCGCCGTCGGCGAGCTTCGTGAAGTCGCGGACCGGGAATCCGAGTTCGCCCGTCTCCCACTTGCGGTCGGTGTACGCCTCGAACAGTCCACCGTGCGGGATCGCGTGGGCGCCGGTCGCCGGGTGGAAGTAGATGTGCGCGTTGTCGTACTCGACGAACCGGCCCTTGCCGTCGCGGCCGACTGGGCGCTCCCCTGCGGCGCCGGCCTTCGCCTTCCGCGCGCCGACCCACGGGTTCTCCTTGGCCTCGAGCTCGATCATGTTGATGATCACGAGCGGCTTGTCCGGCGCCTGGAGGAGGCGGTGACGGAACAGCTTCATGTCGAGGTTGCCGGGGTCCCACTTGCCCTGGATCGCGCCGTACTCCTTGTGCGCCACGACCTTGTTCCACGGGTTGCCGAGGCGCTTGTTGATCGCGCGGACCACCTTCAGGTAGGCGCCGTACTGGGCGTCCGACCATGCCGCGGTGCCGTTGTGCGCGGCCTCGATGCCGATGGTGACGGCGTTGCCGTTGTTCTTCGGGATGCCCGGCCAGGAGCCTGTGCCGGCATGCCACGCGACGCCGACGCCGCACAGCGTGACGACGCCGTTCGCCGCGAGGTGAAGCTGCGACGCGAGGCCGAGCGACGAGTGCTGCGCGATGCCCCGCGGCGTCTCGCCGAACGAACCGGTGTGGTGCATGAACGGACCCCAGATGGCGCCGAAGTCGCCGTGGCCGCGCTCGAACGCGCCGGGGTAGATGTCGCAGCGCAGACCTTCAGCGCGCAGTACGTCGGGGAGCCAAACGGGATCGGCCATGATGTGCCTCCTGGGCATGGGTGAGATCCCCGGACCCGTGATCTCGAGTGCGGGGGTTGGACTTTGATCGAACTAGGGTGAAGCTGCAGTGATCGTCAGGTACTGTTCGCGGCGCCGCGGGACCACTGGCCGGCGCCTTGGACGCCTGCGATGAGGCGCGTCCACGGGCCCTTGGCGCGTTTGTCGGACCCGACTGTGAGCGCTTCGCGCATCCGTTCCCCTGGTTTCGAGGTGACGGCGACGCCGCTGACGTACTTCTCGACGGTGTTCCCGCGGTCCCAGAACGTCACGATGTCGCCGTGGCGGTAGCGGCGGGCGCTACCGTCGTCGGCGCCGAAACTGATGCCAAGCCCATCGGAACGTCCGGAGCGGCCGGTGATCTCGAGTTGCTTGTTCCCGCCGTGCTCATGCAGGGTCGTTTTCCCGATCGCGTACGAGTCGATCGACCAGGCAGCGGTGTTGTCGGCGAACTTCTCAGGTAGCGCGTCGTCGTCGCCTAGTTCGTCCTCGAGGTCATGGTCGACGAACACTTGATAGGCGAAGAAGATGTCGTCGAACAGGTCACCGACAGTGAGCGCGAGACCACCAATACCCGATAGGCCGGGGATGGTGGCGATGACCGCGATGATCGCCGTGATCGCGAGGTTCGCCCCGATCTCAATCAGGTCATTGACCATCGACGGGGACTTGCCTCCCACGATCGCGCGTACAGCGTCCGGCGCGTTGACGGTCAGCTCGTATGAGTCGATCTGCCCCTCGGCGTCGGTGCGGAACTGGACTTCCCGGCGGTCCCGCTTCTCGTGGGTATCGAAGACGTAGCAGGCTCGGTTGGCAGTGAAGGAGAACAGGCCATTGTTGACCGGCTTCAGCAGTTGGCCTAGGTCGAGGAAGTGGTCGGACGTGTGGTCGATGATCGACTGAAGCGCTCCCAGGCTCGACGTGTTGAACACCTGTGGGCTGGTCCCGCGGCCATCCCACAGGTCGACCGATATACCTAGCTCAAGACGCTCGACGCTCTGCTTGAACAGCTCGTCCATCTGGGTGAAGCGAGCCATCAGCCCGACGACGCTCTCGGTGGCATCGTGAATGCTGTCGAGAACGTCGTCAACCGAGTTGTAGTCCATCAGGTTGTCCTGCGACCATGCCGACGGCCACTTCAGCGGCAGCGCACAATAGAACGGCTTGTTCAGGCGGGTGAAGTTCTTCGCCAGGTAGTACTTGAAAACCGGGTCTGGCGGCCCAAACATGATGTCCTGCTTGCCGGTTAATCCGATCTGGATTTCCGGGGGGAACAGCGGATTCACCCACGCATATGAGCGTTGAAGCCAGATCTTGTTGCACACCCCGGTGTAGAGGAATTTCTCCCGGCCCGGTTTCCCGATCTGCTTGCGCTGCATGATCCGGCCGGTGAACGGCATGCCTCGTAGCCCGGCACGAAACTGGTAGATGTGGCGATCGATGTCGGCCTGACGGATCTCATCGTTGAGCGGATGGTCGGGGCGCAGTTCGAACGCGAACTTCCCGGGTTCCAGGTCCCACGTCCAGTTAATGCCGACCTCGTTGTAGGAGCCGATCGGCCGCCAGTCGATGACGGGGTTGTTGCGGACCCCGACGTCGAGGTAGTCGAAATCGCCCGGCCCAGAGATGTTGGGTCGGGCGTATCCGGGTGCGGTCATAGCGCGCCGTGGAACAGTTGCGGGACAACGACGCGCAGCGTGGTGGCGCTGGTGATTCCGGTCCCGGTGATCGTCACCGGGATCTCTGACTCCTCCGAGGGTGCCTTGACTCGCCAGCGTTCGCCGACCTTCCAGGTGCGGTCCCCGCCGGCGGAGTGCGTGATGTGCCATCGGTCAGGGTCGGTGTCGATTTCGAGCCACTGACCGGCGGTTAGGTTGCATGTGGCGGGCAGCGTGACGGTCTCGCCGGCCATTCCAATCGTGATGTTGCTGATCGGCCCGGTGAGCCGGTACCACGGCCAGGAGTCCTCGTCGCCGAAGTTGGGCACCGTGATGGACCCAAACTCGGCCGACGCGTAGGTGTGGTCGAACGGGTCAGTGCGCCACCATGATTCCTCCGACAGCAGCTTCACGGCGTCCCGTGTCCGACCCACGTGGTACATCTGCGCGTAGTTCGGGGTGTCGGGCTTGTTCTCCATCCGCAGCACGATGAATCGCCCCGAGGCGAGCGCCTCGAGCTTGAGCAGCCGCCCCTTGCGGGGCATGCCTCGACCCAGTCCCTTTCGCCAGCGCCGCAACAGCGCGAGCGCCTCTTCACCAGGGTTGACTGGGCCGAGCCACACCTCCATCTCGACGATCGATTCCTTGTCGTCGCGGCCGTTGATCGTGATGCCCGGCTGGCCGACACCGGTCGAGGAGTCGAACTCCCAGTTCGCGCCGTCGAGCCCCTTGATCGAGATCAGACGGACAGGGCAGGTGGGTGTCGACAGTTCCCAGCCCGTGCCGTACAGGTCGGTGAGGCGGACCCGCGGTTCGAACAGCATCAGACCCCCATCGCCATACCGACGAGACCAGCCGCGCTCGGCGACTGATCGTTCTCCACCTTCACGTGAACGTCCTGCCCCTCCTTGACCGCACGGATCAGCTCGTTGAGCTGCTGCGAGATCTGACTCGCGAAGTCGCTGATCACGCTCGTCGCGAACCCGCCAGTGGGGTCGTTCGCGCCGGTATTGAGCTGCGGCAGTGCGTTGCCGAGATCGACCTGACCGGTCAGGGCCATCTGCGCGTACGGGGCGACCATGCCGGCGACCGACGAGGCACCGCCGACGCCCAGCGCGAGCCAGTCCGAGAGGCTGGTGGGTGCCATGTAGTCGCGGCTGTCGGCGGTGTAACCGCCGAATCCTGCTGTGCCACCGGACGCGTACCGGGCGACCTGGTCGGCGTTGATCGCCTTCAGTAGCCGCCGGTGCTTGATCGCCATGGCCCGACGGGTGACCTCCTCACCCGGGGTCAGCAGGGCGGGCACCGTGTCACTCATGCCGGTCCCCGGCACAGTGCCGCCCACCCACATCTTCGTGATGGCGGGCTGCTTGATGGGCTTGGCCTGGTTCTCGGCGAGCTTCTGCTCCGCGACGGCGAGGTCTTCCTTCGCCTTCGTAACGTCGTTCTCGGCGCGCGTGATGGCCTGCCTGGCGCTCTCGATCTGCGAGGGCTTCGGGTTCTTGCTGCCCTGGATCTCGTCGAGCTTCATCTGGGCGATCCGCAGCTTGCCCTCAGCCTCATCGAGCACCCGCTTACGCTCGGCCACAGCGTTCTCCGTGCCGAGCATCGACGACAGTGTGGTGGTGTCCCCGATTCCGGCCCCGCCGCCGGACCGCTGCTGCTCGGCCTGCTCGAGTTCGCGCGCCCGTTGCAGCAGCCGCTCCTGGTACTCCTTCTCGCCCCGCCACCAGAACGGCTGGAACGGGTTGCGCAACTTCAGCTCGAACGCAGTCGGCGGACCCGTCGGGGTAGTCGAGCTCGCTGACCCGCCAGGTGTGGTGGGTGTGGCCATGGACGTCGTGCGGGTCTCGTCGAGCTTCTGCTCAGCCTGACGCAGTTGCTCGGTCGCGGCGGTGACGTCGTTCTTTGCCTTCACGACAGCGTGTTCGGCGGCCTCGCGCTGCGATGCTTTCGCCTTCGGGTTCGCGCGAACCTCCTCGAGCTTCTGCTCGGCGAGCGCAACCCGATCGGTCGCCTCCTGGTGCTTGCGCTTGGCCTCGGCCACCTTGTTCTCGTCGGCGGTGATCTCCGACGTCGGCACGCCGGTATCGACGGGCGGCACAGTCGCAGTCAGGCTCGGATCGGTGCCCGCGGGCAGGGCAGGCGTCGCTGCGACGCTCGTCGTGCTCGCCGACGCCGCGCCGGCAGGCCAGTTGGTGACGAACACCCGTACGTCGCCGCCCTCGTTGATCTTCTTGAGCATCGGGCGGTTCTTCTCCGCCGGGCCCTTGCGGATGACCTCCTCGCCCGGGGTCGCGAGGATCGGCACCGTGTCCCGGTTTCCGGTGCCGGGGATGGTGCCGCCCTGGGCGTAGCCGTGGCCCTTGCCCCACATCGCGCCGAGATCGTCGCCGTACTGGCGGCGGTAGTAGCGCAGCGCGGCGTTCATGTTCGCCCACGGGTCGGTGCGGTCGTTGGGCAGCGACGGGTCGCGGTTGGCCTCGAACGTGCCCGGGATGACCTGGAGCAGGCCGACGGCCTCGTTGCCGCCGGAGTTGACGTCCTGGACGCCCTGCACGATGCCCGGGTTGCCGCCGGACTCCGACTGGATCTGAGCCAGCATCAGGTCCTGGTTGCGTCGGTTCGGTTCGAAGCCGTTGCGGCGCAGCGCGGCGATGACCATCGGACGCCACCGCTCCACATCCCCGCCACCGCCACCGATCGCGGGACCCATGTACTTCGTCGCGAGGTCCCGCAGTCGCGCGGTCATCGCCTCGTTCATCTTCGCGAACACACCCTGGGGGACCTGTCCCATTCGGCCGCCGAACGCCGCTGTCCCCATGTTCTTTTCGACCTGCGCGCGCAGCGGTGTCAGGGTCTCGTCGATGATCTGGCTCATCGACTTCTGCACCGCGGGCGCGCCGCCGGAGCCGCCGGCCATCGACACCAGCCGACCGGCGAACGATCGCATCGCGGCCATCGCCCAGTGGACGTGGTCGTAGTGGTCGGCGTCGGTGCCGGCGCCGTAGTTGAGGGGCTGCCCGGACTTGAGGTTCTGCCAGCCCTGCAGCGGTGCGTGGATCAGCTCCTCGACGGGCTGGGTCCGGTTGAGTTGGTAGATCCACCGCGCGATCTCCGGCATCGGTCCGGCGAGGTCCAGGGCGCGCTGACCCATGTGGTTGTCGAATCCGGAGCCGACGTCGGCGTAGCGGGTGCCCGAGGTGAGGACGACGTTGGGGAACGCGGTGCGCACCGCGTCCCACATGGTGCGCTGAATCTCGGAGGTGATCTCGGCGCCGCCCTGCACGGTGCCGCCCGACGCGAACGCCATGTCCCCGCCGAGGTACTGGTCGGTGCGCTTCACCCGGTGGAGCCCACCGGAGCGGGCCAGCGCGTTCATCCGGTCGACCGCGCGCGGGCCGCCGACGGCGCGGGTCCACTCCGGCCGCATGATCGCCTCGCCGCCCGACAGCGCGAGGTTGCCGCCCGTCGGCGACGCGAAGTGATGCACGTCGCGGCCTGGGGTGTAGCCGGGCATGACACCACCGGACGCGAACGCCAGCGGGTACGGCGACATTTTGCTCGTGCCGATCAGGTCGGCGACGGAGTTCCACATCCCGACCAGGCCGTTGTTGAAGACGGTCCCGATCGTGAATCGCACTGGGGCGGCGGTGGCCTCGCGCACCGAGTTCCACTGGGACGCGATCGCCGCGGCGCCGGTCCCGAACGACGCCGCGGTGTTGCCGACCGCACCGCGCATCGCGGCCAGCACCGGATCGACGGTTCCCGCATGCACCCCCTGCACCGTCGAGCCCACCGACGCGATCGCCGGATTGATCTGGGCACCGGCTGCGGTCTGGATGCCCATCGCGGTCACTGCGACGTTGCTGCGCATGCCCGCCAGCGCAGGGACAACCATCCCCGCGATCGTCGACTGCGCGACCTGGCCGACGCCGCGCACTGCGGGGCTGATGACCGACCCTGCGGCCGTGGTGACCGCGGAACCCGTCGCGGTCCAGGCGGCTTGCACTGCTGCGGTCTGCTCACGCGTGGCAAGGCCGTACTCGGTCACGCCGGCAGTGGCCTCGGTCATCGCCGGGTCGAGTTGCGAGTCCTTGACCTGGGTGACTGTGTCGGCGACCTGGCCGAGCGCATCCGGCAGGCCCATTCCGGGCACGGCGACGGTGGCGGCGCCGGGATCGGTGACCGTCGCCTGTCCCCCGCCATCCGACGCTGCGCCGCCGGGTACCGCGCCGACCGGCCCGCCGGTAGCGAGGCGCTGGGCGTTGATCGCGTGCATGAACGGCAGGCCGTAGCGGCGCACGGCGGCCGCCTTCATCATGAACTCGCCGTTGGACCCCCACAGCGGCACATCGTCGGAGGTTCCAGTGCCCGGCCCGACGATCGGCCCGCCAGCAGCCTTGCCCTTCGGCGTCAGCTCCTTGAAGTACTCGGGCTTGAGCGGCACTCCCCCGGTGCTGGGGTCGATGCCGGTGACTTCGTTCCCCGCCTTGTCGACGTAGGTGACGTTGATCCGGACCTGACGGCCGTGGATGCGGTCGATGTTGGACTGCACAACCGCGGCAGTGCCGTTGTCGGTGACGATGATCGTCTTGCCGTTGTTCGTGACTACCGACAGGCCCAGCCGGTTCAGCACGTCAAGCACTGCCGGCGCCATCGGCGAGGTGACTTCGATGTTCTTCCTGTTGTCGGCGCGAACCCTGATGCCCAGGCTGTTCAGCAGGTCGAGCGCGGCCTGCCCACCCGGTGCGGTCACCGAGACCGGCTTCTCGCGCGGCAGCGAGTTCAGCTGGACGAGCAGGGTGCCGATCCCGGCGTTGGCCTCGTCGAAGCCCTGCACGTTGAGCCGGGTGACGACCTCGGACGGGATCAGTCCGTACGCGTCGGCCAGGCGGTTAGCGGCGTCGGCCCCCATGCCGTGCGCGGTGAGCATGTCGATGAGCGCCTTGCGCTGCTCGATCAGCTTCCGTCGGGCAATCTCGGCCGCTTCTGGCACCGACTTTCCCTGCGCCTGTGCGGCTGTGAAGGCCGCGGAGGCGACCTGGTTGAAGGCCTCGGCCTGCTTCTGGACGGCGTCCTGCAGCTCCGACCCAGCCTTCGTGGTGAAGTCGATCTTGCCGTTGGCCAGGACCGCCGCGGTCCCCGCCTCGGTCAGTGCTTCGCCGAGCTCGCGGATGTTGTCAGCCCATGCCTGCTGTGCCTCTTCCTCTGTCTGTCCATCGGCGGTGAGCTGATTGAGCGCCTTCGCGAGCTTGTCGACCTTCGACGCCGCACCGTCTGTCGACTCCTGGAACTCGGTCATCGCCTCGGTCATGGCGCCCGTCGATTGGGCTGTCCCGTCGAAGGACACCCGAACGTCGCCGGTCGCCTTGGCGATCTGCTCGGCCTTCATCCGGCCGTTGTCGTACTCGGAGGCGAGGCGCTGGATGTCGCCGATCGTTCCGCCGAACGCACCCTCCTTGATGCGGCCCGACTTGACCAGCGCGGCGTACCACTCGTCGACGGCCCCGCGGCCCCGGAGGATGACGTCGATCAGCTCGCGCTGCGAGATTCCCAGCTTCTCCGCGGTCTCCAGCGCATCGGTCTCGGCGATCTTCTTCGCCGCCATCGAACGGATGCTGGAGTTGATCGCCCCCTTGGACTCGATGAGTGCTTCCGACCACTCTTCGGTCGCCGCCTTGGCTTCCTGCGACTTGGCCTTGTCCTCCTGCTTTTTCGCGATCCAGAACCCGAGGACGGCTGTCGCGCCCGCGATCGCCAGCCCCCACGGTCCACCCAAGGTCGCCATGAGACCGCGGCCGGCTGACCGCATCATGCCCATCGCGCCAGTCGCGCCGGTCACACCCGAGGCGAGGGTTCGCATGTGGGCGCCCGCGGTGGAGATTCCCGGGTTCGCCTGCCGCACATAACCGAGTGCCGTCGAGTAGGCTGCGCCGAAACGCGAGAACACGCCGGGGCCCTGGGACATGCGGTTCTGCAGCAGGGTCTGCGCGACGCGCACCGCGACGATCGCCGCGAGCGCCGCCTTGAGCGGCCCGGGCAGCGAGTTGAACGCAGACGCCAGCACACCGACCGTCGACGCGAGGATGCCGATTCCTTCTCCCGCGCCGGAGATTCCGGGACCGGACAGCAGGTCGATGAAGGTCTGCGCGATCGGCATGACCTTCTGGCCGATGGTCGCGGAGAACTCTTCGAACCTGGCCTTGAGCGTCTTGACGCTGGCACCGAACTTGCCGTTCGATCGCTCGACATCGCCCTGGGCGTAGTCGAGTTGTTCCATCATCGAGTAGTAGACGGCGGCAACTTTCTGCTGCTGCGTCAGCTGAGACCCGGTAGCTGCGAGGCCGTGAGCGTAGGCAGCCTCCTTCAGGGTGTTTTCGTCAAGCAGGACACCGTATTTGCGCATCGTCTCGGTCTCACCGGCGAACGCGCTCCCCATCGCGAGGATGGCTTCCTCGACCGTCACTCCCTGGAACGAGGCGAGGTCGGCCGCGAGTTTCGTGACCTTCATCGAGAAGGCCGCCAGGTTGCCGCCTGACAGGCCGGCCGCCTTGCCGAACGTCGCGAACTGGACCGCTGCCCCCTGGGCCTCGCGCTGGGACATGCGCATCGTGTCCGACGCAGACCGTCCCCACGCCTCGATCTGAACCCGACTGTCCCCGAAGATCACGTTCAGCTGGTTGGTCTGCGCCGCGAGGCGACGTGCGTTCTGCACCGCATCGGTGAAGAACTTCAGGGTGGTCGTCGCGCCGGCCGCGGCCGTGACGGTCTGCAGCGCGAGCCGCGCCTTACCCGCGACGATCTGCAGATTCGACAGGTTGCGGGTGTGTGAGGCGGAGGCGTCCGCGGCAGCTGTGTGCGCGGTTGCCGCCAGCCGATTCGACTGGTTGAGGGTGTTCGTCACGCGTGCGGCGCTGTGCTGGACCTGCTGATACCGCGACGTCGCCGAGATCGCCGAAGCGCGCGCAGACTGCACGCGCGCCTCGAGGGCCATCATCTGCTGCGTGTTAGCCGCACCAGTCCGCTTTGCCTCTGCGAGTTGATCTTCGGCGATCCGGAGACGTGTCGCCGCAGCCTGGGAGCGGCTGTATGCGGCAGCGGTGGCGCTCGCCATCTGAGAGTTGGTACGCCCGGTGGACTGGGCCTGACGCTCCACGCTTTGGAGGTTGGACCGTGTGCGATCGAGGGCCTGTTCGACGCCCGCGTCATCGGCCCGCAACTGAGCCACGAGATCGGCGACGATGATAGCCATTGCTCAGCCCTCCTCGTGGTGTTGAATTGCGGGATGAAGATGCGAATGATCGGAGCGGCGTCCGGGCTGGCTGCCGCCCTACTGATCGGGGGTTGCTCGGGCGCGGACGACGAGTCCTGGCGAACGACGGCCGCCGAGGGTGCCTGCGAAGATTCCGTCAAGGCACAGCTGAAGGACCCCGACTCGGCCGAGTTCGATGACGTCGACGTGGTCGACAACGGGGATGGAACCTACGCGGTGACGGGCCGCGTGAACGCCGAGAACAGCTTCGGCGGGATGACAGGTTTCCAGGACTTCGAGTGCGCCGCCCGCGATGACGGTGACAACGTCACGGGGCGGGCGACGCTCCTCGGATAGCGCGCCACGCGCTCAGCCGCGGACCGCGGAACAGCATGTCAACGACCTTGTCTTCGAACCACTTCCAGGTCCGATCGCGGAGAATTCCGCTCTCGACATCGATCCCGTAGACCTCGAGTAGGTCGTGGGCGAGGAACACCCACTGCTCGAGGATCTCGGGCCAGGTGATCTTGACGGCGATGTCGGGTTCGGATGCGCGCGGCACGCTGTACCAGTCGCGCATCCCGGTTACTGGGTCGTAGTCCCCGCCGCCGGGGTCGTCTTCGCCGTACGCTTTCGGACGCGGGTCGAAGAGCCCGTACCGCCCTTGACGGAGGTGGCCTTCTTGGCCGCCGCCTTCTTCGGTGCGGCCTTCTTCGCCGCCCGCTTCGTGGCTCTGTTCGGGAACTCGGGCTCGGGTGTCTCCCCCGGCTTCGGGGGCACCGAGTTTCCCGGGTTATCGTCCTCCGCCAGCCCGGTCTCCCAGAACACCTCGGCGAGAGTGCGTCCCAGCCCGGCATTGAACAGCGCGGTCTTGCCGGCGTGGATGATCTCTTCCCAGGACAGGCCGTCATCGGCCATCTCCTCGTAGATACCACCCTGGTAGGAACCGCGGTCGGCCTCGGTGGTCAGCACATTCCCGTCGTCGTCGACCGCAAAGCCGCCGGTGGTGGGGTCGGTGACGTTGACGGTCTCAATCTTGGGCACCCACTCGGCGCCCAGGAGCGTCATGATCTCCTTCAGTTCGCCCTCATCGGTGAGGCTCACCGACGGGTCGCTGAACAGCAGCCGCAGGCGTAGTCCATCCTCGGCGTTCACCGACGGGATGGTGTAGGTCTTCCCGCGAATCGGTAGCTGCAGTCCGGGTTTGAAGAACTCGTTCAGATCTTTGAATCCCACAGGTGGCCCTCCTCGTGGTGTGGGTGGGTGAGCTGCCGGCCCCCTGGCAGCTCACCCGGTGGACGGTTCGGTCAGCCGTTCGCGACGGTCACGTTGCCGCCTGTGCCGGTGGCGGTGACGGTCGTGACGGGCACCTGGAACTCGGCGGTCAGTGGGCCACCGGTCGATCCGGAAGTGTTGACGTTCCCGACGCCGACGGTCGACAGCGCCTCGAGCGCCGTCTTGAGCGCCGCGGCCGTCTTGGCTGTGATGCTCGCCGTGGTCTGCCCGTCGACGGTCACGGTGTATCCGGTGACGCCGGAGTCGATGGTGAACACCTTCGTGACGGTGTCGCCCCACTTGTCGATCGCCAGCGGCTGTCCCTTGCCGGTGAGGTCGCCCGACCACTTCTGGAGTGCCGGCGGCTTGTCGTCGCCCTTGGACACCTTGACCGTGGAGTAGAACTCGTAGGCCTCGGGGATGCCGTCGGTGCGCTGGTAGCGCAGGTGCGCGACGCCGGCCTTGCCGTAGGTCTCGGAGTGGTTGAGCAGCGCCTGCACGCCGGGGTCGACGACGAAGGTCGGGTCCTCTTCGCCCTTGACGAGGCCGGACACGCTGACGGTGAAGGCGTTGCCGATCGGGAATTCCGAGGCCCAGCCGCCGGTCGACACGTCGGTGTCGTCCTCGGTGTTCTGCTCGAACTTCGGGCCCCATTGCTGGATGCCCTTGATCTCGGTCCATTCGGGGGAGCTCGCTCCGGGTGCCGCGGTGTCGATCTCGACGCGGACCTGGCCCGACGTCGCCACCGACAGATCGGCGGTGTTGGTCGCCTTCAGAGGCGTGGGTGAGGTCATGATCAGTCTCCTGGGTTGAGGCGGATGTGATAGTTGGCCGCCTTGGTCCAGTTCCCGTCATCGTCGGGATCGGCTGGTGCGGCGTGTGAGAACGTCACCGATAGCGGTGACACTCCTCCCGGCCAGGAGCCGGAAGTCAGGGTGTGCAGCAGGCGGAATGCTCGGCGCTCGCTGCGGAGGACCGGACGCGGGTCGGGCCCGGGTTCACGGAACCTCAGCTGCACGAGGTGCAGCGGATTGTGTTCGACGGTGAACACGTCCGGGTCGGTCAGGTAGTGGTTGATCGCGACGGCTGAGGTGATGTTCTGCGGGAGCTTGCCTAGGGTCACCGCGGGCCGGTCGAGATCGACTGGGTACGGCCCTGACGGCCGGTAGAAGCCGAACCCAACGTCATCGAGACGTTGCGCGAGCGACGACACCAGGTCGGCGGGATCGACACTCACAGTTGGTCTCGCATGACACCGGCGATGGCCTGCTCAATCGCGGAGGCGTTGGCCAGGGCCGCCGTCTCGAGAAACTTCGCCTGCCCACCGCCGGAGTGCTCGAAATCGAGGCGCTCATGCTGCTTCATCGCGTGCGGGGCGGTGTAGGCGACGGCCGCCTTCTTCCCTTCGGCCGTGGCAACGCCGGAGTCTCGCAGATCGGCGTCATCGACGGGGACCAGCCGGTTCGACCTGTCGAGCAACTCGTCGGCACCAGCCTGCATCGAGGCCGTCCATGCGTCGGCGATCTGACCGATGACTTGATCGGTGTTGTCCTCCAACGCCATCTGGCCACCTCCTCAGTTCAGATCGATCGAGTAGTAGTCGGGCGAGTTGGCAAAGCCGCCGATGTGGCGGGACTCGCCGATGACGGTGCGCCACGGCCCGTTGTCGATGGACACTGCAGAACCGGCTGGGATCGTCGGCGTGGCGATCGGCATGCTGATTTCAGTCGCGGAGGCGACCTCGTTGCCCTTGTCGTCGACGACAATCCGGTTCTCGTGCTTGATGCGTCCACGAAGAGTGACGGGCTCGGCGAGTGTTGGCCCAGTCGCGCCGTCGCCGAGATGGCGTCTGACCGAGAACTCGCGAGTGAAGAATCGTTCGATGCTCACGGCCTGTCGTCCTTCACTGGGAAGCCGTGCCCCCGTGAGGGGGGCCCGCACACGGGGGCACGACGATCATGGGTGGTCGCCGAAGAATCCGACGGGACTCTGCTCGGTCGACGAGAGCCCGAACAGGGCGCGCTGCGCACCGGTGAACACGACGGAGGTGCTGTAGTCGCCTTCGCGGTAGGTGCGCGAGTCGATCGCGTTGTCGAGCTGCACGGAGTACGAGGCGACTCCGCCGCGGTGGCCGGCAGATTCGAGCGCCTCGATGACCATGTCGATCGACACCTGCTTGGCCACACGGATCTTCGGATGACTGTCGGGCAGTCCCGTCAGGTCAACGTGGAAGTCGATGAGGATGGCCGCCATCTCGAGCAGAGCAGTGGCGCGCGTCGTCTCTTCCGAAGACAACGCGCGCCACTGCGCGGCCACGTCCGTGTGCTGGGCGTAGGCCACGAGACCCTATCCGAGTTCCTGCAGGTCGGCCTTGCTGGCGGCCTCGGCGTCCTCACGGGTGAAGCCGTGCTTGGCGATTGCGTATTCCACCCACGCCTCCTTTGAGGCGGTCTTCGGCGGACGCACACCGTCGCCGACCGGGGGCGGATCCCCGCCGTCGGCCGGATCGTCGAGAGGAACGAGCGACTCGGTGTGGATGTCGTCGTTCTCGACCACCATGCCGGCATCGAGGAACCGTTCGGCATCCTCTTCGGACAGGTACTCGACGATCGCGCCCTGGTAGTGGTACTTGAGCTTGCCCTCCGGGTCGCCAGCGACGACCAGCGGGGCGATCACTTCGTAGCTCATGCGTCCACCCCCGTGATCCACCATGCAGCCTTCGGCTCGAGGACGATGGGCACGGTGACGCGGCGTGCGCGCACCCGCCACTTGTCCTCGTCGTCCTTGCGGATGGTCTTGGCCTGGATACCGACACCTTCCGCCGACACGTAGCCGGGGCCGCCGAGGTTCTCGTCGGCCATGCCGCCGAGCTGAACGGTGTCGGCGATGAGCGCCCGCCCGGTGATGGGCAGGTTCGGCGAGGGCAGGATGCGCATGCCGTCGATGATCGGGAAGTTGCCGGTGAACACCGGGGTGTCCCGCGACTCGCGCGGCAGGAGCAGAGCGAACGCCGGGTCGCTGATGATGTTGGCGAACGTCACGTCGTCGACCACCACCGTGTCGGGTTCGAATCCCTCGTTGAGCGCCCGGATCTTCGCTTTCGCGCGAGCGATGTCGCGGAAGATGTTCGGGGTGCCCGACGCCCAGGAGGACAGCGCGGCAGTCGACTGGGTGACGGTCGAAGCGATCGCGGCGAGCGCCACCGAGTCGATCGTCTTCACCGTGTTGTTGACCAGCTTGGTCAGGGCACGGTTGACCGGATCGATCCGCTGCCGCGAGATCGCCTCGTCGGTGATCTCGGCGTCACGGCCCCACTTGACCGTCTTGGCCAGCTGCGCATCGCCGGTGCCGACGGTGGTGAGCGGGTACTCCGAACCCGGGGCGACCGCTTCGGGTGCCCGGTCGGAGTAGATCGACTCACCGGTCTCGTAGAGGATCGAACCGGAGTCGGTGGTCAGGCGGGCCGAGAGCAGCACGTCAGCGATGAACCGCTGCTCGGCGAGGGTGCGGAGCCGCCGCGCCACCAGCGTCGGGTCCTTCAGGAACCGATCGATGGTGAGCGCGTCGCCCGACAGTGTCGGCGCGGCGGGCGGATAGTGAATCGGCATGTCTGCCTTCCTTTCTGATTCCGCCCGTTATCGGACGAGGACCTTGACCTTGCCGTTGGCTGCCGCAGCGAGCGCAGTGCCGACGACGCGGGCGTAGTTGGTTTCCGACCCGAGGGTCGCGACTGCGCCACCGGTGGCGGGGATGACGGCGTCGCCGAAGGCGACTGCGCCGGACGCGGCGAGCTCGTGGACGCCGCCGGTGGTGACGGTGACCTTCTCACCGGACTTCACCGACTGCGCGGCGACGCCGACCCAAGCGGCGGTCGCGGCCGACGACGGTGCGACGGTGTCGTTTCCGGACACCACCACCAGCTGGCCGCCGGTGATGTCGGCCGACGCGGTGCGGGTGATCTCCTGACCCGGCTTGTAGATGGGTGCGTACTCGGGCATGGCTCAGGCCTCCTTGCCGAACAGCGCCTCGTACACGCCGTCGGAGTTGTCGTTGGTGGGGGTGCCGGCGTGGCCGAGTTCGCGGTCGACCGGATAAACCGGTGCCAGGGCGTCGAGCACCTGCGCCTCGGTCGGGTCGGCCTGCAGACGGTTGAGCCACGTCTCCCGCTGGGCGGGGGCGATGCGGCCGGTGCGAACGGCGTTGTCGACGGCGGCGGTGCGGGCGGCGCGTTCCTGCTCGGCGCGGGCCTCGTCGCCGCGGCGGGCTGCGGCCTGCAGTTCCTCGAGGGTGGCGGCGTCGATCGCGACGACTCCCTCGGGCAGGTGCGCGGCGGGCTGCTGCTCCTGCGGTTCCGGCTCGCCGGTTGCGCGCTCGGCGAGCGCTTCGTCGACCGCGGACAGGATGGTCTCGTCGTCGGCGTCGGCAGGGATGCCGAGGCGCTCCGCGAGGCCCTCATTCAGGGTGGCCATGGTGTTGGCCTCCTTTCCTCCATTGACCTCTGGCGCCCCGGTGGCAGCGAGAGGAGTCGGTGTGGGGGCCTTCTCGCGGCCCGCGTAGTTGAAGATCGACAGGTCGAAGCGGTTCTTCGCCTTCTCGGCGGTCTCATCGCCGGCGGACTCGACTCGGTCGGCCAAGCCCGCGTCGACGGCCTCGTCGGCGGAGTACCAGGTCTCGGCGAGCATCGCGGTGCGCCATTCGGCGGCGTCGGTCCCGGTGCGGTCGGCGTAGATGGAGGCGATGTTGTTGCTGACCCGCTCGAGCATGTCGTGCATCTCGCCCATGTCCTTGGCGTTGCCGATGCAGACACCGGAGGCGTCGTGAATCATCATCTCCGCGTTGCGATTCATCACGATCTCGTCGCCGGCCATCGCGATGAAACTCGCTGCCGACGCGGCGAGACCGTCGACGATCGTGGTGACGTGGGCCTTGTGGCCGCGCAGCGCGTTGAGGATCGCGATCCCGTCGAACACGTTGCCGCCCGGGCTGTTGATGCGGACCGTGATCTCCTCGGCGTCGATGCCGGTGAGCTCGCGCGCGAACATCTCCGCCGAAACGCCGAACCAGTCGTCGATGACGTCGTAGATGAACAGTTCGACGGGGCCGTCGTCGTCGGTGTCGGCGTTGCGGAACTCGTACCAGGGGCGGCCTGCCTGGTCGGTGGGGCGAGACGCCAACAGGCGTTCCATCGCGGGAGTTCGTGCGTTCACCACAGTGTCAGCGCTCCTTCGGTGTCGATGTGCGCGCGTGGTCGGCCAGCGCGACCGGTGGGCGGCGGCGGGTTGCCCGGGGCGGGCTGTTGGGCGGGCACTTCTCGCGCCGTGTCCGGGTCGGGTGCTGGCAGTCCGTAGTCCTGGCGCACCGCTTCCTCGAGGGGCTGGTCGGGGCTGAGGATGCCGGCGTCGACGAGGAGTTTCAGTGCCGATGCGACAGCGTCCTTCTGCGATCCGATCTCGTCGAACACGAGTCGGGGCGCCGGTTCGTTCGGTCCCCAGTTGGCGTCGACGAGGTCCTCGATGATGTGCTGGTTGGCGGTGTCGGCGATCTGCTCGCCGAGTGTCTGCAGCGACAGGGTGAAGAAGTTCGCGAACGTCGAACCGAGGGCCCACGAACCGGTTTGGGTGCCGAGGTTGAGGAAGTGCGCCAGCACGGCGCGACCGATCTGCTCGTCGTGGTAGCGGATGGCCGGGTTGGCGTCAGGCAGGTTTCCCTCGACGCCGAGCAGACGCAGCTTCGCCTGATGTGGGACGGCCGCGCCCGATGCGCTCCCGGCCTTGTACGACTGGGCGATCTTCGCGCCCTTGTCCATCTGGGTCTGGTCGTCGCCGGGCCCAGCCTCGTACACGGGGACACCCATGCCGTTACGTTCGATGGTCTGCGTCTGCACTCGCAGGAGTCGGTCCTTGAGCAGCCAATGCTTGTAGGCCGGGCGCAGGAGCGAGTTGCCGGTCCAGTCGCCGCCCTCGCGCTCGTTGACGTAGGCGACGAGACGCTGCACTGGGATCCGCACCAGCCCTGCCGACTGATCGAAGCCGTACTGTTCGATCGCGACCAGGCCGCCGTCGCGGGCGACCTTGATGTCAGAGATGGTGCGCGGCAGGCGCGGTCCCAACTTGCTCAGGTGGTACAGGCCGTCGTCGCCGACCGTGTACACCTGCTCGAAGAACATGTGCCCGTACTGGATGTGCAGCAGCGCCATCTGCAGGTGCTGTTCCCACGAGAACCGGCCTTTCGACCGGACTCGGGAGACCTGAGCATCCCCGCCCTTCACGGGAAGTCCGAGATCCTGCGCGAGGTGTTCGACCACTTCGGGCCGTGCCCCGGCGGGGTCGATTCGCCATTGAGTGCGTCGCACCGGCAGCATCACAGCCCGAAGGACTGAGGTGACCTGGGCGTCCTGACGGCGCATCCGGTCATACACGTGCACCGACAGCGGCCACCGCAGTTCCGCGGTCTCCTCGGCCGGCTGCCAGAACTGGCCGTTGACCGTCTCCGAGGCGTACCCGATCTCCCTCGTCGGGGTCTGGGTGGGTGGTGTGGCCACCGGTCACCTCCTCTGAACGGGGTCGTGTGGGTCAGAATCCAACGGCCATGAGGCCGGTTTCGGCAGGTTCTCGGGCGGTTTCAACCTGTGTGGCGTTCTGGTCGGGCACTTGCGAGGTGCCGAACGCCTGCAGCCCCCAGTGCGCGAGGGTGGCGGCCTGCAGAGGTGACAGGACGACGTCGGACTTGTAGTCCCAGCCCCACGCACCGCCCGCGAACTCCTTCTTGTCCGCCCCCATCAGCGCGTCCGTCAGTCGCGGATCGTCCGCGTGTGATAGCTGGTGGTTGACCGCCGCGGTGTAGAAGCTGGCGCACGCCTCCGTGATCTGCGACGAGCTCGTCAGCTCCGGTTCGATCCCGGCGTTCGCGAGTTCCGGCACCAGCGATTTCGCCGGACTCGTCCCGTTGATCACCAGCACGCACGGGTCCCACCGGTAGATCAACCGCAGCAGTGTCGAGATCACCTCATGCGACGGGGCCTCGTGATACCCGATCTCGAGCCGAACACGGTCGTCATCGGTCCACGTCGCCGCCGCGATCGTCACCCATTTCTGATCGGCCGTCATGTCGACGCCGAGCGCGATCGAACCGCGGACCGGCGGATTGGCTTGTCCCATGTCACCCCACAGGTCGGGGTCGATGACCGGTTCTTTCGACGTCACCTCGGTGGGCCAGTCGCCACGACCGAGGTACTCGACGTCGAAGCTCTTGCGTCCTGCCCCGGTGGTCATCGCCTTGAACTCGGCGGCGAGCTTCTTGACGGTCTGGATCACCCCGAACGACGGGTTCGCCCACCGCCACGTCGACGGCTCCGCCCGGTCGAGCTCCTCCGGCGCCATCCACTCGGCGCCGAACAGCCCCTCTTCGCCGGCCAGCAGGCGTTCCCGGACCGCGGCGAGGACCTGCCCGTTGGGATGCTGCTCCTGGTTGACTGCCGACGACGTGTAGATCGTCTGCGGGTCGTCGGCGGCCATCTTCGTCGGCGACAGCGCCGCCATGTCGGCCTCGGTCAGGTCGTACGCCTCGTCGTAGATGACCAGGTCGACCTTGTCCAGGCCGCGGCCGGCGTTCGCCGACCGGGTCGTGAACACCACCTTCGCCCCGGACGCCAGCTCGATCGTGCCGCGGCCCTGGCTGCAGGTGTGCGATTCGACCAGCTTGTTCAGCCACGGCGTCGTTTTCACGATCGCCCAGGCCCGCTTCCACAGCGACTTCGCCGTCTCCCACTGGTGCGCGGAGAACACGATGTTCTCGCCGAGCTTGAACAGCCCGTACAGCACGCGGATCACCAGGATCAGCGACTTGCCGTTCTGCCGCGGAACGATCAGGCAGCACTCGGGGTGCGTCCACGTCCCGTCGGGCGACTTCGCCATGATGTGATCCAGCGACCACGACTGCCACGGCATCGCCCGGATCCGCCCGGCGCGGAACGCCAGCAGACCCGCCTTGCCGCCGAGCTCGGTGTCGCCGGGAGTGAAGCACAACGACCGCGGAGTCTGCCGACCCTCGAGAGTCGGCCACTCCTTCGCGACGATCTCCGCGAACGCCGCATCGACGTCGAACTCAGAGATCGTCGAGAGGGTTACCGTCACCGGGGTCGTCCTGCTCGCTCTTCTGCCGGCGGATCTCGGCGAGGATCTGCCGCAGCGCGCCCGCCGTCTGCCGGGCCTCCGCCGCCGCCGAGTCGATCTTCAGCTCGTAGTCGTCGGTCATCAGACGGTGTGTCAGCCGCACCCACGTGTCGATGTCCCCACGCAACAGCAGATCGAACTTCGCCAGCCGGTCAGCCAGCCGACACGCCTCGACAACCATCACCAGCAGCGAGTACGGGTCCGCCTCGTCGGCCAGATCGGCCCACAGCGCCGACCCCGCCGCCTCGAAATCCGAGCCGTGCCAAAAAAATGCTGACTCCCCCTGGCAGTCAGGCCCCCCGGGGGGTTCGCCTTTTCCGGGGGGTGCCGTGGTGGGGGTGTCGACGCCGCTGGCGCCGGTGGGCGCCTGGGGTGGCGGGGAGGGGGTGTGGCTGCGGGCGGGAGGCATGGGTGGGTCACCCCCAGTTGAGGCTGTTGGCGGGGTGTCCGCCGCGGAGCTTGAGGATTGCGGGTCGTTCGTGGTCGCGGCTGCCGTCTCCGCGTTCTTTGTTGCAGAGGTCGTGGAGGAGTCGGTCGGCGGTGGTGCCGCCGTGTGCTCGGGCGTGGGTGTGGTCGGCGGCGAGTGCTTGACCTTTGCGCATGGGTTTGCCGCACCACCAGCAGGGTGTGCCGTCGACGTGTTGGGAGAGGAGTCGGGCTCGTTGCTTCTGGTGTTTCCACCCGAGCCCGCGTTGAGTTGTGTTGCGCTGCTTGGCTGTTGGCATCAGAGTTGGTGACCGCGTTGCGCGACTTCGCGTGCGGCTGGTGTGTCGGGGCGGGGTCGCCAGTGTTGGCCCATGATGCGGTAGAAGCAGGCTTCGGCTTCGTCGATCTCGAGGGCGAGTTGTCCGCGTGCGTTGGACTTCTCGAGGTCTCGGATGACGGTGATGCGTGGGAGGAGTTCGCGTTCGAAGCGTTGCCGTTGGTCGGGGCTGAGGTGGTGTCCGGCTTGGATCTCTTGGCTGACTGCGGTGATGCGGGCGACGAGCATCCGCCACTTGTGGGCGTAGTGGCTGTCCGGGATGGCCTGCATCAGACCACCTTCCAGAACCGTCCGCAGCTGTCGCACTTCTCGATGGTCAGCGCGTTGTCGTTCGCGTCGTAGTACACGTGCGCGTCGTGACGATGGAGCCCCAACCAGCAGAGGAGAGCCTGCATCAGGTGGCGCGCTTGGGCCAGCGGACGCGGATGCTGGTCGTCACCCGGGAGATGCTGTCGCTGCTGCCCGCGAGTGGCTCGTCGTCGGCGTTGGTCCGGAGGTACGTGACGGCCACGCTGTTGGGGTGGAACACCGCCTCGACGAGCCGGGCGGATGGGATGCCGAGCGATTCGAGTGCGCGCTGAACGTCTTCGGATTGGATCTCGTCGGGCAGTTCGGGCAGATGCATCAGCGGGTCTCCGAGGTTGTTGAACTTGGCGAGGAGGTTCCGTGCCGCTTCCGTTCGGCTGGTGTCGGGCAGCGTGTAGGTGCACAGCACCTTCGGGTCCGGCCGGAACAGGCTGGCTCTGCTGGGGTCTACGCGCCCACCCGAGGCGAACTCAGGCCGGCGCACGTCGTTCCCGCCAGTTCTCGAGGTCGCCGTATCGGGGTCGCATGTAGAAGCGGTTGCGTTCGTCGGTGAGTGATTCGACGATCAGGTCAAATGCTTCTGTAGCGGTGTGGCCTTGGTCGGCGTGGTGGGCGATCAGCTGGCGGATGGTCTCGTCCGGCGGGATGAGGTCGGGCCCGGGGTCGGTGTTGGCGACGTTGGGCTGGTCGAATCCGAGGCTGTCGCTGTCGTTGGTCCACAGGGTGCCGGGTAGTCCGGAGGGGGTGGCGATGGACACCCACCGTCCGCGGCCGGTGCGGTCGAGGTTGTAGGTCTCGGTCACGAGGCACCTCCGAACATGACGAACGCGACCGGGCATCGGGGCCAACGGTCGCGCAAGCGCAGCTTACCATTGGACCCGCTGAATTGGTGTCAAGCATGTGAGCTCCGTTGTGCGTGTGCCTCTCGCGCGCGTTTGTGGGCGGATAGGGCATCACCGAGGTGGTAGAACCACGTGCCGGTTTCGGGGTCTCTGGTGCCAGCGAGGCGGCCGGATCTGCGGAGGTAGTCGACCCGGTTCTTGTTGAGCCCCTTCGCCTGGTCGCCGAGCTTGTAGCCGAGCTTCTCGATCTGGATTGCGGTGACGACTTGGCGGTTCGCTTCGGCGACCATGTCGGCACTGATCCGAGGTTCGTCCTCGATGAGCCCTGTGGAGCGCGCGCACCGGTCGATGACCTTGATCAGGCCGTCGTGGAGTTCGACGGCGTTGGGCATCATTGCGATGGCGATGCGGTTGCGCTTGAGCCAGGTCGCGGCGGCTGCGAGTCCCATCGAGACCAGTTCGGCGTTGCGATGCTCGCAGATGAGGCGAACGCAGGTGCCGATCTCGTTGCACAGCTCGTCGAGGAGTCCCTGGGCGCCGATGTTGTACGGCGGCCGGGATGAGGGCTGCGACTGGACGTGGGGGCCGGCGACACCCAGCCGAGGCATGGGATCGGTGGCGAGGATGGCGAGACGTTCCGAGATCTCGCCGACGGTGTCGAGTTTCGTTGCGAGGTCGAACAGTTCGCCTTCGCTGAGCAGCAGTCCGTTCCGGATGCTCACTGTTGGGCCTCCTCGAGGGTGAGTTCGATGCGGGGTCGGGTGGGGTCGAGGCGGATTCGGTAGCGCTCTTCGGTGACGACGGTCCAGTCGTCGGCGGGCAGGACGCCGGCGTCGACGAGTCCGTCGATCGCGGCCTTCGCAGTGAGGGTGAGCGATCCGACGTCGCGCTTGCGGCGGTCGGGGACGAACCAGGTGCACGTCGCCGTGACGGCCGATCCGCCCAGGGGCGCGAGGTTGGCACTCTTCGCGAGCCAGCACGCCGTCGTCCGGATTTCGCGCGTCAGGCGGGCTTTGGTGTGCCGGTCGGGGCGCTGGTTCGGGGTGAGCGGCGGACGCGGGTACGGCAGGACGATCGTGGCGGTCACAGTCGGACCAGCTCTCGGACGCAGCCGGCAAGCCACGCGGTAGTGATGCGCACCTCGCGGACTTGATCGGCGAACCAGGACGACGTCGAGGATCGTTCCACCGCACTCGATAGCGCGCATCCGGCGCGCTCCCCCTGCGCGAGTTGCCAGTCGACGAGCTCGTCGATCTCGGCGTCGCGGATGACCGCGTCGATGCGGTCGAGGACGTCGTCGTGGTTGGTCATGCTCGGCTCGCTTTCATGCCGTCGGTGATCCGAGTGGCGCAGGGGATCTTGCGGGTCATCTGGGTGGCGAGGTTGACGCACGCCTCGTCGGGCTGGGCTTGGCATGTTCGGCACGGCACGGTGATCGCGTCGTGCTGCTCGTAGGCCGACCAGATGGGTGTGCCGTCGGCGTCCCCGATCGGGAGGCCGCCGAGCTGCTGGTCCGGCGCCGCGATGGCGCCCTGCTCACCTTTCTCGCGTTCGGCGCGCTCGCGGCGGATCTTGCGGGCCGCGGTGATGACGTCGCCGACACGGATGGTGGAGGCGTTCGGCGCGCTGTAGTGGGCGGTCACTGCGGCGATCGCGTCGGCCTGGTCCAGGCCGTGCGGTTCCATCGCCTCGGCCCACGCCTGAATGCGGGCGGTGTCGGCGGTGACGCGGTCGTCGAAGATCTCGGCCCGGGCGAGCGCGGTGCCGGCGGCGCGAATCGCCATCTCGGACGGGGCGGTCACGCTGACTCCCGGAACTCGGCGATGAGTCTCTCGGTGGCGGCGAGGGTGTCGACGGCCCGCAGCGTGGCCTTGGTGGGCTTCGCTTCGTCGGCGACGGGCTTGGCGGCCTTGGCGACGAAGTGCGGGATCTGGGAGGCGTACACGCGGTCTGAGCGGTGCCACGCCTTGACGCCCTCGGCGATCTGGTGCGCATCGATGCCGTCGGCGATGAGGATGTCGACCTCTTGGGCGATCTCGATGAGCGATTGCTGCGGGATGCCGCCGCCGGCCCAGTTGGCGAATTGGACGGCGAACTGGTTCGCGGTTCCGCTGCGCGAGGTCGCGTTCAGGTCGGCGATTCGCTTCGACGCCCGCGTCTCTCGGCGCGGCGAAACTGCGGCGCCGCCCTGGTGAGATAACTCAGGAAGTGCGGGAGGGTTCCCGGTTCCTATGTTCCTAGGTTCCCCTGTTCCTACTTCCGGCGCGGGCGGTGCGTCGATATGTGGGCGCACTGTCGGCGCACTGTCGGCGCACTGCGCCGACTCGCCCTGTCTGTGCTGGTAGAGCCAACTTTCTGCCTGTTCTGGACCGGGATGGCGGCCTTCTCTTCGCTTGTCGAACTTCTGGTGCTCGCGCCACGCCGGGATCGAGAAGTACGGTCTGCCGCCAACCGTGTAGAAGAGCGCGCCATAGTGCGCTGCGATGTCGGCGCACATACGGCGCATTGCGCCGACATCGATCTCGTCGTCGTTCGGGAACGCGAAGCCGGCCAACTCCTTCAGGTTCGCGGTCCCCACGCCTGCGTCGTCAGCCCAATTCCACATGGCGATGTAGAGCAGCCGGGTCCACGGATCGGACGGGTGGTTCGGCGACGACCAGAACTCGGGTTTGATCGCTCGGATGCGGGCCATCTACTGCCCCTTCCTGCACGCTCTGCACCGGCGTCGGCCGTCAGGCGTGACGTAGGTGTTGGCGGCGTCGTATGGGTGGTTCCGCGGGCACGTCGTCTTCTCGGCGTTGGCGTTGCGGTAGGTGCCGTGCTGCACGGCGTCGAGGACGTTCCGCGACCGGGTGCCGTAGGCGAGGTTGGCGACGCGGTTGTCTGCCGGATTTCCGTTCAGGTGGCGGACTTCGAGACCGTCCGGGCATGGACCGATGAACTCGGCCGCGACAATTCGGTGCACGTACTCGCGCCGCCCGGGAAGGTCGACACGGAGGTGGCCGCCGGCGTCGCCGATCCATGGCGTCAGAGGGCCTCGAGGTCCTTCGATGTAGCCCTCGGAGGACACCTGATACTGGCCGTCCGTTCCTTCGATCACGCGCCACGTCATGTCGTGCGCACCTCCTTCGTGTCTTCGCTGAGTCGGCACCTGGCGCAGATCCGAACGGTCCACTGCTGGACTCGGGATCCGCAGCGCTCGCAGTGCGGGAACACGCCTTTCGGCATCACGAGTCACCGCCGTCCGGCTGTGCCCATAGGTCGACTGCGGGTGTGGTGTCGGTGGCGTCGGGTGGGTAGACGGTGCGGATGTCGAATCGGCCGGCTTTCGCGCGGCGCCCGGCCATGTGGGCTTCGAGGTGGTCGTCGAACGGGCCGATGAGCGGTGGGCCGCCGTCGCGGCGGTGGGCGAAGTCGACGACGTAGCACTCAGGCATTGGCGTCACCGCGTTTCCACGCGTAGGGCGGGGCGCTGTCGAGGAGCCAGAGGTGGCGCATCGCAGCGACATCTACGGTGTGGGCGGTCGGTGGGTACACCTCGACGGCCCACAGGTCACCGAAGCCACACTCGGCCTTGACTGACATCAGCTCGTCCCAGGTGATGCCGTCGCGCCACCTGTTCGTGCGGGTGTCGAACTGGGTGCGGTTGACCGTCAGACGTCGGTGGTCGCCGTCGCGGAACAGCACAGCGAGGAAGTCTCGAGACTGCCAGACGGCCACCGCCCCGCGGACTACCTGATCGGGCAGCTCCCGCGGCTGCATCCGACGGCTGTGGACTGGGTCTTGGGGCCCGAGGTATCTGCTCACCGACCACCGCCGAAGCTGTTGCGCCCCTGGCGTTCGGCCTTCACGTTGCCGGGGGCGACCGCGGGCATCGTCGGTGCGAGGCACGGGTTCGGCCAGGCCAGGATCTTCGCGAGCCATTCGGGGCCCGTGAACGTCGCGCGGCGGATGATCGTCGCGACGGTCTCGCCACCATGCTCGAGCCGGTGCCGTCCGATGTACTGGTAGCTCATCACCGCACCTGCTCGGATGTGATGACGAATCCGTACCGGTCCTGGTGGACGTCGAGGAGGCGCCAGAAGGTGACGGTGCCGTCGTTCTCGAGGCGGCTGACGACGTCGCCGACGCGGCGGACCTGTCGGGGGCGGGGTCTACGGTCGTTCGCAGTCCTCGTCCCCACGACCGCGGTGGGTCGGGGGTCAGGCCCTGGCCGGCGTTGGGAAGCGTCGACCAGGGCCGCACTCGTAGCGAGGGTCATGACGCACCGCCGTTCGCGAGCTCCAGGAGCACGTCGGCGTGGCAGGCGATCTCCGGCTCACACCAGCAGACGAGGTCACGCCCCGCGAGCTCTGACCGGATGCGTTCGACCGACGGGTAGGTGAACTCGACCGGCCCGCGCTCGCCGCCGAGGAACCGCCAGCTCGGGAACGCAAGGCGCCCGCGCCGCGCGAGAACCTCGAAGTCGCGGACGATCATGCGCGCGATCTGCGGGATGGTCAGGCTCGGGTACTGGCCGCCGACGTCGCTAAACGTGATCGGACAGGCCCACTCAGAGTCCGGGCCGACGTAGACGCCCTCGATCGGCGACCCGTCCGTGGTGCACTGGATGCGTTGCGGCATCAGCGATCACCGCCTGGGTACTCATCCCAGGTGCGGCCGTATAACTCGCGACCGGCGGCCTTCTTCCCCACGCGAACCATCCGTTGCACGTCGGCCCGGTAGCGGTTCGCGAAGTACGTTCCACGTCCATCGCGACCGAGGAACACGTCGGCGCGCTCGCCGGTGGCGAGATCGTCTGGCCCCCGCGGCGCCCACTCGCCCCACTGCTTGAACAGGAACGGCACCCCCGCCGCGACGCACTGGTCGCGCAGGGACCGCGCCCAGGCGGGATGCATCGGCCGTGCGCCGTGGCCGGACTCGCCGCCGGCGATCACCCAGTCGAGACCGGACTCGTCCTCGCGCGGGTCGCCACCGTAGTAGCGGCCGAGTGCTGAACTGGAGAGCTCGATCTGTCCGAGAAGCGGTTCGGCGCTGATGAATCGGACGGCCGCCGGGGTGTCGAGGAGCGCGGGGATCCGGATGTCGGCCCACTGCTGATTCTCGGTCGAGACACCCAGCCAGACGTTGGGCAGCGGCCACTGCTTCACCATTGCCCACTGGGCCTGATGGGACCGGAATGCCGCCTTGTACTGCGGGAGGTCGTCGGGCACCTGGGTTGCCCACTTCGTCAGCAGGGCCCGCATCCGCGCGTGGCGTTTCGTGAGGATCTGGAACGTGTGCTGTGGCGCTTTCGCCATGATGTCGAACACCGCCCCGATGTACGCCTCAGGGATGTCGTCGTGGAACAGGTCGGACATGCTGTTGACGAACACTTTCCGGGGCTTGCGCCACCGCAGGGGCTCGGTCAGCTTGTTCTCGCGGAGCTGGACGTCGAACCCGTTCTCGAAGTAGTGACCCGGCGTGCCGCGGAACCGCTCAGCGAGGGTTTCGGCGTAGCAGTGATCGCAGCCGGGGCTTACCTTCGTGCAGCCGGTCACGGGATTCCAGGTCTTCTCTGTCCACTCTATTGTGGTGTCGCCCATCACTTCTCCTTGTCAAGCAGGTCGCGGTTGGCTTCCCGGAAGGCAGAGCCGCGCTTGTCGATCCAGCGTTGGGTGACTCGCCGATCGTGTCGGTCGAGTTCGGGGTTGATCGCGTAGGCGCCGTCACGCAGTAGGAGTGCGGGCACCATGTTGCGGATGCCGGGGATGTCGATCGCGCAGGCGGCGAGACGGGTGTCGAAAACGGACATCAGGACACCGCCTGGAAGAGATCGAGCTGTTGGCCAGCGAATCCGACGGTGTGGCAGTCGCAACCGCAGGTGTAGTGCTCGACGGGTGCGACGATGCGGGCGCTGGTGTTGCGGGTATGTGGGGACCAGCCGGGGCGGAAGGTGGCGACGATGCCGCGGGGGCTGATGCGGCGGTTCTTCAGGTCTCGCCAACACACACAGTTCGGCGGTCGTTCATGTCCGGCCCAGCACGCCGCGTGATCGTCGGCGCTGCAGTGTGGCGAGGTCGGTGTGGCGGCGCTACTCGGCGGCTCGGTGAACCACTCGGCGCGGGCCTGCTCGAGATCGCGGCGTCCTTGGAGGTCCAGCGCTTCGAGGGTGACGCGATGCAGGGCGTCGAGGTCGCGAGTCTTGGGGTGATAGAGCACGATCGCCCGCTCGCGGAAGGTTCCCGGCAATTGATCGGCCCACTTCTGTAAGCGCGACAGGGTGATCGACACCTCGCGGTGGGGTGGGTTGAAGTGGAGTCGCGCGGGACGCCCGACGAGATCGGGCCGTGCATCCGGGCCGAACGTCTCGACCACTTCGTACCGGCACCAGGTGCCGATCAGCCTGCCGCCGTTGATCTCGTAGTTTCGGCCGAATCCACCACCGCTCGCGCACGACTCGCGGATGCGGCGCGAACCATCAGGGCTGACGATGCACGCCTCGGCGAACCGCGGCCACTCGCGGAGGAGGTCGACCTCGTCGGCCGTCAGGGTCAGGGTCATAGGTCGGCTCCTGTGCCGGTAACGGTGTTGTGCTCGATTTCCCGAGCGTTGCGGTAGTAGGTCCACGCCCAGCCGGCGCCGAAGGCGAGCGCGGCGCTGAGCGCGAGCCGCGAGGATCGGCGGATCATGCGCCGCGCCCGCGTCATTCGTCCGGCTCCTGCTCGAACGGGTACGCGAACGGCATGACACGCGGACCGACGAGCTGGACGCCGATGCGGAACGGCGTGAGCGCGAGGCGGAGTAGGCGGCGGATCATGAGGCGATGGCCCGGACGTGAATCAGGCGGCAATCCTCGTCGTCCCAGTCGTCGTCGACTTCGTGTCGGCCGCAACCATGGTCGAGGGCGATGTCGTGGGCGTCGTCGCAGATCGCGTCGTTCGCGGCTACCACGCATCCGGGGTATGGCACTGTCCAGCCGTGACCCCAGTGCCATGTGTGCAGTACGCCGTGGAACTCGAGTTCTTCCAGCCCCTCCCACGGCGCGTCGTCGTCGCAGTCCCACGGTCCGTCCGCTGCTGACACGCCGTCGACCTCGTGCGGCTCCCGGCATTCCTGCCAACCGCCACACTTGTCGACGTTCCGGCATTCAATCGAGTACTCGAAGCTCGGATACTCGGGATCGAAGTCCTCGCATTGCGTGACGGTCAGGATGTGACCGCGCGGAGCGTTGGCCTGCACGTCGTCAGACATCGTCGACACCCCGGTTCTCGGCCCACTCCTTCAGGACGCGAATCTCGCGCGTCAGCCGCGTGATCGTCCCGCGCAGAGGTGCGTTCGATTTCTCAGCCCGGCGTGCCCGCTCCTCGACCTCCGCGAGCTTGCCGCCGTCGTCGAGGGACAGGGCGACGTACCCGTGGCCAATGCCGTCGGCGAGCCCTGCGGGCAACACGTGGGTGATCCTGCGTTCGACGCGCAGCCACCGCTTCTCCGGCACGGTCATCAGCAGCGTGTCGCCCGCCTGGTAATCGCGGTCGTGGACGCGGATCTCGACGTTCTTCGTGAGGTCGCGGACGTGGTAGTACCAGCGCTCGTTGATCTTCAGTTCGTGGATCATGGCTGAGCCCCCACCCATCGCCCGCCGATCGCGCACAGCGCATCGAACCAGTCGCGCGCCCACAGGACGTCGCCCATGGCACCGAACCGCCGATTGTGATCGTCGCGGAAGCGCTCGGGAAGCCCCTGCGCCGCTTCGATGTCGTGCTCGATGTGGATGTGGACCGTAGACTCGCTGCCGTCGCCGCGGCGGATGATCGCCGCGAACTCCCAGATCTCCGCGCTTCGGTCGAGGCCGGTCGTCTCGGTGTCGACGAATGCGACTGCGCCGGTGATCATAAGCGCGCCTCGATCTGCTCAGCGCGGTGACGCAGACCCACCGCGTCGAACCTCACCGCGTCTGGGCGGCGACTCCCGTAGTCCATTCCGATGCCCTCGACGACGCCGGCCGCGCGCCGGATCTGCTCGGGGTCGGTGTGGTCGACGGGTTCCACCATGCGTTCCGGGGCGGTCCACGCCGTTCCGCTCCAGACCAGATCGCCAGACTTGATGCGCTCGATGAGCCGCTCCGCGTTGCCCGCCGACCGCCGCCACGCCTCGGCGGCGGCGGCCTCACGGCGCAGAGCATCGAGGTCTTCGACCTCGCCGTCGGCGTAGTGGATCGCGCGGACGCGATACGGGTTGTCAGTCACGGGTCCGCTCCGACTGGGCGTCGCCTTCCTCGATGAGCGCCGCGACGGTGTCGACGAGGGCGGCGTCGCCCCGGCCGTCGGCCTCACCCTGCGCGACGAGCGCCTCGAGCTGTTCGACCACCTTCAGGCACTCGTCGGCGGTCAGCGGGGTGTCGTCCTCGATGGTCCGCTCGATCAGCTTCTCGGTGACCGTCTTCCGCTTCGCCTTCGCCGCGGCCGCGTTCCCGGTGATCCCGGCGCGCGCGAATAGCGCGGTGAACCGCTTGAGGTCGTCCTTCGACGGTGCGGCGGTGTCGGACTCGGTCGACTCCCCCACCGCTTCGGCGGCCTCAGTGGCCGGCGCCTCGGGCTCGGGTGCGGACTTCGGCGCTGCGGCGATACCGAAGCGCTTGCGGAGGTCGTCGACACCGGGGGCGGTCGCCTCATTGGGGATGCGGCGCGGCGCTTCCTGCGGGGTCTCGGATTCGAGATCCTCTCGCGTGTAGGCGATGCCGAGGAGCACGTCGGGAGCGAGGCGCCGAGAGACCGTAGCTGCCGCCTTCGCCCATAGCATCTCTTCGGGCTGCGTCAGGTACTTCATGTTGCCGGCAAGCTTCCCGTTCGAGTTCAGCTTGTACTCGCCGGTCTTCTCGTCGATGGTCGGAACGAACCCCGCGGCAGTGGCGCGCTCGATGTCCCAGGTCGACGCTTCGGCCTGTCCGTCCGGGGCCTCACCCATCACGGTCACCGACGTTGGCGACGCCGCCTCGGTCCAGATCTTGTAGCCGCGCGACTTCAGCAGCGCGACCATGGTTCTCGCGTAGATGCTCGGGGTGCCGTGCACCACGAAGATCTGCTGCAACGACTGGATCGGAGTGAGACCGAGTTCTGCGCCGTACAGGATCGCGGCGGTTCCGTCCTGCGGCTTCCCCCGGTAGGTCGACGGGACGAGCGCGGTCCCACACATGGCCTCGGCCAGCTGGTAGGCGGTGTCCATCGCCTTCGCGTGTTCCATCAGTTGGGCAACGGACTGCGACTGCATCGGCTGTGCCGGCGGGAGGACCGACAGCGAATCGTCAGCGGGAGTGTGGGCGACATCGGTGGAGGTCATGCGTACTGCCTTTCGTGCTGGCGGAGGGTGTACTCAGCGGCCCGGTAGGACCACTCGGGAAGTTCGATGCGGTGGATGATCTCCGGGTATCCGGGCCACCGGTCGTTGGTGACGCAGTCGGCGTAGAGGTCGACGGCGACGCGGTTGAGGGATCGGCCGAGGGCGACGGCCTCGGCGGGGAGTTCGATGACCGAGCACAGGAACGGGCGGGTCTTCTCGATCGCGAAGAACAGGAACTGGGCGTCGATGCCGTGCGCGGCGAGTCCGTCGCGGTAGAACGCTTCCTGCTGGTGGTACCCGTAGTCGGCGCACGACTTCGCGAAGTCCCGGGGTGCAGCCGATTTCGTCGTCTTGACGTCGACCATCAGCGGGCCGGTCATCCAGTCCGGCCGGCACCGCAACCGCATCCCGGTCTGCTCGTCATGCCAGTACGCCGACAGCTCCGGCACGCCCTCGGCGAACAGCAGCTCGCCGAGCGGATGGGTCTTCGCGGCCAGCGCGAGCTGCTCGCCTTGGGCGTACGTGTCAGCGAGGACCGGGACCTGCCCGTCGGCGCGCGCCGCGTCGCGGGACTCCTTCGCCGCCTTCGTACGCCAGTCCTTCGCATCGATGACCGCGATGCTCGATCCCTCCCCCAGGATCAGCGCGTGCGCGACGTGCCCGAAGTCGTAGTCCGACTTCTCGACCCGCGGGGCGTACATGAACTTCGCGGGCCCGCCAGCCTCGAGGAGCGTGCGCGCCCCCGACGAGGACAGTGAGTGCGGATCGCCGTGATAGTCGAGGTCCGAGATGCCCTCGTAGATGCCGTCTTCGGCGGGAATGGTCACTCGGCTCTCCCTCGCGCTTCGACCTCACCAAGGGTGTAGGCGTCGGTGTACTTGCGGGACCGGCCCCGGGGCGGCCGGTGGTCGAGTGCGTCCTCGAATCCGTCGAGTTCGCCTTCCCGCACCTGGTCGACGTACTCGGCCAGGTCGGTGAACGGGACAATCACCTCGGCCGTGTCGGCGACGGCGCCGAGCTCGACGGCGAACCGGATCCGGGCGCCCGGTCCGTCGTCGAGAGCGAGCGGGGTGATCGTGGCCGGCCGCACCGACGCGACGTTGATCCAGTCCTCGATCGGGTCGCGGCCGAGTTCGAGATCCGCGGTTGTGTCGATGCGGAGAGTTGTCGGAATCGTCGCGGTCATCGGATCTCGCCTCGCGTGACCTGAGTGAACTCGAGATCGTCGTCGTCGAGCTGTTCGAGGTCGCGGTCGGTCAACCACCGCGCGATCGGCGGAACGAAGCTGGACGCAACGAGGGTGACGGCGCCCCAGAACAACATCGCGACCAAGAACGAGTCCGGCGTCGGAGCGCTGCGGACGAAGACGATGTCGAGAAGCGTGTTCATGCGGTGTCCTTCAGGTGTGTGGTGTTGACGGTGAGGACGCGGAGGATCCGGACGATCTCGTCATTGGACGCGGCGATGCGGTCGAGGCGGGCGAGGATCTCGTCGGCCGGCGGCGGCGTCTCGCCGAGCAGTACCTCGCGGAGTTCCGCGGTCGGCACGGAGTAGCGGGTTCCGATCCGGATGACGCGAACTGGGAAGTCGTCTGCGGCAGCGAGTTTGTACGCTGCGGACTTCGAGATACCGAGGGCCTCGGCGGCGGTCTGCAGATCGGTTGCGACACCGAGCTCGTCGAGCGCTTCGCGGCTGATCATCGTCTGCCTCCCAGTCGTCTCCTGGCCGTCCGGGAGATCGCGGCGAACAGCTGCAAGATCAGCGCGTACGCCTGGCCAGCGGTCAGATGGATGTCGGCGGTCTCGGGACCGTGGGTCGCGATGATGATCCGCGGGCCCGCGGGCCCGGTGCCGGTCGTCAGGTGAATGTCGCCGTGCTCGGTCTCAATCGGGACGAGCGCCTCGTCGAACAGGATGTGAGTCATGCCGCCCTCGCGATCAGGCGTGCAATCGCCTCGGCGCCCTGGGGTGTGATCTTCAGGGTGTGCATCACCTCGGAGCCACGAAACCGCGGCGCCTCGTGCGTTTCGACGCGGCGGAAATGCCGCTTGTGCGAGGCCTTCTCGCTGTACCGGTTTCGAATTGTCTTCTTCTGCTTCGACTCGGACCAACGCGAGTCCGTCTGTGAGTAGATCCAGTCGCGTTCGATCAGGAGGTTCCGCAACGCCTTTTCGGTGATGCCGTTCGTTGAGGCGACAGTCGAGAACGAGAGCAGGTCCGCGTCAGCGACATACGTGTCGACGTAGGTGACCTTCGGGGCCTGCTCGGTGACGACCTGCTCGAGATGATGGATGCGGGCCTCGCGCTGCTCGATGACGCGCTGGGATTCCAGCACAGCGGCGGCGAGCAGCTCCGGTCCGGTGAGCGCCGGAGCGGACGTCTCGGCCTCCCGGGTTCGGATGGCGAAATAGGCCTGCGCAGCAGCGACCTCGGGCTTCCGCGGGTCCCCGTTCATCGCCACCAGGTAGCAAGCGAAGCGCGCCAGTTCGAAGTCTTCGCGTGGACGACCGCCACCCTTTTCGGTGACACCGACGAAAAGGTCTGCGGCGGTGTAACCCTGGTTGCTGGCGGCGACCCGCGCCTTGTCGATCACCGCCGCGAAGTTCCGCCACTCGGCGCCGTAGCCGAGCGGTGCCATGAGGTCACGCGCGGACCAGTACTCCGAACCGTCGGGTCGCGCGCGTCTGATCGTGTCGAACGGCGAGGGGTCGACGCCGTAGTTGGTGATATCGTTGCTCACGAACTTCTCCAATCGTTGTTCTGGCCCGCCCGGTGTGTCCGCACCGAGGCGGGCATTTCAGTGCTGCGGGAGGTTGGTGACCGGGGCGGCTTCCCCGCCTGCCCCGGCCTGCGCGACCGCCAGGGGGTGAGAGGTCCCCGAGTCACGCGCAGCGCACCTGCACCGTTCGGGCGCACTGTGGTCGTGGAAGTCCGCGGTCAGCGCGCGGACAATGCCCGAACGGTCCTGGTGCGGCATCGCCTCAACGCTCATCGCGCGGCCGGCCTCGTCGGGTCCGGGCTGCGACTGCCAGCCCGACCGGGCGAGAAGGCAGGCGCGGCAATGGAAACCGTCAGCCTCCGCCCATCCCTCGGCGACCATCCGTTCCCGCGCGATCCGGGCTGCGGCGTCGACGTCAGTCGCGGCGACGCCGTGATGCGTCACCTCGCGGCCGCAGCCGGAGTCACACGCGACGGCAACCTCGAAGATGGTGTAGCCGCCGAGTTCGACGTCGAGGCGACGGGACTGTTCAGCGATCGCGCCCCCGTTGTCCCGGAGGAAGTTCGACGAGAGCAGGAACCGGGCACGCTGGTCGTTGTCGGAGAAGTTCTCCATCAGGTCGAGGAGGTCGCGGAGTTCGTCCACCCACTCCTGCCGAAGCGGATTCCGGCGCAGTGCGTCGAGGAGTTCGGTGCTCATGGCCGCACCTCGATGTCGTCCGTTATCGCGGTGAGTTCGCACGTCGACCCGTCGGGCAGCTCCACAACCGCAGCGACTGTTCCGTTGCGTCGGAACTTCTCGATCCCGAGGACCGGGTACATCTCGCGGATCGACGGGCGCCACACCGCGGCGGGCATCAGGCGACCCGTTCCTGCGAGGACTTCATGGGCTCGGGTTGGTAGACGTCCAGCGCGGTCAGATTGAGCGCCTTCGCCCAGGCGGTCATGAGGGGGGCGGACGCCCGCTTGTAGCCCAGTTCGACGTTGCGGATGGTGTCCGGGTGCAGCTTGGCCGGACCGCCGTGTTGCTTGATGCGCTCGATCAGATCGTTCACGGAGAGCCCGTAGGCGACTCGTAGCGCTCGGATGGGAACCTGTGCCCCGATAGCCTTATCGCTCATGTCGCTAACCATAGCGACAGGTTGCGACAGGTGCAACGCTAGATCGATAGATCTGTCTATTTCTGTCCCCTGAGCTGTGAAATGACAGACGTGTAATCACCGATGTTCGAATACTTCCAGCGATAAACCTGTCGTATGCCCGCTAGACCTGTCATGCCCTGTTAGGCAACGATGGGAGACATGCAATCGCCGGATAACTGGGAGCGACTCGGGGCCTACGTCAGGCGTCGCCGCACCGAACTGCGCATGACGCAGAAGGACGTGCAAGACGCGGGTGGACCGAGCGCTGCGAAAGTACGAGAGATCGAGAACAGCCGAACGACCACGCTCAGCACGAGTAAGCGTCGCGATCTCGAGCGAGCGCTCCAGTGGTCACGCGAGAGCGTCGACAAGATCCTCGCCGGGCTCGAGCCGGGCTCAATTGGCCAGCCACGCAAGAGTGCCGGCGTCGGAGCCGGGGCAGTCATCGCCGAGGCGACATCGCGCGCGCCACAGCTTGGGTACTTCGACGCGCTTCGACATCTGCACACATCGCTCGAGTCCGTCACAGACGCGTTCCAGGAGCACGCGTACCTTGTGGACCTCAGCGAAGAGACCGCGACGCAGACAGCGCAGAGACTGACTTCAATGCGGAACACCGCAATTGATCTGCTCGTCGAAGAGATGACTCGAAACGTGGAGCGCCTGCGGGAGGAAAAGAACGACCGCGAACGACTGTGGATATCGACAGAACAGGTCATGGAGGTACTCGGCGTTGCGTCGGGCGATCCCAACGCCCCGTCCGACGACCCCTGGTGGCTCGACGACAAGGACGCTCTGGCTGAGGCGTACGTGCAACTCACCGAGACATGGCCGTCCCACGAAGTTCAGGAGCTGATCTTCCCTGTAGCGGAGTCACTCGCCGTCCCAGCCCGCCGGCCAGCATCCCTGGACCACTACAACCAGCTCTATCTCGCGATCGAGGACATTCTTGTCGACCGGCACGGCGACATCGACGAAGGAGAAGTAGATGACATCGCGACGGAATCCACGTCTGCGGGCCGCTCGGGCGAAGCGCCTGAAGGTCAGAAGACCCGAGGCAGGGGGAGCCTGCCGCCTCGGCCGAGCCGGCACCAGATTCGCAGCGTCGGCCGGCGCATCACAAGCACCCGAGCGAGCTTGGGCAAGGGCCGATCCTTGACACCTCCCAATCAACCCGAGGACCTTGACCCGCCCGCCTACCCACCGATGGATCTGCCTGTGGCCGCTGATTCCGGTGGCCCGAAGGGGATCGACTCGCCCCCGACTGAGGACGAGTTCTCCCAGGACCCCGACGACCATACCGGCGAATGACAATCGTGTAATCCCTGGTCACACAACGGCTTTGTCGGTGCCTCGCGATACGAACTAGGACATGTTCAATCCGTGGCGCTACCTCGCCGACCATCACCCGCACGTGAAGGTGGTGTGGACCCGACTGCCCGGCGCCTTGCGTGCGGTCACCGACGGTGTCGGGGTGATCTGGATGGATGAGCGGCTCTGTCAGTCGCAGCGTCGCGTGGTCGTCTGTCACGAGACGATCCACATCGAACGGGGCATCATCCCCGCCGACGAGGTCGAGGAACGTCGCGTCGACCGGCTCACTGCCGAGCGAATGATCGACCTCGACGACCTCGTCGACGCACTCCGGTGGAACCGCCATCCCAACATCGCCAACCTCGCCGACATGCTGTGGGTTGAACCGGCGACCGTACGAACCCGCCTCGCTCACCTCGAGCCGTGGGAACTCGCACACATCGAGAACCAGCTAGACCTGGATTGGGGAGTCGCATGACCGACGAACGTCAGATCGCGGGAGTGATGAGAGTCAACGGTGAGGTGGTCTGCGTTCGCTACACCGACGACAGACCACGAGTGCGCGACATCCAGGACGCCGCAGCCGAGGCCGCCGATCCCGACGGGCCGGAGTTCGGCGCGTGACCGACGACGACCGCGCCGTGCTCGACTTCGCCGCGCAGCGTTGGAACCACAGCGGCAACCAGGCGGACGCCATCCGCAACGAGTTCGACATGTCGGTCACCCGATTCTGGCAGCGCGTGAACACCCTGCTCGACGACCCCGAAGCGTTAGCGTATTCACCACAGCTCGTGAATCGCCTGCGCCGCATCCGATCTACCCGAGCCCAACGGAGATCCCCACCATGAATCGACCCACCTGATGGCGCGCCCACCACTCCCCCTCGGCACCTGGGGCAAGATCACGCGCACAGAGATCACGCCCGGACGGTGGCGTGCCCGCGCCCAGTACCGCGATTTCGACGGCGTCACCCGCCCGGTCGAACGGTTCGGCAAGTCCGGCGCGGCCGCCGAACGCGCGCTCGTCGAAGCGCTCCGCGATCGCGCCGCTCCTGCGCGCGACGGACTCGTCGACCGGGAAACCTCCATCGCGACCCTCGCGAAGGTGTGGATCGCCGACATCGCGAACGACGGCGAGCACAGCCAGTCGACCATCGACCGCTACCAGTCCGCCATCGACGTCCACGTGCTGCCCGCCCTCGGCAGCGTCCGCCTCGGCGAAGTGACCGTCGGCCTGCTCGACCAGTTCGTCAAGGCGCGCAAGACGCCGGCGAACGTGAAGGTGTGCCGTGTCGTGCTCACCGGGATGTTCGGCCTCGCGACGCGCCATGACGTCTTCGACCACAACCCGGTCCGGGAGACCTCGAAGCGCGCCGCGGCGAAGAAACCGGTCCGAGCGATGACCGTGCTCGAGGTCGCCACACTCCGCGCGAACGTGGCCGAGTGGTCGGGCGCCAACCAGTTCGGCGCACCCCGCGGGCTCGACCTCCCCGAGATCATCGACGTGATGGTCGGGACGGGCTCGCGGATCGGCGAGGTACTGGCGATCCGGCGCTCCGACGTCGACCTCGCAGCGAACCCACCCACCGTGACTGTCTGCGGCACGATCGTCCGCAACCACCGCCAGGAGAAGCCGAAGACCGACTCGTCCCGGCGCACCATGATCCTGCCGTCGTTCGCCGCGGCCGCGCTGCGCCGGCAGCTCGCGCGCGACCTTCCCACCGACGAGGATCTGGTGTTCCCGTCGCGTACCGGTGGGCCGCGCTCGACGGCCAACGTTCGGCGGCAGTTCCGCGATGCTCGCGGCGACGACTTCGAGTGGGTGACACCGCACGTGTTCCGCAAGACCGTCGCGACCGCGCTGGAACGTGCCGCCGACATCGAGACCGCGTCGGCGCAGCTTGGCCATTCCGGCCCGGCGGTGACCCGGGTGCACTACATCGAGAAGACGGTTGTCGGCCCGGACGTCCGGCACGTGCTTGATCAGTTCGCGCCGGTTTCTCGTGGGTTTTCCGTGGGTGGTGCGGGATAGCAGAAACCCCCTCCACCGGATTGTGCTGGTGGAGGGGGTTTCTCTGTGCGCCCGTAGGGATTCGAACCCCAAACCTTCTGATCCGTAGTCAGATGCTCTATCCGTTGAGCTACGGGCGCGTGCTATTCAGTTGTACCGCCGTCGGCCGACTGCGGTGGCGGAGGCGAGAGGATTTGAACCTCCGGTCCCGTTTTAGCGAGACAACTCATTAGCAGTGAGTCCCATTCGGCCGCTCTGGCACGCCTCCTTGGCGGAGTCCTTTCGAACTGCCGAGTCGAAAGGTTACACACCCTTCGCGTCCACAAGCAAACCGGTTGGTCAGAGCCGGTTTCTGCCTCATAGGGGTCGCGGCCTACATTGGTCGGGTGAGCCTGCGAATCCGCCCCGACCTGGACGACCTTCCCGTATACGTACCGGGCAAGACGTTTCCGGGAGCGGTGAAGCTCGCCAGCAACGAGGTCACCGAAGGTCCGCTGCCGAGCGTCGTCGAGGCGATCGGCGCGGCGGCCGCAGCCGTGAACCGCTACCCCGACAACGGGATGGTGGAGCTGACCGCAGCGCTGGCCAAGAGCCTCGGGGTCACCGAAGACGAGGTCCAGGTGGGATGCGGGTCGGTCATCCTCTGCCAGAACCTCATCCTCGTCACCAGCGGACCGGGCGACGAGGTGGTCTTCGGGTGGCGGTCCTTCGAGACCTATCCCCTGGCGACGCGCGTCGCGGGCGCGACACCGGTCCAGGTCCCGCTCACCGGCGATCTGACCTACGACCTGCGCGCGATGGCCGACGCGATCACCGACCGCACGCGGCTGATCTTCGTGTGCAATCCGAACAACCCGACCGGGACCGTGGTCGAGGCAGCCGACCTGCGGGAGTTCCTGCAGAACGTGCCGTCCGACGTCATCGTCGCTCTCGACGAGGCGTACTTCGAATACCTGCGCTTGCCGTCGAGTCAGGCGTACGACGCACTCGAACTCCGACGCGAGTTCCGCAACCTCGTGGTGCTGCGCACCTTCTCGAAGGCGTACGGGCTGGCCGGGCTGCGCGTGGGTTACGCGATCGCCGATCCGGAGGTCATCACCGCCCTCGGCAAGGTTCATGTGCCGTTCTCGGTCAGCAGCGTCGCCCAGGCCGCCGCGCTCGCCAGCCTCGACGCCGGGGACCAGTTGCTGGCCCGCACCGACGCGGTCGTCGCCGAACGGGCCCGCGTCACCGCACGACTGCGCGACGCGGGCTACCGGGTCCCCGATTCGCAAGCCAACTTCGTGTGGCTCGACCTGGGAGCGGCGTCGATGGACTTCGCGCGCGCCTGCGTCGACGCCGGGGTGGTGGTCCGCCCGTTCGACGGCGACGGCGTGCGGGTGACCGTCACCAACGCCGCCGAGGACGACGTGTTCCTGCAGTTCGCCGAGAGCTGGGACGGTCCCCGGAGCTGATCCTGGACCCCGAGCCGGTCAGAGCCCCCGGCCGATGGTCGGCCACAGGGCCGCGAGGTCGCGCTCCCAGTACGCCCACGTGTGGGTTCCGATGAGGCGGAAACCGTCGGTGTAGGGCACCCCCGCGGCACGCATCGTGATGGCGAACTCGAGCGAACAGCGGTAGGCACCCAGTTCGAGCGCCGACGAGGATGCCGTCACGACGTCGCGCGGCCCCTCGTCCGGCTCGATCTGACGCTGGAGGTCGAGGGGGCCGATGGCTCCCGAACCGGCGGCGATGAAGATGTTCTTCCCGCGCAACCGGTCGAGATGAAGACTCGGGTCGTGTGCGCGCCAGCCCGCGGAGCCGAACGGGCCCCACATGTTGGTGGCGTCGCCGCCGTCGCGACCGACCGTCGTACGGACGTAGGCCTCGTTGACCGGACCGGACACCGGCGGGCAGCCGCTGAGCGAGGCGACGCCGGTGTACATCTCCGGGTGCCGGATGGCCAGGGAGAACGCGGCCTGCCCACCCATCGACAGCCCGATGACCGCGTTGCGGCCGTTGCCGTCGAACCGTTCGTCGATCAGCGGCGGCAGCTCCCTGGTGAGGAACGTCTCCCACATCGGCTTGCCGAGCGCGGCGTCCTTCTTCTGCCAGTCGGTGTAGAAGGTGCCCTTGCCTCCGGTGGGGAGTACGACGTTGACGTTCTTGTCGGCGAAGAAGCGTCCGGCGCGACCCTTCGTGATCCAGTCGCTGACCTCGCCCTCGGCGCCGGCGCCGTCGAGCATGTAGACCGTCGACCGCGGTGTCGATCCGCCGACCGGGGTGAGGACCGACAGCTTGATCCGCTCGTTCATCGCCGGTGAGAAGACCCAGATGTCGGTACGCAGCGCACTCAGCTTCTCGGACTTGGCGATGCGCGCCACCTGTTTGGGAGCGGCGTCGGCGATGGCCGGGGTCGACAGAATCCCCACCATCAGGCACACCAGACCCGCGATCAATCGCCTCGACATCTCGCCAACTCCCTCACCGACAATCCCCCCGGAGTGCACCCGGGACCTCGTCGTGTCACCACGTGCGAGTCCGCGCCGACCGGATCGGCCCGACGCGGACATCTAGACTCACAGACTACCCGGCGTTCAGCCGAGTGGAAGGTCGTGACCACGGCATCTCGCGGGCACCGGGACCCCCGAGGAAAGTCGACGATGCCCACTTCACCTTCTGTTCACCACGCGCGTTCCCAGCGGCACGAACCACCGTCGACCACGGGACTCGGTCCGAACGACTTCGCCTTCGTCGCCGAGGTCGGGGTGCGCTGGTCGGACATGGACGCGTTCGGACACATCAACCACGCGCGGATGGTGACGCTGATGGAGGAGGCGCGCATCGCGTGGCTGTTGAGCGCCGGCGAGGACTACGCCCCGCTGATCACCAGCGCGATGATCATGCACGTCGACATCCGATATCAGGCCCAGCTGCGTCACGACGACTCGCCGCTGCGAATCGGGATGTGGATCAAGGGTTTCCGTTCAGTGGACTTCACCATCGGTTACGCGATCCGGAGTGTCGGAGCAGATTCCGACAGTCGTCCGGCGTGTGTCGCAAGCACGCAGATGGCCGTCGTCGACATCGAGAAGCACACCCTGCGGCGGCTGTCCCCCACCGAGAAGGACTACCTCAGCACGTGGTCACGACGGCTCGTAGCGAGCGGGTAACTCGCGCGGCACCGCCGGCGAGATCCGCGCGATGTTGCCCTGCAACACATCCCGATAGATGCGCAACTGCTCTTCGCCGCTGCGGACCTGTTCGGTGAGCCGTTTCGCGTTGTCGACGGAGATCTCGCGGTCGCCCGACCGCGCGATCAACGCGTCGATGCGGTCGTCCAGGGTCGCCGCTTTGTTGTACTCGGCGAGGACCTGCAGCTCGACGGCCGCGGATTCGACGACATGCGCGACCTCGCCGAGCGCCTGGACACGGTCGATGAGTTCGGTCCACACCGGTCGCAGTGTCGTCTCACGCTGATCGATCTGCGCGGCGAAGGTGCGGTCGAAGCCGCCGTTGCGCTTGGCCCGGTCGAGGTCGATGCGTACCGCCCGCAACGCGATGACGTCGGCGGCGATCTCGGCGACCTCGGCGTGCAGGTTCACCTGGGTGCGCTGGACCTCGAAGTGGTCGGAGCGCCAGGCGGGGTTGCCGAGGATGCGGTCGTAGTAGTGACCGGTGATGAACAGCAGCGTCTCGTAGCCGTCGACGAAGGCCGCGGCGCGGGGGGCGCCGGTCTGAGTCGCTCCGCCCGGTGTCTCGCGCACGCCCGACAGGAACTGGTCTGCCCACTGCCCCGCCTGCGAGTTGCCCGACTTCGCGGCGACCTGCCCCACCACGCCGGCGATCCGGTCGAACGCGGCGGTGCCGGCGCGACGGACATAGCTCGACGCGTTGACGTTGGGGGTCGGAGTGCACAGCAGCCCGGCGAACAACCGGTCTCGTTCCTCGATCTCGAGATAGACGTTCTCCCGTCGCTCGCGTCGGATCGCCCGGGTCCCCGACGCGAACACACCCTTACCGGCGACGATCTGCTTGCGTGCGTCCTCGCGGCGTCGTTGCAGGCCGTTGAGCCTGTTACGCATCACGGCCGCGACCACACCGGGCACCACCGGACTCGACAACTGGTGTTCGATCTGGACGATCGCGCGCTGCAAGCGGCGCAGATCGCCGAAACCCGCGGACATGGACGGCATCGGCCGACCGGTGGAGATCCGGCGCACCACGATCGCACGACCACCCGGGGTGAGGTATCCGGAGGCGATGAGCAGCGCCGCGGTGTCCGACAGTTCGCGCCGCTCGCCCGGTACCGCCGAACGATCGCACCACTCGCGGATCTGTTCGCTCGTGCGCGCGGGCATCAAGCGATGTCCGCGGGAACTGCTGTCGACCATGCCGCCGCCTTACCTGGAGAATCGGTGTCCGCGCCCGTCCACAGACACCGATTTCGATGCTACCCGCGGGCGACGACCACCCGGTGTGGTCGACGTCTCGCCTGCCTGTCGCACCGACGGAACACCCCCACCGGTGTCACGATGGCCACATGACAGTTCCCTCGGATGTGTCGGGACCTCGCGGCGTCGAACGCATCCGTGGTCAGATCTGGCGGAACGGCGACCCGGTGGATGGCTTCGACCTCGAGGAGATCTCCACCTGTCTCGACAATCCGGAGAAGTTGATCTGGGCGGATCTGGAAAGCCCCACCCACGAGACCCTGTCCCGGTTGGCGGCCGAGCTCGACCTCGACCCGTTCGCGATCGAGGACACGGTCGCGGCGGCCGAACGGGTCAAGACAGTCACCTACACCGGGCACACCTTCGTGATGGTCTACGCGGTGTCGCTGCACAACGGCGAGTCGCCGGCCGACGACCGGGACGACGACGATGACGACGGCTCCGCGGCCACCGACTTCCGCGCCTCCGCGAACGGTCGGGCGCGGATGTTCGACCTGCACCGCATCTCGATCTTCGTCAAACGGAACGCACTCATCACCGTGCGACCGACCCCGGCGCTCGACATCGACGAGGTCATGCGGCGTTGGTCGGACAGCGGCGCCACGCAATACGGGATCGGCGCGCTCGTGCACGGACTGCTCGATGTCGTCGTGGACGGACACTTCGACGCCGTGCAACGCCTCGACGACGAGATCGAGGACCTCGAGGCACTGCTGTTCGACGAGCGCATCCCCGGCCGCGAACTGCAGCGCCGAACCTACGACCTCCGCAAGGACCTCGTCGTCCTGCGACGGGTGGTCCTGCCGATGCGCGAGGTGATCGCCGGCATCCAACGACGGCGGTTCGACAACCACGCGCCACCGGAGCTCGACCCGCATTTCTCCGATCTCTACGACCACGCGCTCCGGGCGTCGGAGTGGACAGAGTCGTTGCGGGACATGATCACCACCGTCTTCGAGACCAACCTGACCCTCGCCGACGCGCGACTCAACACCGTCATGAAGAAGCTGACCGCGTGGGCCGCGATCATCGCCGTGCCGACGGCCATCACCGGCTTCTACGGGCAGAACGTTCCGTTCCCCGGTTTCGACCGACTACTCGGCTTCATCACCAGCACGACGCTGATCCTCGTCGTGGTGGTCGGCCTCTATCTGTCGTTCCGCAAACGCGATTGGTTGTGACCGCATCGTCGGATGTGTTGTCCTGCAACGAGTGTGACTCGTACACGGCAGGTTTCGACATGAAAGCGGTTGACCACGTGCGCGTTTGATAGCGTATGGGCCAGCCCACCGACGGAAGGCACCGATGGAGTCACCCGCGATCACGATCGACGGTCTCACCAAGCGATTCGGCAACCTGACCGCGGTCGACGACCTGTCGTTCACCGTTGCCCCCGGTCGCGTCACCGGGTTCCTCGGACCGAACGGTTCGGGCAAGACCACGACGCTGCGGATGCTCCTGGGCCTGGTCGAACCGACCGCCGGCCGAGCACTCATCGGCGACCGCCCGTTCCGGGAGATCCCGCGACCCGCCCAGCATGTCGGCGCGGCGCTCGAGGCGTCGAGCTTCCACCCCGGGCGCACCGGACTCGGGCACCTGAAGGCACTCGCCCCGCAGGTCGGGGTCCCGACGTCGCGGTGCCGGGAAGTGCTCGACTTCGTCGGACTGTCCCAGGCCGCGGACCGCCGCGTCGGCGGCTACTCGATGGGCATGCGGCAGCGCCTCGGCCTGGCCACCGCACTGCTCGGCGATCCGCAGATCATCCTGCTCGACGAGCCGGCCAACGGCCTCGACCCCCAGGGCATCGTGTGGCTGCGCGGGCTGCTGCGGTCGCTCGCCCACGAGGGTCGAACGGTCGTGGTCTCCAGCCACGTGCTCGCCGAGGTGCGGAGCACCGTCGACGATGTGGTGGTGATCGGCAACGGCAAACTGGTCCGGGCCTCCACGCTCGCCGACTTCGAGGCGCTGGCCGAGCACGCGGTCGTCGTGCGGACGCCGTCGCGCGCGTCGTTCGTCGCACTCGCGGGCGAACGCGGGTGGAAACTCGAGGACACGCACGACGGTTTCCGGGTGCCCGGCGTGAGCGCGGCCACGGTCGGGACGGCCGCCTTCACCGCGGGCATCGAACTCCACCAGCTCGCCGACGTCGGCGCCGACCTCGAGGCGGTCTTCCTGCACCTCACGAAGTCTTCGGACGCACCGACCAGTCATTTCTCCGGCGGGTCAGCCGATCCCGGCCCGAACGGGGCACCGACGTCGCCGGGGGCCGTCCGATGAGGGCCGCCCTGATCGCCGAGTACCGCAAGTTCACCTCCACGCGGATGTGGTGGGTCCTGCTCATCGCCATGGTCGCCTACCTCGGGTTCATCGGTGCGGCACTGGCGTTCTCGATGACGACCGAGAATGCCATGCAACAACCCACGACGCTCGTCGGCGCCGATCTGGCCCGCTCGATCTACGCCCTCACCAGCCCGATCGGTTACGTGTTCGCCCTGGTGATCGGCAGCCTCGCGGTGACCGGGGAGTTCCGGCACAAGACCATCACGGCGAGCCTGCTCGTCGAACCGCGACGCGGAATCCTGTTGGTGGCCAAGCTGATCGCCGGCATCCCGATGGGACTCCTCTACGGCGTCCTCGGCACTCTCGCGGTCGTCGCGACGGCGGCACCGATCCTCGCGACGGTCGGGGACGGCGCATTCCTCGGCGACAGCTCCACCCTCGAGGTGATCGGCCTGTCGATGCTGGTGATGGTGCTGTGGACCGCGATGGGGGTGGCGTTCGGCGCTGTGGTGTCCAACCAGGTCGCCGCGATCGTGATCCTGCTGGCCTTCACCCAGCTCGTGGAACCGATCGCACGCATCGCGCTGGCGACCTTCGACGTCACGTCGTCGGTGTCGAAGTTCCTGCCCGGGTCCGCCGCCGACGCCCTCGTCGGCTCCAGCTTCTTCGCCACGATGGGTGGTGGCAGTGACGACCTGCTCCCGCAATGGGCCGGCGCCCTCGTCATGCTCGCCTACATCGCCGCGTTCGCGGTCATCGGTCGCTACACGACGTTCCGCCGGGACATCGCCTGACGGTGCCCGCGGCGCTCACGCCGGTCGCGGGACCGCCGACGAGAGGCTCTGCCCGATCCACGACGGCACGTCTCGTGCCACCTCCGCGGCACCGTGGATCTCGACGCGGTCGGCGGCGAGCGCCAGACGCCAGTCGATGTCGCCCCGCCAGATCTCGGTGAGAGTACGCAGATCGGTCATCACGGTGGCGTCGAGTTCGTAACCGGGGTCGAAGTCGCACACCTGCGCCTCACCACCCGCGACGACCAGCCACCATGTGCTCGCCTTGCCGATGACATCGCGAAAGACGAACTGCACCATGGTGCGTCGTCGCGGCCACCGGTCGACCGGGACGGTGCGGTGCATGTCCCACATGAGCAGATGCGGGTCGAGGTCGGCGTCGCCCAGCTCGCCGATCCAGCGGATTCCCCACGCGCTCAGTGCCTCTACGACCGTGGCGAGCTCCTCGCCCATCGTCGTCAACGTGTACACCGAACGACCGCCGACAACGCTGCGGTTGATCACCCCGGCACGTTCCAGACTGCGCAGGCGCTTGGTGAGCAGAGCCGGCGACATCTTCGGCACCCCGCGTCGCAACTCGTTGAAATGCCGACTGCCCAAGAGTAGTTCGCGGACGATGAGGATCGTCCAGCGCTCGTCGAGCAATTCCATCGCCTTGGCCACCGGACAGAACTGTCCATACGATGTCATCGCAGCCTCCCCACTGCTGGTAGAGCCGGCGCCACCTCTTGCCGGTTGAGCCGGTCGGGTGAGCTACAACCACCGCTGGGTGAGCCGCAGCCGCAACCGCAACCACCGCTGGTTGAGCCGGCACCGAGCGCCAGCGAGGCGCCGAGTCGAAGCCACTCGGCGACCACCATCGATCAGGGACGCGGGAGCCCCGGATCACAGCTCGGCGTACTCGACGACCAGCGGGGCGTGATCGGACAGCCGAAGGTCCGGCGACGCCTCCTTGTCGACCACCACCGAGCGCGCCCGCCGGGCAAGCGCGGGCGAGGCGAGCTGGTGGTCGATGCGCCACCCGACGTCCTTGACGAACGACGCCCCCGCCCAGCTCCACCAGGTGAGCGGTCCGGGACGGTCACCGTGCAGGGCGCGTACGACGTCCACCAGCCGGCGCGGACCGGTGATCTCGCCGAACCAGGCGCGTTCTTCGGGAAGGAAGCCCTCCATCTTGCGGGCCGCGCGCCAGTTGGTGACGTCGTGTTCGAGGTGTGCCACGTTGAGGTCGCCGAGGAGTAGAAACTCTCGGCCGGCGCGGCGGGCGGTGAGCCGGTTGCGCGCGAGCTCACGGGTGAACCCGGCCAGAAAGCGTTGCTTGCGTGCGTATTTGGCGCCGCCGTCGGGCGCCTCGCGCATCGAGCCGGGACGCTGCAACTCGGCCGGGAGTCCACCCTTGGGCAGATAGAGACTGGCGACCGTCAGTGGACGATCGGCGAGATCGACCTCGACGTAGCGACCCTCGTGAGCGAAAGCGGACAGCCCGCGAGCCTTCGGCGGATGGGTCAGCCAGGTGCGCACCGCGGCCGGCTCATTTCTGGTGAGCACCGCGACGCCGTTACGTCCCGCGATGGAGCCGACGTCGACCGCTGCGTGGTAACCGTCGAACTCACCGACGTCGTCGATGCCACACCGCAGTTCCTGTAGTCCGACCACGTCGGGCTGTCGTCCGGCGAGCCAGGCGTCGAACCCCCGACGGCGCGCGGCGCGGATCCCGTTGACATTGAACGACGCAACGGTGAATCCACCGGTGCTCATCATCTTTCTCCTCTGGCCTCGGTGTCGCTCAGTACTCCAGGGCAGTCAGGACGGCATCGCACTGAAAGATCCGGTCGTACCGGCCAGCGGTACGCTGTCGAAGAATTTTCAGGTCCACTAACTTCGCTATCGCAGAGTTCGCTGCTTGGTACGAAACGCCGTACAACTTCGAAGCGAGGGTGGCCGTGATCATTGGGTACCCCACCAAGTCGTCAGCGATGCGCAGTGCGACGCCCTTCGACCCGCGCAGTGTCAGCTGGAAGCTCTCGCGAAGGGCGAGTAGCCGATCGACTCGGGCCACAACCTCGAGAGCCTCGGCGTGAATTGCTGCAGACATAAAGCAAATCCACGTGTCCCAGTCCCCCGTCTGTGACACGCGAAGCAATCCTTCTTGATACTCAGAGCGCCTCTGCACAAGCCATGGAGACAAGTTCAGGATGGGGTATCGCAACTCGCCCGCGCACATGAGCTGCAAAGTCGCGACGAGCCGACCCAAGCGACCGTTTCCGTCGTGAAACGGGTGGAGCGTCTCAAACTGGTAGTGAGACACAGCAACACGGATGATCGTGGGCACGTCGTTGACCTCGCGTATCCACGCTTGCCAAGCTTCCAAGCCATCGGTCAAACGATGGTCCGCTGGAGGCGGAACGAAGCGGGCCGAATCCACACGCCGGTTGCCGACACCTATGAAGACCTGAGAGGTGCGCACGCTACCGGCGTGTGCACCGTCACTGGGTGTGCCTCGGAGTAGTTCAGCTTGCAGGTCTTCGAGCATTCGGATGGAGATCGATCGGCCTTGACCGATCATCTCGTAAGCGCGCTCCGCTGCGGTTACGTAGTTTCGAACTTCACTGACTGAGCTGGTCATCTCGTCGTTGTCAAGGAAGTCCGCCTCGAACACGTCCGACAGTGCCGCGTAAGTCCCTTCTAGAGCCGACGTGCTGACTGCCTCGCGGCGCGTCGCCGGCCGCGCCAGCAGTGTGGGATTGGGGAGCAGCGAAGAAGCCTGATCTGCTCGGGCGAGCGCTGCGGTCGCTTCGACAACGACCGAGTACGTCGACGCCTGCAACTCGAAACCCGCAGGCAGTCTGTTGGGGACGTAGCCGAAGTACTTGTACTCCTCGTTGAACCGAGGGTCGTAACCCCTGATGGGCACTAGCTCCCCGACCGGGCTGTTTCTCAATCTCTCGAGATCCACTGGGTGATCCAACCTTGAAAACCAACGATGTGATTTCAAGGTTAACGCACTAACCTTGAAATTGGCCCCGTCAATTTCAAGGTTCACCGCAGCCCTGGAAAGCGGGTCCGTCGAGCACCGATGCAGTGAGGTGAGGCCAACTCGCGGGCCGCATCGACGGTCGCCACAGAGACTGTTGCTCAAACACCCTGATGCAGGTCATGCCGCTGGACGACGATCTGAAGGCCGTCGTCAACGCCGCAGACCGTCAGGCATCTGCCGGCGTCGAGCAGTCAGGGCACGGGTGGCGCGGACTCAGGCGGCTGGCTTGCCTGCGCAAACAAGTAACACTTCTGGCGGAAGCGGAGGGATTTGAACCCCCGGTGGTTTTACCCACGCTCGCTTTCAAGGCGAGTGCATTCGGCCGCTCTGCCACGCTTCCCTGACGAGCAAGGTTACACACGAACCTAGGACCGGACCTGCCTGGCACTCGGGTGCGCTGTGACACCATCGAAGAGGTGAAAGCCATCGTCGTCGAATCAGAGAACCTGTCCCTGTCCGATGTGCCCGACCCGACTCCCGCGGCCGGCGAAGTCGTGATCGATGTGGTCGCGGCCGGCGTCAACCGCGCCGACATCCTGCAGCGTGCGGGCAACTATCCCCCGCCACCCGGTGCGTCGGACACCCTCGGACTCGAGGTCTCGGGGCGGATCTCGGCGCTCGGCGACGGGGTCAGCGGCTGGTCGGAGGGCGACGAGGTGTGCGCGCTGCTCGCCGGCGGCGGTTACGCCGAGAAGGTGGCGGTCCCGGCCGAGCAGCTCCTGGCGGTTCCCAAGGGCGTCGACCTGGTGTCCGCGGCGGCGCTGCCCGAGGTGGCGTGCACGGTGTCGTCGAACATCTTCGACACCGCGCATCTGACCACCGGCGAGCTCCTGCTGATCCACGGCGGGTCCAGCGGCATCGGCACCCACGCCACCCAGATCGCGCACGCGATGGGCGCTCGCGTCGCGGTGACCGCCCGCACGCAGGACAAGCTCGAGCGCTGCCGCGAGTTCGGCGCCGACATCCTCATCGACTACTCGAGCCAGGACTTCGCCGAGATCCTCCAGGACGCCGGCGGCGCTGACGTCATCCTCGACATCATCGGCGCGAAGTATCTGAAGTCGAACCTGAAAGCACTGCGCACTGATGGACGCCTCGTGATCATCGGCATGCAGGGCGGCACCACGACCGAGATCAATCTCGGACATCTACTGGCCAAGCGGTTGTCGGTGATGGGTACGACGCTGCGCGCCCGGCCCGTACACGGTCCCGGCGGCAAGGCCGAGGTCGTGGCGTCGACCCTGACCCGGACCTGGCCGCTGATCGAGGCCGGCACGGTCGTACCCGTCGTCGATCGCGTGTTCCCGCTCGCCGACGCCGACGCCGCGCACGACCATCTCAACAGCGGTGACGTGGTCGGGAAGGTGCTGCTGAGCGTCGCGGGCTGAGCGGGGGCTCAGTCGGTAGCCGCGGGCTCCGCGGCGTCGACGGCCTCCCGGATCTTGCGGAACGCGACGCCGAGGGCGGTGAACTCCTCCGGGGTCATCGCGTCGACGACGAATTGCCGGATCACCTGATCTCGGGCGTTCACATGGAGGGCGAGGGTGCGCCGACCGTGATCGGTCAGACGCACGAGTCGGTGTCGGCCGTCGGCCTTCGACTCGAACCGGTGGATGTTGCCGTCGTCGCTGAGCCGGCCGATCATGCGCGACACCGTGCTGACCCGCATGTGCACGGCGTCGGCGACCTCGCTGACGCTCAACTGCCGGTTGGTACAGACCGCTTCGAGAATGCGCAGATCGGATACGGACAGGCCCCGTTTCGCGAACTCGTCGTTGACGCGGGCGAAGAGCGCCCAGCCGCCGTCGACGAGGTTCATCCAGCTCTCGGCCTCCGCAGCGGTGAGCGACCGGGGCGGGCCCTTTTCTGGACCATCAATCGTTTTTGCCGACACAGCATGACGACATACATTGTCGTTAACCCAAACAACACCATAGTGAATTTCGGTAGGGTTGCCGGGCTTCAGGCCAATGAACCCAGCGTTCGCACCAGGTGATCGACCTCGTAAGGCGTCGAGTACGGGGCCAGCCCGACCGTGACGGCACCGCCGAAGTCGGGTGCACCCATCCGAGCCAGGGCGCGGTTGGGAAGGTCGGCGAGTGCGCAGACACCGTTGTCGGCCAGACGCCGGACGACCTTGTCGGCACCCACCGACTCCACGGTGAAGCTCGCCAGCGGTATCCGATTCTCCTCGGTCCCCACGAGGTTCACATGGTTGAGCTGGGAAAGGGTCGTGACCAGGTAATAGTTGAGGCGCTGCAGATACTCGTACACACCGTCCATCGACGTGACGAGACGCCGCCGGCGCTTGCCGATCCCGGACTCGTCGAGTCCCGCGAGATGTTCCACCGACGCGACCAACCCGGCGAGCATCGCGCCCTGCTGCGGTTCGGGTTCGAGCCGGGCGGGTCCGCGCGCGGACGGGTCCATCGACATCAGCTTCAGCCGGTCGATCAGGTGGGGTTCGCGGAAGGCCATGGCCGCCATGCGCGGACCACCCCACCGCTCGGCCGAGACGACGAGGACGTCGGCACCCAGGTCGTGGATGTCCAGGCTGATGTACGGCGCCGCGTTGGTGGCGTCGACGACCAGAAGCGCGCCGGCTTCGCGGACCAGCGGCGCGATCTCGCTGATGTCGGTGACGGCCCCGGTCGTGGACGACGCGAGGGTCACCGCGACGACCTCCGTATCGGGCGTGACGAGATCGCCGAACTGCCAGGCCGGTAGTCCGCCGGTCTCGACGTCGACCTCGGCCCAGCGAACCCGGCCGCCGTAACGATCCGCCGCGCGCAGCCACGGCACGATGTTCGGCTCGTCATCCTGACGCGTGACGACGACGTCACCCCGCAGCCACGCATGCGGCGCGAGGGCCTCCGCCAGACCGGCCAGCAGCACGTACCGCGACGGTCCGAGCACCACACCCGCGGCGTCTCCGCCGACGAGATCGGCGATCGCGCGCCGGGCACCGTCGACCACCTCCGCGCTCGTGCGAGCCGACGGGTAGACCCCGCCCGGGGCGGCGGACAGAGAGCGGAAACTGGTGGTCACAGCGGTCGCGACCGAATCGGGGATCTGCATCCCCGCCTGCGGGTCGAGGTGGATCCAGCCGTCGCCGAGCGATGGAATCAATCCACGCACGTAGGCGACGTCGAAAGCCATGGGCACGAGGATAGACGTCGGCCATCTGCCGTTTCGCGGTGTCCGGGCACAATGGGACGCATGGCTATCGAAGGCACTCCAGGACCCGGCCCCACCTCAGGACCGTTCGGCTCGGCCGGCGACTCCGACAACGTGATCGTCGTCGGCGCGGGCACGGATGGGCAGATGGACGGCGAGTCGTCGGAATCGACCAGCGTCGCCGACATGGTCGAGCAACCCGCCAAGGTCATGCGCATCGGCACGATGATCAAGCAGCTGCTCGAAGAGGTGCGTGCGGCTCCTCTCGACGACGCGTCGCGCAATCGCCTGCGTGAGATCCACCAATCGTCGGTGCGTGAACTCGAAGAAGGCCTCGCGCCCGAGCTGCGCGAAGAACTCGAACGTCTCGCACTCCCCTTCTCCGACGAGGGCACCCCGTCGGATGCCGAGCTCCGCATCGCCCAGGCCCAGCTCGTGGGCTGGCTCGAGGGACTGTTCCACGGCATCCAGACCGCACTGTTCGCCCAGCAGATGGCCGCTCGAGCCCAGCTCGAACAGATGCGTCAGGGCGCGCTTCCGCCCGGCATGCCCGCCCCCGGTGGTGCCGGCGGACCCGGCCACAGCACGGGGCAGTACCTCTAGGTCGCCACACCGGGATCAACCGGCTCAGGGTCACCCGCTCAACCGGCAGCGGGCAGCGGATGGGCCGAGGGGTACGCTGACTCCTCGTGTCAGCGGTAGTAGACGACGACGCGATCCCCGCGCGTCCCCAGGGCTCTGATTCGCGCAGCTTCGCGCGCGCGGTCAAGGACCTCCGCGACGGTTTCGCGAGCCGCGAACTGTGGTTCCACCTCGGCTGGCAGGACATCAAGCAGCGCTACCGACGTTCGGTCCTGGGACCGCTGTGGATCGTGATCGCGACCGGTGTGACCGCGATCGCGATGGGTCTGCTCTACGGCGAGCTCTTCGGCATGGACATCAGGGTGTTCCTGCCGTACGTCGCGCTCGGCTTCATCTTCTGGAACTTCATCTCGAGCTCGATCCTCGAGGGCTCCGAGGTCTTCTCGAAGAACGAGGGCCTGATCAAACAGCTTCCGGCCCCCGTGAGCGTGCACGTCTACCGCGTGGTGTGGCGAGCGCTGATCATCTTCGCGCACAACGTCGTCATCATCGTCATCCTGTTCCTGATCTTCCCGCCGCCGCTCAACTGGACCGTCACGCTGATCGTCCCGGCCCTCGCGCTGTATGTGGTCAATTCGATCTGGGTGACGATCGTGTTCGGCATCCTGTCGACCCGATTCCGCGACATCGGCCAGCTCCTCACCACCGCGGTGCAGCTGGTCTTCTTCATGACGCCGATCATCTGGACGACGCAGAGCCTCGGGAACGCGACCGGCGAGGCGTCGTCGAGATTGAAGCTCGTCGAGCTGAACCCGATGTTCCATTATCTGGAAATAGCGCGCGGACCGCTGCTGGGCGAGCCGGTCGAGTTCTACCACTGGGCCGTCGTCCTGGGCTGCACCGCCGTGGGCTGGGTGCTGGCCATGCTGGTGTTGCGCAACTACCGGGCCCGCGTGGCGTACTGGGTGTAGGGACGGATTCGATGGCCAGGAACAACGATCTCGGAGACAACCGCGTCCGCGTGGACACGTGGGACGCGTGTGTGGACTTCCCGATCTTCGACGCCAAGACCCGGTCGCTCAAGAAGTCGGTCATCGGCGCGGCCGGCGGCGTCATCGGCTCCACCGAGTCGAACGTGGTCGTCGTCGAGGCACTCAAGGACATCAACCTGCACCTCAAGCACGGCGACCGGATCGGGCTGGTCGGCCACAACGGCGCCGGCAAGTCGACGCTGCTGCGTCTGCTGTCGGGCATCTACGAACCCACGCGCGGCGCCTGCCGGGTGCACGGCCGGGTCGCCCCCGTCTTCGACCTCGGCGTCGGCATGGACCCCGAGATCTCCGGCTACGAGAACATCATCATCCGCGGCATGTTCCTGGGCATGACGCGCAAGGAGATGCTCAAGAAGATCGACGACATCGCGGAGTTCACCGAGCTCGGCGACTACCTGCAGATGCCGCTGCGCACCTACTCCACCGGTATGCGGGTGCGCATCGCACTCGGCGTGGTGACCTCCATCGACCCGGAGATCCTCATCCTCGACGAGGGCATCGGCGCCGTCGACGCCGACTTCATGCGCAAGGCGCGGGGTCGGCTCCAGGCGCTCGTCGAGCGGTCGGGAATCCTGGTGTTCGCCAGCCATTCCAACGAGTTCCTGGCCCAGCTGTGCGACCGCGCCCTGTGGATCGACCACGGACAGGTCCGCATGGAAGGCGGCATCGAAGAGGTCGTCGAGGCGTACGAGGGCCCCGACGCCGCGGCACACGTCCGCCGGGTGATCGCCGACCTGGAGAAGGCGGACAAGAAAGGGACCCCGGAGTGACCGACGGCGCCGTCGCTCCGAAGGTCGTCGCGGTCGTGGTCACGCACCGTCGCGCGGAGTTGCTCGCCGAGTCGCTGGCCGTGGTCTCTGGCCAGGACCGGCCCGTCGACCATCTGATCGTCGTCGACAACGCCGACGAACCAGAAGTCGCCGAACTCGTTGCGGCACAGCCCGTTCCGACGACCTACCTCGGGTCGAGACGCAATCTCGGCGGTGCCGGCGGATTCGCGCTGGGCATGCTGCATGCGCTCGCCCTCGGCGCCGACTGGGTCTGGTGCGCCGACGACGACGGCCGACCCGACGGTCCGACGGTTCTCTCGACGCTGCTCGACTGCGCCGCACGGCATGATCTCGACGAGGTGTCGCCAGTGGTCGCCAACCTCGACGACCCGGACACCCTCGCCTTCCCGCTGCGACGCGGACTCGTGTGGCGCCGTAAGCGGTCCGAGCTTTTTGCCGACGGTGAAACCCAGGACGACGATCTGCTGCCCGGCATCGCGTCGCTGTTCAACGGCGCTCTGTTTTCCGCACGGTGCCTCGAGCAGGTGGGCGTGCCGGACCTGCGGCTGTTCTTCCGCGGCGACGAGGTGGAGGTGCACCGTCGGTTGGTCCGCTCGGGCGTACGGTTCGGCACCTGCCTTCGCGCGGGATACCTCCACCCCGACGGCTCGGCGGAATTCCGACCGATCCTGGGCGGTCGCATGCACACCCAGTACCCCGACAACGACACCAAGCGGTTCTTCACCTACCGCAACCGCGGCTACCTGATGAGCCAGCCCGGACTCCGGAAGCTGTTGCCGCAGGAGTATGCCCGCTTCGGTTGGTTCTTCCTTGTGCAGCAACGCGATCCGAAGGGCTTCGCCGAGTGGGTGCGGCTCCGCGGCCTCGGTCGCCGAGAGCGGTTCACGCGGCCCTGAGGTGTTGATCCTTCACTGCTCCCTGAGCTGCGAGCGAAGCGCTTCACGAAGGGTTTCACAAGGCACGTCACCATGCCCTTCGAGGCTCGTCGACCTCGACGCGCTCCTTCGTCGCTTGCTCGGCCCGGCGGCTTGCGCTCCTCACACCTCAGGGAGCAATGGGTCCTCACACCTCAGGCAGCGGAATTCAGCACCGCGCGCGGGGTCATCCCCAACGCCGAGATCGCGCCCAGCGCAGCGATTCCCGCGAGTACCCACCAGGCGGTCAGGAACGAGTCGTGCACATCGGCGTACACCGCCGAGGTGCCGATGATCGCGACCAGCAAGCTGACGCCCAGGGACATGCCGATCTGACGACTCATGTTGACCACCGCGCTCCCGGTCGCGGCCTGATCTGCGGGGAGGTCGGCGGTCGCCGAGGACAGGATCGACGGCAACGCGAAGCCCACTCCGACACCGCCGACCAGCCAGCCAGGCAGGAACTCGGTGGCGAAATCCGGTGTGGCGTCGACCGACAGGGCGATGAGGGCCGACCCGAGACCGAAGAGCACACAACCGAAGGCGACGAGTCGCCCCACCGGGACCCGCGCACTGAGGCGATGCGACACGGCCGCGAAGATCGGGACCATCAGCGGTCCGGTTGACACCGCGAGACCCGTCACGATCGGCGAGAAGCCCCAGACCTGCTGCAACCACAGGATGTTCGCGAGAAGTGCGCCGGCGAACGGGATGGAGAACAGCAGCATCGTCACGTTCGCGACCGAGAAGGCCCGGATCCGCAGCAGTGCAGGCGAGATCACCGGTTCGGGATGACGCGCCGAACTGAGGACGAAGCCGACGAGCCCTACCCCGGCGACGATCCACGCACCGGTGATCCGCGCGTCCGTCCAACCCCACTCACTCCCCTGGACCAGACCGAGTGTCAAGGCCCCCACCGAGACGACCAGGAGAAGCGCGCCCAACGCGTCCGGAAAGCCACTGGCCGAGACGTTTTGGGGGCGGGACAGTACGATCGCCCCGGCGACGATCGCCGCCACGCCGACGGGCACGTTGACCAGAAACACCCAGCGCCACGACGCCTCGACGAGAAGACCGCCGACGGCCGGCCCGAAGGCCGCGGCCAGGGCGCCGGTGGCCGCCCAGATGCGCACCGACCGGGCCCGACGTTCCGGCGGCAACGTCGCCACGACCAGACCCAGGCTCGCCGGGGTCAGAATCGCCGCGCCGAGTGCCTGCAGTGCGCGGAATGCCACCAGCCACCAGACGCCCTGCGCCGCGGCACATGCCGCACTCGCCGCGGTGAAGATCGCGAGACCGAGCAGGAAGCCGCCCTTGCGGCCGTACCGATCGACGATCCGGCCCGCCGGAACAAGGAGCGCCGCATACAGGATGGCGTACGCGTTGAGGATCCAGGACATCTGGGACAGGGTCGCGCCGGTGAAGTCGGCGCCGATGTCGTCGAAGGCGACGTTGACGATGAAGACGTCGAGGCTGGCCATGAACGCCGCCCCGGACAGGATGAGCAGGACGAGGCCGGGCCGCGCGACAGTCGGCGCCGGCGTCGCCGGGCCGCTTCGAGTGACCGTCATCGGACCGGCCATCCGAGAACCCGGCGACTCTGGCGCGCGGAGGCGAGGAGCCGGCCGCCGCGGTCGCGCAGCGTGGTGTCGTCGACCGACCAGCCGCCGGACGTCGAGGTGTTACGCGTATGGACGAGAATCGGCGCCGGAGTGGCGTCGTCCAGCGGCGCCGTCACATGCATGGAGAATGCCACCGTCGGAAGTGCAAGCGGCGCAGTCAGAGTCGGGAAGACGGCGGGCGGTAGGCAATCCGCCAGCAGGGCCAGGTAACCTGCGTCGACGGCCATCGGGGTTCGGGTGGTGATCCATGCCCGCATCCAGGCCTCGTCGGCTCCGGTGAGCGCGAGCGGACCGTCGACCGGTCGCACATCGAGCTGCGCGCCCATCGGCACGATCTCCGGGGGAATCATGAAGGGGTCGAGCCCTTCCGGGCCGGGAACGCCCGCGACCCGGTCGATGACATCGGCAGGTGCGGATTCCCCGACCCGCCCGGTCGTGACTGATGCCGACGCGATGTCGACACCCGCCTGGGTGACCGTGACGTCGACGACCCTCGTGTGCCGACCGACCTCCCGGACCGTCGGCGTCAGGAGCAACTCCCCGCCGTCGGGCTTGCCGACGAATCGCAGATCGAGAGCGCGCACCGTCGTACCCGGCGCTGCATCGGCGCCGACCCGGACGGCCAGCGCCGCGATGGCACCACCGTGCGGGCCCGACCATCCCCACCAGGAACGGTCGATGGTCGCCGACCATCGACCATCTCCGGTCGGGGTCGCTCCGAAACTGTCCAACAATCCGTCATCAATGGCTTCTTGCCTGCTGAGTTGCTTCACGCAACTCATGCAAGCAGATTGAGTTGCGTCACGCAACCCACTACTCTCGATCCCATGCGCCGCGCCTCATTCGCCGAGATGAACTGCTCGATCGCCCAAACTCTGGAGATCGTCGGCGAATGGTGGACGCTGCTGATCGTCCGGGACGCGATGTTCGGTGTGACGCGATTCGACGAGTTCTCGTCGCGGCTCGGCATCGCGCGCAACGTGTTGACCCAGCGACTGGACACCCTCGTCGAACACGACATCCTGGCGAAGGAGCCGTACCAGGACAACCCGGTGCGCTACGACTACCGCCTCACCGAGAAGGGCCGGGACCTCTGGACGGTTCTGGCCGCGTTACGTCAGTGGGGTGACCGGTGGACCGCCGAGGACGGCGCACCAGTGGTGTCGACACACTCCTGCGGCCAGACGATGACGGTCGAGCCGACGTGCTCGGCATGCGGCGAGCGAATCGGCACCGGCGAACTACGGGTACACCCGGGCCCCGGCGCGACTACGGACAATCCCCTCGCGGGGCTTCGCTGACCCTGGGCGCCACCAGCCGACAATTGCCATCCCCCTGCGCGCTGGAGACCTGCGACGATGACGAAGTCCATGTCGAATAACTAGAACGTGTTCTACTGTGGACGGAGTTTCACTGCCGTCCCGAGGAGCATGATGCGGTTCACGTATGCCGAGGCCATGACCGATCCGTCGTACTACGCGCCGCTCGCGCAGGCCGCCGAAGCCGCGGGGTACGCCGGCTTCACCATTCCCGACTCGCTGGCCTATCCGGAGGAATCGGACGCGAAGTATCCGTACACCCCCGACGGCAATCGCGAGTTCCTCGACGGCAAGGCGTTCATCGAGACCTTCATCCAGGCCGCGGCGCTCGGCGCGGTCACCTCGACCATCCGCTTCACCCCGTTCGTGGTGAAGCTGCCGGTCCGCCCGCCCGCGCTGGTCGCCAAGCAGGCCAGCTCGGTGGCGTACCTGACGAACAACCGCTTCGCGATGGGCGTCGGCACGAGTCCGTGGCCCGAGGACTACGACTTCATGGGCGTGGACTTCAAGCGCCGCGGCAAGCGGATGGACGAGTGCATGGACATCATCCGCGGCCTGACCACCGGCGAGTACTTCGAGTTCCACGGCGAGTTCTACGACATCCCCAAGATCAAGATGACCCCCGCGCCCACCGAACCGATCCCGCTACTCGTGGGCGGTCACGCCGACGCCGCGCTGCGTCGCGCGGTCATCCGCGGCGACGGTTGGATGCACGGTGGCGGTCCGCCCGAGGAGCTCGAGACGCTGCTGGACCGGATCAACGAGATCCGCAAGGCCGAGGGAAAGACCAACGATCCGTTCGAGATCCACGTGATCTCCATGGACGCCTACACCGTCGACGGATGTAAGCGGCTGGAAGACAAGGGGATCACCGACGTGATCGTCGGTTTCCGGCTGCCGTATGTCATGGGCGACGACACCGAGCCGCTGCAGACCAAGATCGACCATCTGAACTGGTACGCCGACAACGTGATCGCCAAGGTCAACGGCTGATCGTCCTGCCCCTCCCGGCATTCTCCGCCCTGCCCTGGGGTATGGCACGGTTGCACCACCTGTACCGCTGGGGCACACTGCACAGCGGGGCGCCCCACGCATGCCGTGGCGCGTCCGACGTGCGGTGAGACTCCGAGGCGAACACTCGCCGGGCGGGAGGACAGTGATGACCGATTCGCCGAGCGGGTCGGTGTATTCATCTGTGCGCGAGCAGCTTCCGCCGCGCAGACCCGACGTTCTCGATCGCCGCGGGTTCCTTCGCGTCGCCGGTGTCGCCGGAACCGCCTTGCTGGGCACGTCCGTGCTGGCCGCATGCGGTGGCGGGTCGTCGGACACCGTCAACACCATCAAGGCCGCCATCGCCGGTGAACCCGACCAGCTCGACCCGCAGAAGTCCAGCTCCTACTTCACCTTCGAAGTACTCGAGAACGTCTTCGACACCCTCGTCGAACCCGACGAGCAACTCCAGATGCGGCCGGCACTGGCCGAGAGCTGGGAGGTGAGCCCCGACGGCCTGCAATGGACGTTCACGCTGCGCGACGGGGTCACGTTCCACAACGGCGACCCGCTGACCGCAGCCGATGTCGAATACTCCTTCCGTCGGATCATCGACGAAGAACTGTCCAACGCATACAAACTCGAGGCCATCGCGTCGATCACCGCCCTCGACGACCGTCGGGTCCGGTTCACCGTCAGCGCACCGACCCCCAATCTGCTGACCAGCATCGGCGGGTTCAAGGGGCTGGCCATCGTCAACCGCCGCAACGTCGAATCCGGTGAGATCACGACCAGGCCGATCGGCACCGGGCCGTTCTCGTTCGTCTCCCGGTCGCCGGGCGCATCCATCGTGTTGGCGTCGAATCCCGACTACTGGGGTGGGGCGCCCGCCGTCGACGGCGTGCGCTACAGCTTCATCTCACAGGGAACGACCGCGGTGTCCGCACTACGGTCGGGTGAGATCGATTGGACCGACGCCATTCCCGCCCAGCAGCTCAGCATCCTGCGCCGCGACGACACACTCGATGTCGGGACCGTGGTCGCCAACGACTACTGGTACGTCACGATGAACTTCGACGCCCCACCGTTCGACGACACCCGGGTCCGCCAGGCGGTCGCGTATGCGATCGACCGGGACTCGATCGCGCAGGTCGTCGGATACGGGACCGCGACGCCCAACGAGCTCGCGATCCCCTCGACCAGTCCCTGGTTCGCACCCTACGACCGCTATACCGCCGGACTCGACCGCGACGCCGCCGTCGCGAACGCCAGAGACCTGCTCCGGCAGGCCGGCATCCGCGGACTCGACATGCGCCTGATGGTGACCACCGAGTATCCCGAGACGGTGACGGCGGCGCAGGTGATCGCGTCGAACCTCGCCGACGTCGGGATCGACGTCCGGATCGAACAACTCGACTTCGGCGCATGGCTCGACCGCCAGGCCGCCGGCGACTTCGACGCCCTGCTCCTGGGCTGGCTGGGCAGCATCGACCCTGACGACTTCTACTACGCCCAGCACCATTCCAAGGGCACCTCCAACGCACAGAAGTACTCGAATCCCGAGGTCGACGCCTTGTTGGACCGGGGCCGAACCGAACTCGACGTCGAGGCCCGCAAACGGATCTACGCCGACGCCGCGAGCATCATCGCCGACGACGTGAGCTACCTCTACCTCTACAACCCGTCGTCGACCCAGGCTTTTGTGACGCAGCTCCGGGGATATGTCGTCCGACCCGACAAGGCCATCCGGTTCCGCGATGCCCGGCTGGAGAGGAGCTGAGATGACCGCATTGCACTCGCCGCTGGCGCGCTTCATCATCGTGCGGCTGCTCTACACGGTCGCGGTGTTGCTCGGCGTGATCGTCGCGGTGTTCTTCCTGATGCAGGTCGTGCCCGGTGATCCCGTCCGCATCGCACTCGGCACCCGCTACACCCCGGAATCGTATGAGGCCCTGCGCAGCGCCTCCGGACTCGACCAGCCGCTCGCATCACAGCTGGTGAACTATGTCGGCAGTGCCTTCACCGGCGACCTGGGCGTCAGCTTCCGCAACAGCGAACCGGTCACGACGATGCTCTTCGATCGGCTTCCCGCCACCATCACACTCGCGACCGCGGCGATCGTCGTCGCATTGCTCATCGCCGTCCCTCTCGGTTTCTGGGCGGCACTGCGGGAAGGTCGGTTGGCCGACAACGTCATTCGCGTGGTGAGCCAGTTCGGGATCTCCGTGCCCGACTTCTGGATGGGCATCCTGCTGATCGGTCTCTTCTCCACCGCGCTCGGCTGGTTACCATCGGCCGGGTACCAACCCTTCGCCGACGACCCACTCGGTTGGCTCGAACACCTCGTGCTGCCGGCGATCACGGTCGGGGTCGTGACGGGGGCGATCATGACGCGATACGTGCGCTCGTCGGTGCTCGACGTGGCGAACGCACCGTTCGTGACGACGGCCGAATCGAAAGGGCTGAGCACCAAGCGTGTTCTCCTCGATCACGTCGGACGCAACGCGCTCGTACCCGTGCTGACCATCTCCGGTATCCAGTTCGCAGGTCTGCTCGGCGGTGTCATCGTCGTAGAGGTCGTGTTCGCCTGGCCCGGACTGGGTCTGCTGGTCTACGACTCGGTCGCCGCGCGCGACTACCCGGTTCTACAGGGTGCGATCCTGCTCATCGCGGTGATCTTCCTGGTCGTCAACCTCGTCGTCGACATCCTCTACGCCGTCATCGATCCCAGGATTCGACTGTCATGACCCTCACCTCACCCGACCCGCCGGAGCCCGGTACCGGAGTCGACGACGAACCGGCCGGCACCGAGCTCAACAGCGGAACGTCGACCGATTCGGCCTGGCGATTGCTGCTACGCAACCGCACCTCGGTGATCGGGCTGATCATCATCGCAGTCGTCCTCGTGTGCGCGGTGTTCGGTCCGCTCATCGCTCCATACGGCGCCAACGAGATCGACGTCCCGAATGCGCTGCAGGCACCCAGTTGGTCCCATCTCTTCGGGACCGACGACCTGGGTCGCGACGTCTTCTCCCGGGTGGTGCTCGCCGCGTCGGTGAGCATGCGCGTGGCGGTCATCGCAGTGGCGATCTCCCTCACCGTCGGCGTGATCCTCGGTATGGTCGCCGGTTTCGCCGGTGGCGTCCTCGACACCGCGCTCATGCGGATCGTCGATGTGGTCTTCTCTTTCCCGGTACTGCTGCTCGCGCTGGCCATCGTCGCCATCCTGGGACCGGGAGTCACCTCGGCGATGATCGCGATCGGCGTCGTCTACATACCGATCTTCGCCCGGGTGGCGCGCGCCGACACCCTGCGTGTGCGACAGACCCAGTACGTCCAGGCGTCACGCACGATGGGGGTGGGGACACCGGCCATCCTCATGCGGCATGTGCTGCCCAACATCTCGGGTCCGGTCATCGTCCAGACCTCCATCTCGCTCGCGTTCGCGATCCTGTCGGAGGCGGCGCTGTCGTTCCTCGGTCTGGGCGTCCAGCCGCCGGACCCGTCGTGGGGCCGGATGCTCTTCGACGCACAGGGGTTCATCACCACCGCCTGGTGGATGGGTGTGTTCCCCGGTCTGGCGATCCTCGTGACGGTCTTCGCGTTCAACCTCGTCGGCGACGGCGTACGCGATGTGCTCGACCCGCGCCAGCGCACGCTGCTGCGCAACCGCGGGTACGAACGCAAGTCGCCGACGGTGACCACACCGTCGACCGCGAAACACGTCAGCTCCGACGGATCGGTGCTGCGCGTGGAGGACCTCGTCGTCGGTGTCGGTCCGCGAGAGATCGTGCACGGCATCAGTTTCTCGGTCGCGCCGGGTGAGACGCTCGGGATCGTCGGGGAGAGCGGATCGGGCAAGTCGCTCAGTGTGCTGTCGGCCACCGGTCTCTTCGACGCGCCCAGCGCCTACGTCCGCGGGTCGGCCCGCCTCGGCGACACCGAAATCGTCGGCGCCACACCGGCGAAACTCCGGGCCCTCCACGGTTCGCGAGTCGGCTTCGTTTTCCAGGACCCGTCGTCGAGCCTCAATCCCCTGCTCACCGTCGAACAACAACTGACCGAGGGTCCGCGCCGGCATCTCGGCCTCTCGCGGGGCGAGGCGCGCGAACGGGCCCTTACCCTGCTGCGCGACGTGAACCTGCCCGACCCCGAAAGCCGTTTGCGCGCATACCCGCATCAGTTGTCCGGCGGCCAACGGCAGCGCGTCATGATCGCGATCGCGTTGGCCTGCGATCCGGAACTCCTCATCGCCGACGAGGCCACCACCGCACTCGACGTGACCACGCAGGCACAGATCATCGACCTCGTCGCGAAACTACAGCGCGAGCGCGGTATGGCGGTGGTCTGGATCAGCCACGACCTCGGCGTCATCGGGCGGATCGCCGACCGGGTGATGGTGCTGCGATCCGGCCGGATCGTCGAGAACAATGACGTCACAACGCTGTTCGACGACCCGCAGGACGAGTACAGCCGCACACTGCTGGACTCACGTCCGCTGTTGAGCAAGGTCACCGAACGTGATGGCGCGTCGCCTCTTCAGAAGCGAACCGACGCCGACCCACTGCTCCGCGTCACGGGGCTGGGCGTCGACTATGTGGTCCGCGGCCCGTCGGGGCGCCGGGTGGTGCACGCCGCCGACGGGGTGGACCTGCAGGTCGCTCGTGGCCGGACGCTCGGGATCGTCGGCGAATCGGGTTCGGGGAAATCGACCGTGGCCGGCGTCATCACCGGCCTCATCACGTCCGCCCAGGGCACGACGGTGCGGGGCAGCGTGACCGTCACCCTCGACGGCCGGAGGGTCGAGGCCATCGGGGCGCGCGGCGCCGACGAAGCCCTGCTCCGACGCCGCGTCGCCATGGTGTTCCAGGACCCGGCCGCCTCGCTCGATCCGCGGATGACGGTGGCGGCGTCGATCGCCGAACCGCTGCGGACGCACGGCCTCACCGACGGCCGGGACGGCACGCGGAGTCGTGCCGAAGAGTTGCTCGCCGACGTCAGCCTCGACGCGTCATTCCTCGACCGCTATCCGCACGAGATGTCCGGCGGCCAGCGACAGCGGGTGAGCATCGCCCGCGCGCTGGCGTCCGACCCGGAGGTCCTGATCCTGGACGAGTCGACGGCGTCGCTCGACGTGTCGGTGCAGGCCAGCGTCCTCGACCTGCTCGCCGAGCTCCAGCGTCAGAAGGGGCTGACCTATCTGTTCATCGCGCACGACCTGGCCGTCGTCGAGCAGATCAGCGACACCGTCGCTGTGATGCAGCACGGGAAGGTCGTCGAGAGCGGACCGGCGTCGACCATCCTCCACGACCCCGCGACCGACTACACCCGCGCACTGCTCGCGGCCATCCCGCCGGAGGTCCCGCAGCGGGCCTGACCCGTCGACTGTGCGTCGCAACCCCGCCACGCCCGTCGGCACGGTTGCCAGGGCGTCGTCGGCTAGGGTGTCAGCGTGTCTCGACCCGACCCTGGTGACCACGTCCGCGATGACGAAGAACCGAGCCACGAGGACTTCGCCACGCGCCATGCGCCGATGCCGATCGAGCTGCCCCTCGACGACGAAGAGGCGTCGCCGAACGTCGGTCTGAAGACTCAGCTCGTTCGCTTCGTCATCACCGGCGGGTTCTCCGGACTTCTGGACTTCGGGCTGACGATCCTCCTGCAATACGGCCTGGACCTGCCGTTCTGGCCCGCGAAATCCGCGGGGTTCATCCTCGGCACCACCGTCGCGTACCTGCTGAACCGTCGATGGACGTTCCGAGCCGAACCGAGCATGGCGCGGTTCGTGTCGGTCGTCGCGCTCTACGTGGTGACCTACTTCGTCAACGTCGGCATCTACACGCTTCTGTCGCATGCCTGGCAGGAGACGCTGCTGTACAGCTTCGCGGCGTACGTCGTCGCCCAAGGCACGGCGACGGTCATCAACTTCGTCGTCCAGCGGATGGTCATCTTCAAGATCCGCTGACCCGAGAACGCACGGTCAACGAAAGCGGACGCCCAGTCGACGGGCGGGGTCAGAACTCCTCGTCGACGTCGGAGTCACGGGCGGCGCGCTCACCGCGGTCGAGGGTGGCGAGTTCGGCCAGGTCGGCGGGGTCGAGAGCGAAGTCGAACAGGTCGGCGTTCTCCACCTGGCGGCCGGTGTGCGACGACTTCGGGACGACGCTGATGCCGTTCTGCACCGACCAACGCAATGCGATCTGCGTCGGCGACTTGCCGTATTTGCGCGCGATCCGGAGGATGACCGGGTCGGCGAGCAGGCCTTCCTTGCGGCCGGTCGGATGCCACGCCTGAGCATGAATACCCTTGTAGGACATGAACTCCCGCAACTCGGTTCGCGGCAGCGACGGTGAGCACTGGATCTGATTCAGAACCGGCCAGCGTCCAGTCTCGTCGAAGAGCATCTGCAGGTGGTGCTGTTTGAAGTTCGAGACGCCGGGTGTGCGGACGTATCCCTCGTCGGCGAGCGTGAGCAACGCTTTCCAGGAATCGACGGTGCGGCCCAGGCTCGGGCACGGCCAGTGGATGAGGTAGACGTCGATATGCGCGACACCGAGCCTGCGGGCGCTCTCCTTGGCGGCGTTGATCGCCTCGTCGAAACCCTGGTCGCCGCCGCTCAACTTGGTCTGCACGACGATCTCCTCGCGCGGGACGCCGGTGCCGTGCAGCCCCATCCCGACACTCAGCTCATTGCTGTACCGGGGCGCGGTGTCGAGGAGGCGGTAACCGGACTTGATCGCCGAGCTGACGGCACTGACAGCCGGCCGGCCGAGCATGTTGTAGGTGCCGAGCCCCACCAGGGGGATCGAGGTGCCGTTGCTGAGCTCGACCGAGGGGATGTCCACCGCATCAGGATATGTCGACAACCACATCCTGCGCCGCCGGTCGATCTGGAACGCTTGACCGATGAGCACCGGAGACGACGCGTCGTACGACGACATCGTGGTGGGCGCGGGACACAACGGCCTCACGGCTGCCGCCTACCTCGCTCGTGCCGGCCGGCGTGTGCTCGTCCTCGAGAAGGCCGACCACGTCGGCGGCGCCACGGTGTCGGCGACGCCGTTCGCCGGTCTCTCCGCGCGCCTGTCGCGGTATTCGTACCTGGTCTCGTTGATGCCGCGCGAGATCATCGCCGACCTCGACCTCGACGTCACACTCATCCGACGCCGCTATTCGTCGTACACGCCCCTGCCGTCGGATCCGGCGCGCGGCATCGTCGTCGACAACCTCGACGACGATGCGACGGCCGCGTCGTTCCGGCGGGTGACCGGCTCCGACCTCGGCTTCACCGCGTGGCAGTCGTTCTACCGTCGGCTCGGTGTGGTCGCCGACCGCGTCTTCCCGACCATGACCCAGCCGTTGCGGGCCGCCGCCGACATGCACGACCTCGTCGTCGGCCCAGACAAGTCCACCACCGACACGTCGACCGCCGAACTGTGGGAGGCGCTGACCACGCTGCCGCTGGGCACGCTGCTCCGTCAGTACTTCGACGACGACCTGATCCGCGGGATCGCCGCCACCGACGGACTCATCGGCACCTTCGCCGACCTCGATGATCCGTCCCTGCGCCAGAACATCTGCTTCCTGTACCACGTGGTCGGCGGCGGGACCGGCGACTGGGACGTCCCGGTCGGCGGGATGGGCGCGGTGTCGGGTGCGCTCTACCAGGCGGCGACCTCGGCGGGAGCCGAGATCAGAACGGGCGTCGAGATCACCGGCGTCGATCCCGGCGACGGGACCGTCGAGACGACGAGCGGCACCTTCCGCGGTTCGATGCTCTATGCCGCGTGCGCGCCGCAGGTGTTCAACACGTTCCTCGACGGGACGCCGATCCCCTGCGAGCCGGACGCCCGCGGGTCGCAACTCAAGATCAACCTGCTGCTCGACCGACTACCGCGACTCCGCGACGGGTCGACCCCGCCGGCGTCGGCATTCGCCGGGACCTTCCACATCAACCAGACCGCCACCCAGCTGCACGACGCGTGGCGGCAAGCGAATCGTGGTGAGGTGCCGGATGTCCCGCCGTGCGAGATCTACTGCCACACGCTCACCGACCCGTCGATCCTGGGCCCGGAGCTCGCGGGCAAACACACGCTGACGCTCTTCGGGCTGCACATGCCACCGGAGGTGTTCGACGAGCCCGGCGCCGTCGAGCACGCTGTCGGCGCGACCTTCGCCTCGCTCAATTCGGTGCTGGGGGAACCCATCCAGTCGGTGATCGCGCACGATGCGAACGGCCGGCCGTGCATCGAGGCAAAGACCCCGCAGGACCTCGAGGACGCCGTCGGACTGCCCGGCGGACACATCTTCCACCGGCCGCTGCAGTGGCCGTGGGCCGAGACCGTGTCGGAGGTCGGCCGGTGGGGCGTGGAGACCCCGCATCCGCGACTTCTGTTGTGCGGAGCGGGCGCTCGTCGCGGAGGCGGGGTCAGCGGTATCCCGGGCCGTAACGCCGCGGCGGCAGTGCTGGGTGCGGGCGTGCTCGAATTACCTCGTTAGACGTCACGGCCGGACCTCCACGCCCGGTCAGTCACCCTCGATCTTCTGCGCATTCGCCCACCGGCGTCCCGGGTCGCCGCCCCACGCATCCCAGGCCACGCGTCCCGCTGTCGGGAAACCGTCCTCGCCGTTGTTGAACCCGGTCGCGTTCTTGTCCACCTCGTGGCGAGAGAAGTAGTTGCGCATCTTCTTGATCTGGTCGTCGTCGACGTCCTTGCCGTCGGCCAACTGGTGGGCCCGATGACGGCCGGTGTCGGTGAACCCCTTACCCGCCTTGCCGTCGTCGATCCATCGCACCGCGCGCTGGGCAGCCTCCTGGACGTCCTTGGGTGGCTTGTGACTCATCTGCCGTGCTCCTGTCGTCGGGTCGTGAGATATCCGCGTGCCCGCCGGAGCCAGGCGCCAAACCCGTCGACCGGGCCCTATGAGCGCATCTCGGCGAGGGGACGGTCATCGGCGATGGTCGTCGTGGCCCGATCCGCTCCTCGCGCGGGTAGCGACACGAACGGCGTCGGCCACCAGAACCAGCGACCGGACAGTCGCGCGATCGCCGGCATCACCAGTGTGCGGACGAGAAGGGTGTCGATCAGCAGTCCGATCGCCACGGTCGTGCCGATCTGCGCGACGTTGTGGGCGTAGCTGGCGAGCATGGCCAGCATCGTGATCCCGAAGGTGAGTCCGGCCTGGGTGACCACGCTGCCCGTACCGACCATCGCGCGGATCAGACCGGTTCCACCGCCCGCGCCGTACTCCTCACGAAAACGACTGAACAGCAACATGTTGTAGTCGGCACCCACGGCGACCAGAAAGGTGAACGCGATGGGTGCGACCGACCAGTGCAGTGGATTGCCGATGAGGCCCTGCCACAGGAAGACTGAGACACCCATCGCGGACAGATAGGAAAGCCCGACGGTCCCGATCACCGCGAGCGCGGCGACCAGACTGCGCAGCAGGAAGAGGACGACGCAGAACACGAAGGCGAACGCGGCGACGACAATCGCGATGAAGTCCTCGTGCGCGAACGACTCGATGTTCAGCAGCGTGCCGCCCGGCCCGCCGATGCTGACGGTCGATCCGGCGAGCGAGGTGTTCTTGATCGCCGCCAGTGACGTCGGGATCACCTCCGCGCTGACGTCCATCGCGTCGCGGCTGAAACCTTCGCGCTGCGGCGTGACGATCATCCGGGTCGCCTTGCCGTCGTCGGAGAAGTAGTAGGGGATGCCGCTCTGGAAGAGCGGACTCTCCAGCGCCTGGCTGGGTAGGAAGAACCCGCCGGAAGCGGGACTGCCCGCCGAGTACGCCCCGCTGACCTCGTCGAGGAAGTCGGTGATCTCGCCGATCTGCGGCAGCAGGGCCCCCAGGGTCGTGCGTAGCGGGCCGATCAGCTCGCGGATCTCGGTGACCGTCGCGCGCAGCGTCGGGATCTGCGCGGCCGCAGTGGGCAGCGCATCGCCCAGGGAACGAGTGCCGCTCGCCAGTTCCCGCACGGAATCACGCAGTGCGGGAACGTCATCGAGCACCGAAAGTCCGGTAAGCGCGGTACGGCACGCGTCGACACCCCGGCACTGCGGGACCGATTCGACGAGTCCACGCACCGGCGCGATCCCCGCCGACAGTTCGTCGACCTTGGTGAGTGTCGACTCGCTCGTTCGTTGCAATTGCGCAGTGGCATCGGACAATGAGCCCGCGCCGGCCGCCCCTTGCTGCAGCGCGGTGTCGAGGCCGTCGATGGCGGTGTCCAGGCGATCGACCGTTGCACCGATTGCGTCGAGTTCGGAGATGCGGTCGCGCAGAAGCGATGTCATCTGTCCGAAGCGGTTGCCGATGTACCCCGCCTGCGAGGTGAGGGTGCCTTGGTCGAGGGTCTCCCCGAGGGGTCGGGTGATCCCCTGCACCGCGTTCACGCCGTCGATCGAGGCGACGGCATCGGTCATCTGCGCGAGAGCGATCAGATCCGCCGCATTGCGCATGTCATGGTCGGATTCGACGATGAGCACGCTCGGCGCCATGATGTTCGGCGGCAGGTGCCTTTCTGCCGCAGCGAAACCCACGTTCGCCGGCGAGTCCGCCGGCTGGGCGCGACGTTCGTTGTAGCTCGGCGCGTACATCGCGAGCGGGATGATCATGACGGCGAGAACAGCGAGTGCCGCGGCGAGTATCGGGCCGGGCCAGCGGGCGACCGTGGTCCCGATCCGGCGCCAGCGGCGTGGCGACGCCGACTCGCGAGGCTCCACGAACCCGAGCCGGGTGGCGAGGGCCAGGACCGCGGGGCCGAGGGTGAGCGCAGCCGCGAGGGTGATGAGAATGGCTATGGTGCAGGGTAATCCCGAGGTGCTGAACATCGCCAGACGCGTTGCCGCGAGGCACGCCATCGCACCGGCCACTGTCAGCGCCGACGCCACGACGATGTGCTGTACGCCGGCCAGTGCGTCGTAGTAGGCGTCTTCGGGGTCACGTCCCTTTCGGCGCGCCTCCTGATATCGGCCCACCAGGAAGATCCCGTAGTTGGTGCCCGCGCCCAGGACGATCACCGCCGACAGCGCCGCGGCGAAGATCGAGACCTTGATGACCTCGTTCTCGGCCAGGAAGGAGATCGTTGCGCGGGCCACGGCCAACGCCAGCCCCACCCCGAGCAGTGGCACCATCGCGGTGACGACGGACCGGTAGACCAGCAGCAACACGGCACCGACCAGCAACGCGCACACCGACACCAGCAGGATGATGGAGTCGTTGATCGCGACCATCTCGTCGTTGACGACGGCCGACGGCCCGGTGACGTGCACGTCGATGCCGGGTGGCGGCGTCGACGCGGCGATGGTGTCACGCGCTGCCTGGGTCGATTCCATGGCGAGCGCGGTGCCCATGTTGCCGGCGAGGTTCACCAGGACGTAGGCGACGTGGCCGTCGGCACTCTGCGCGGCCGGGGCGAGGTCGGGGTTCGACCACAGGTCCATCGCAGAGTTGACGTGCTCGGTGTCCGCGGTCAACTCGGCCAACAGGTCGGTGTAGTACGTACGGGATTCGGGCCCAAGGGGTTCGTCGCCCTCCATCAGGACGTAGACGAAGTTGTTGCTGCCCCCGCCGCCGAAGTACTCACCCATCTTGACGAGCGCCTGCACGGACGACGCCTCGTCGGGCAGGAAGGACTGCGCATGTTCGGTGACCGTCGATTCCAGTTGCGGTACAACGATGTTGAGACCACCTGCGATGAGAAGCCAGATGACGATGACCGGTACCGAACACGCGTAGAGAAATCGTGCGAAACGTGGCCGAGCAGAATCTTTGTCGCGCAGTACCTCACGATGCACCGGCCGCCGGACCTCCGCGGCGAGCCCACGCCTGAGTCGAGCGAACCGCTCACGTGCGGTCATCGATCGCTCCCCGTCCTCGGCGCTCATCTACGCCACCGGGACCAGACAATTGGCGACCGTACTGCCATCGGAGCCCGACCCCGTTTGACGTACCCGCTCGAATCCGTTGACCCGCACCGCACATGACAGCGCTCCTCGACCGGACGATTGGGTCAGGACACCGACAGACGACGTCAGTTCCCGCGTACGGAGAATCACTCGCCACGGAACGGACACCTTGTCGTCGACGACCCGTCCCCCGGGCTCGATGTAGGACACCCGCGCTGACGAGCCCGCCGGGCCGGTCACCACGTACTCGATCGACTTGTCGCGCACGACGCCCGCCTCAGGCGCCGCCGGCGAGTGGCCGATCGCCCGGTCGGGGATCTCACTCAGGCGCAGCTTGCCGACGTAGAACGCCGACACGGACATCACCGCGATGACCACCAGAACGACCCACCACGAGCCTGCGTACGCGACGGACTTCTTCATCGGACCCCCATCGACATCAGACATCCGCGTCTCGACCTGGCCTTATGCCTGCCGAGCCGCGTTCAGCCTGCCAGTGGCAGGGACTCTATATGTGACATCGCACGTTGGCAAGGTCCACCGAACGCCCGCGTCTTGTCTCGACAGCCATCCGACGCGGACCTCCGCCATGAACTCCATGCGTGATGGCCGTGACCCCTTCTTCCGGGGGTGGTGAGTCACGTCGCGAGGCGCGACCATGGGCTCCTCGCGAAGCGAGCAGGGTGCGCCCCTGTGACGGAAGGCCTTGCCATGACCACGAGCCGATTCCCCTTGACCGAACTCGCCGACCTACCGGCTGACCTCCGTGAACGCATCGAACCCATTGCGGAGAAGTCGGGCTTCGTCCCCAACATCTTTCGCGCACTGGGTCACCGCCCGAACGAGTTGCGAGCCTTTCTCGACTACCACGACGTCCTGATGGAGGGCCCCGGTCCGCTGTCGAAAGCCGAACGCGAGCTGGTCGTCGTCGCCTCGTCCGGAGCGAACCGCTGCATCTATTGCGTCGTCGCCCACGGCGCCATCCTGCGCGTGCGATCCAAGGACGCACACCTCTCCGATCACGTGGCAACCAACCCTGCCGGAGCGGTCCTGGATGAGCGTCAGCGCGCAATCGTCGATCTCACCCTCGCCCTGACCAGGACCCCAGAACTGTTCGCGGACAGCGACATGGCCCGCGCCCGGGAAGCGGGGCTCACCGATGACGAGATCTGGGACGTCGGGGCGATCACTGCGTTCTTCGCCGCGTCGAACCGACTCGCACACCTGACGGCGGTGGCACCCAATCACGAGTTCTATTCCATGGGTCGGTGACTCGGGACACGGCCGGATCAGCTCACCGCGGATCGAGCCGGTACAGACACGAGTGAGCGGGTGTCACCACACGAGGCTAGGTGGAGCTCAGTGCCGAAACGAGCACCGACACGAGCCTGGGTATCGCGGTTCGATCTGCCGACGCATGCGCCGGGTCGAGCTGCCCGATCGACATTCCCCAGCAGTCGGGATCTTCTAGCAGCGCGCCGAGTGCCTGTCCGAGTATCGCGATGGTCGGCCCGCTGTTTCGGCCGTTCACGTTCTCGGCGATCGGCGCGTCCAGAAAGTCGAGTACGTCGACATCGAGATGCACCAGGAACGGTCCGGACGCCAGAATCCGGCGGGCGTCGGCGGCCGCACGACGGGGGTCGTCGCAGAGCGCGGTCTGATCGACGACCGCGATTCTGTGTTCTGCAGCCTGTCCGCGTTCCCAATCAGTTGTCTCTCGACTCAGATCAACGCCGAGGTAGACCAGCTCCGACGGCCGCAACAACGGTGTGCGGTACATCAGATCGACCAACTCCGGCGCGGCCCCCTCGAGACCCAGCGCGTGCGCCATCCCCATCCAACTCAGCGAGCCCTCCGTCGTCGAGCGGGGGGTGTTGAGATCCAGATGCCGGTCGATGTAGACGAGCCTGGGCCGTTCTCCGGCACGTGCCATCGCGTCACAGAGTCCGAAGGCGACTGTGCAGCTTCCGCCGAGCACGAGCAGACGTTGGTCAGCTGCGAGCAGGCTCGCCGCAGCGGTGGAAAGCTCGACGAGTGCATCCGCCTCTTCGCCGAGGTTCTGCGCGAACGGTCGCTCACGGTCGGGAAACCACAGCCGTGTCGTCAGATCGCCGGCATCGACGACGTCCGTGCCTGACGCCCGCAGCTGTTCGACGAGGCCGGCAGCTCGCAACGCGCCGGGCGCTCGTTCTACACCCACGCAGTAGGCGCCGGCACTACTGGGCACACCCAGCACCGTCGTTCTCATCGAGTGCCGTCGACTGAGCTGGCGTGAGCTGGCTCCATGGCACCCATCGTCGCAGAACCAATCGCCTGTTGGCCGCCCAGATCGGAATGCAGACCATGAAGATCCGAAGCCGACGTCCTGGCCGACCCGCCGCCCAGCTCGCACATGAGGGCGAGGTCGGGCCACGTCACGAACGCCGTGATCCATAATCGCGAGCATGCAGAAGCCGGCTTGCCCGATCCGACGCCGGACCGCGCCCGAGGTCCGAGAAGCTCTGCTCGTCGCGGCTGTCGCCGAACTCGACGAGGCCGGACCCGAGAACGCGAGCCTGCGTGCGATCGCCCGCCGGGTGGGTATCACGCATCAGTCGGTGGCCCACCATTTCGCCGATCGTCGGGCGTTGTTCACGGCGGTCGCGGTCCGCGGTTTCGACAACCTCCACACCGAACACATGCGTGCTCTCGAGCAACTGCCGGACGACGCCCCGCTCGGCGAGGCCGTCGCCACGCTGGGGCAGGTCTACGTCCGATTCGCGCGTGACAACCGCGCCACGGTCACGCTGATGATGGGCTCACGACTCGTCGACAACAAGGCGCCCGACCTGGTCGCGGCACGGGCGCGCGGATGGGAGTTGCACACGCGCACCGTCTCCGACGCCGCCGACCACGGTTGGGGCGGCGGCGTGCCCGGCAAACTCATCGCCGTCGCAACCTTCGCCATGGCGCACGGCCTGGCCGCACTGGAGACCGACTTCGCCGACCAATTGCCCGACGGCACCGGCATCGAAGACCTGCTCTCGCTGGTCAACGCCGTGATCATCACTCCCCCGCACCAGGATTCGTGATCGCCGGGGGACGTTCGGCATCGGCCCGTCAGAGCATGTGCACCTTGCGGTAGATCCGCGCCGCGGGCCGGGTGAGCAGACCCACCTCGTCGAGGAAGCCCATCAAGTGCGCGCAACCCGAGCGGACCATTGACTGGAAATGGTGGTTGCGGCGCATCTCTCCGACCGCCCGACGGTGGTCCAGACCGGCGTCGGCGTAGGCCTTCGGGCGGACGAGGCTGACGAGGATGTAGGACACGGCCATCGCGGTGATCACCGAACTGAGTTGTCGCCGAATCCAACTGGCGTCCGCCATGGACTGGCGCACCTCCTCTCGCGCGAAACGCATGTGGCGAGATTCCTCGAGGACGTGGATCTCGTTGACGGTGCGCACGAGCGGCAGCACCCGATCGTCACGCATGCAGCCACGCTGCAGCACGTCCAGGACTTCCTCGGCGGCAAGGATTCCGGCGTAGGCGACTTCGCTGCCCGCGACCCGCATGAACAACTTGCCGAAGCGACCCAGGCGCGGATGCGGCGTGTAGCTGGTCCCGGTCAGCTTGTGCGACGTCTTGGCGAACATGAGCGAGTGCCGACACTCGTCGGCGACCTCGGTCAGGGCGAACTGGAACTCCGGGCGATGGTAGTCGCCGAGGTACTGATCGCGGATCACCATCTCCTGCAGCATCATCTCGAACCAGATGCCGATGCTCATGATCGACGCCGTCTCGTGCCGGGTGAGGGCGATCCGCTGCTGCTCGGTCATCTCATTCCAGTAGGCCGTTCCATACAGAGTCGACCACTCCGGGCTGCAGCCGTACTTGTCCTTCTCGAGCGGCGCATCCCAGTCGATCTCGGTCAGCGCATTGCGCGACAACCGCGCGGCAGATGCCAGCAAGCGCTGCGACACCTCGTCGATTCCGTCGTCGGAACGGGTCACATCTCTGAGCGCTTCCATGCCGGGCTCCTCGTCGTGCGCGGTAGTACGTCTGTGATGCATGCCACCACGTATCGTGCCATCAGTCAATGGTGCGTTTCTCGATGGCATCGACGAGCGCTTGGAGGTCATGGGTACGACTCCGCGTCCCCGGCATGACGGTCGGTCTGTGAACCCCGCCCAGGTAACCTCTCTAGCGATGTCTACTGAAGAGTTGCTGCCGATCACGACCCGCAAGCTGGTGGGCTGGTCTCGCACCACCCCGATCGAGGGTCACGTCCTGTCCACGCCGTACCCAGAGGTCATCGCCGAGGCGGTGGCCCGCGTGGCTGACGACAACGCGGACAAGCCGGACTACCTCAAGCGCGGCGTCATCGCCCGCGGACTGGGCCGCTCGTACAACGAGTCGGGCCAGAACAGTGGCGGCCTCACGATCGACATGACCCCACTGACCAGGATTTACGCGATCGACGACGAGTCGGCCACGGTCGACGTCGACGCCGGCGTCTCCCTGGACACGCTCATGCAGGCGGCGCTCCCCCACGGCTTGTGGGTCCCGGTGCTCCCGGGTACCCGACAGGTGACGGTGGGCGGCGCGATCGCCCACGACATCCACGGCAAGAACCACCACAGCCAGGGCAGCTTCGGCAACCACGTCGTCGAGATGCAGTTGCTCGTCGCCGACGGCCGCATCCTCACCCTCACCCCGGGCGGCTCGGCCGACGACCCGAACGGCGAACTCTTCTGGGCGACCATCGGCGGCATCGGACTGACGGGCATCGTGCTGCGCGCCAAGATCCAGATGAAGCGCACCGAAAGCGCCTACTTCATCGCCGACACCGCGCGCACCGGCTCGCTGCAGGAGACCCTCGACCTGCATCTCCAGGACGGATTCGAGGACGGATACGAATACGCCTCGGGCTGGTTCGACACCATCAGCGCGCCGCCGAAGCTCGGTCGCGGCACGTTTTCCCGGGGGAATCTCGCCCGCGTCGACGAACTGCCGGAGAAGTACCGCGACAACCCGCTGTCGTTCAACAACAAGCCACTCGTCCGGTTCCCCGACATCTTCCCGCGCGGGTTGGCGAACAAGCTCAGCTTCTCCGCAGTCGGCGAGGCGTACTACCGGATCGGACCGCCCAGTGAGGGCAAGGTCAAAAATCTCGCGCAGTTCTACCACATGCTCGACGTGTTCGGTGACTGGAACAACGCCTACGGACGCGGCGGTGGTTTCTGCCAGTACCAGTTCATCGTGCCGACCGGCAACGAGGGCGAGTTCACCGCGCTCATCGAGGACATCCAGGCGTCGGGCCATGTCAGCTTCCTCAACGTCATCAAACTCTTCGGCGAGGGCAACCGGGCGCCGCTGAGCTTCCCGTTCAAGGGCTGGAACGTCTGCCTCGACTTCCCGGTCAAGGCCGGCCTCGCCGAGTTCCTCAACGAGCTCGACCGCCGCGTCATGGCGATGGGCGGCCGCCTCTACACCGCCAAGGACTCGCGCACCTCGGCCGAGAACTTCCACGCCATGTACCCGGAGATCGGCGACTGGATCGCGACGCGTCGTCGCATCGACCCCAACCGGGTGTTCATGTCGGACATGGGTCGGCGCCTCGAACTCGCCTGACCGACTGCCCTTTTCGACGCGCCGCACGCGCACCCGACCTGTACGTCACCGAAAGCGAGTACATAATGATCAACGCCGTGGGCGTCCCACAGTCCATCCTGGTCCTGGGCGGCAGCTCCGAGATCGGGCTCGCCATCACCGCGGAGTACCTCAGCAAGGGCCCCGCGCGGGTCATCCTCGCCACCCTGCCGGGTGACCCCACCGCCGCCGCGGCGGTGGAGAAGGCCAAGAACGCCGGCGCCACCGAGGTCACGCAGATCGACTTCGACGCCCGCGCCACCGACACCCACCGGGCGGTCATCGACAAGGCGTTCGCCGACGGTGACGTCGACGTCGCGATCGTCGCCTTCGGCATCCAGGGTGACGACGAGCAGGCCTGGCAGGACCACGGCCTCGCGGTCGCCGAAGCCGAGATCAACTACACCGCAGCGGTTTCCGTCGGTGTTCTGCTGGGCGAAAAGTTCAAGGCGCAGGGCCACGGACAGATCATCGCGATGAGCTCCGTCGCCGGCGAGCGCGTCCGCCGCAGCAACTTCGTCTACGGCTCCACGAAGGCCGGACTCGACGGCTTCTACCTCGGGCTCGGAGAGGCGCTGCGCCCCTTCGGTGCTCGCGTCCTCGTCATCCGCCCCGGCCAGGTCCGCACCCGGTTGTCGGCGCATGTCAAGGAAGCGCCGCTCACGGTCGACAAGGAGGACGTCGGTCGCCTGGCGGTGGCCGCGGCCACCAAGGGCAAGGAGATCGTCTGGGTGCCGGGGCCGTTCCGCTACATCATGATGGTGCTCCGCCACATCCCGCGTCCGATCTTCCGCAAGTTGCCGATCTGATCGCTGAATCGCCCAATCGCTGAACAGCAGAGTCTGAGTGGACGTGATGAACCGACCTGACCCTTCGAGACGTCCCTCCGCAAGCTCCGGGACTCCTCAGGGAGCGGAAGAGGACTCGCCCCCCGCAAGCTCCGGGACTCCTCACGGAGCGGAAGGCGAAGCGCCCTCCGCAAGCTCCGGGACTCCTCAGGGAGCGGAAGAGGACTCACCCTCCGCACCGCAGGGTTCGACGGGCTACGTACGCGCGGTACTGTCGCTGCTGATCGCCGTAGTGGTCGGCGGGTTGGTGTCGATGGCGGGACTGACGGCCATCGGGACCGTCGAGTGGCCGGCGTTCAACTCCTCCAACGTGACCCGGTCGCTGACGACCGCCGGACAGGTGCTGGCGATCGCCATCCTGGTGGTCGCCGCACTGCTCTATCGCTACGGCAAGGGCCGACTGCTGGTGCCGGTGCTGTCGGCGGCCGCGATGTCGGGCTTCGTCACGGTGACCATCGGAATGCCGCTGGGCGCAACACGTCTCTACCTCTTCGGACTCTCGGTCGACCAGGAGTTCCGCACCGAGTACCTCACCCGCATGACGTCGAGCCCGCACCTCGCGGACATGACCTACACCGATCTGCCGCCCTATTACCCGGCCGGTTGGTTCTGGTGGGGCGGCCGGTTCGCGAACCTGCTCGGCCAGCCCGGCTGGGAGGCATACAAGACCTGGGCGATCGTGTCGATGGCGGTGGCCGCGGCCGTCGGCGTCATCTTGTTCATCCGCATGTTCGGCGCCGATCGTGGTGTCGCGCTGGGCCTCGCGGTCACCACCGTCACGTTGCTGTACGCCTCGCCGGAGCCGTATGCGGCCATTCTGGTGCTGATCGGCGTACCCATGCTGATCACGCTGACCTACGCGCTGCGCGGACGAACCCGTGCCGCCGACGGACCCGCGGGTCCGCTCTTCGGCGCGACGAGTTGGCCTGCGGTGGCGGCGTCCGGTGTGTTCCTGGGGATCTCGGCCGCCACCTACACGCTCTACACCGGACTGTTCGCCCTCACAGCTGTCCTGCTGGCCGGTTACTTCGCCGTCCAAGGCTGGCTGAGCGCGTCGAACAAGGCCACTCCGTCGGCCACGGTGACCAGCCGCCGGCGCGGTGTCGTGCTCGCGGTGATCGGTCGTCTGGTCGCCGTCGGGGTCATCTCCGGCCTGATCGCCCTGCTGGTGTGGGCGCCCTACCTGTGGGCACGCCTGACCAACACGCCCGCCAGCGGCGGTACCGCCGAACACTATCTGCCCGAACGCGGTTCGGTGCTGCCGCTGCCGATGTTCGGGCTGAACCTCGTGGGCGCGATCACGATGATCGGCCTCCTCTGGATTCTGCTGCGCTTCCGTACCCGCACCGTCGCCCTGGCCATGGGCGTCACGGTGGTGACGGTCTATCTTTTCTGCCTGCTGTCGATGCTGATGACCGCCCTGGGCACGACCCTTCTCTCGTTCCGTCTCGAGCCGATCCTGGTGGCCACACTGAGCGCGGCGGGCGTCTTCGGTGTCGTCGACCTCGCGCATGCGGCGGTACGGCGCTTCGGCGACGTTCGTGTGGTCGTCGGTGCACTCGCCGTCCTCTCGGCAATCGCGATGGCACAAAGCATCCCGGGTCATCTGGGTACCGAGATCACCACCGCCTACACCGACACCGACGGATACGGCGAACGCGCCGACGCCCGCCCGGCCGGCGCCGAGTCGTACTTCGCGGAGCTGGACAAGCTGATCGGTGAACAGACCGGCCGGCCGCGCACCGAGAATGTGGTCCTCACCGCCGACTTCGGGTTCCTGTCGATCTACCCGTACTGGGGATTCCAGGGACTCACCTCCCACTACGCCAATCCGCTGGCCGAATTCGACAAGCGCGCAGCCGCGATCGAGCGTTGGGCGAAGAGCGAGAACGCCGACCAGCTCGTCGACGCGCTCGACCGATCCCCCTGGACCCCGCCGAATGTCTTCCTGTTCAGGTACAGCGCAGACGGTTACACGCTCCGCCTCGCCGAGGACGTCTATCCCAACGATCCGAACGTGAAGCGCTACACGGTCACCTTCGACCCGGCGGTGTTCGACGACCCGCGCTTCCAGGTCACCGAGCGCGGCCCGTTCGTGCTCGTCGTCCGGAAGTGATGATGATGCGACTCCCGTTCCGTACCGCGCGACCGATGACGATCACCCGGGTCGACGGCGATTCGTCGACAACCCATTTCGTCTCCACCGACGTCGTGAACTGGGTGCTGCTGGAGCAGGACGGCGAGCTGACGCTCATCGACGGCGGTTATCCGGGCCAGGCCGCCCAGGTCGTCGAGTCCATCGAACGGATCGGCCGCAAGCCCGAGGACGTACGTGGCGCGCTCCTCACCCATGCTCACGTCGACCACCTGGGTGGTCTCGTCAAGCTGCAAGCGAAGTATGGGTTCGACGTCTACATGGACCCGGTCGAGGTGGATCACGCGCTGCGCCGTCACCTCCAGCAGGCGAACGCGCTCGATCTCGCCCCGCAGGTGGCGAACCCCCGCCTGTGGGCGTGGCTGGCCAAGACCACTCCGCTCGGCGTCCTCAGTCGTGCGGGTCTCGCCCAGGCGTCGGGGTTCTCCACCGGTGGGCACCGACCGCTCGACCTCCCGGGCGCACCGGTCCCCGTGGCGAGCCCCGGCCACACCGACGGCCACAGCGCCTACCTCGTCGCCGACGGCCGCGCCCTGGTGTCCGGCGACGCACTGGTGAGCGGACACGAGATCTCGTCGATCACCGGGCCGCAGTGCATCCCGTCGCTCTTCCAGCACGACGAACCCACCGCGCGACGCAGCGTCGAACGGTTCACCGAGCTCGATGCCGACATCCTGCTGCCGGGCCACGGCCCGATTCGTCGCGGCGGCGTGGCCGCGGCCGCGCGTGCGGCGCTGTCACGATAAATAAGCGACAGCAGACCTCTTACTGGTTCGCTCCTCTTTCCGGGTCAGCGGGACTTGACCACACTCAGCAAGTCAGGAGGCGATCTCGTACTGTCTATATATAGCCGCTCGTCGCCACCGACAGTCCGACGCGGACAACTTCCGCTCCAGAAAACCCACGGATGTGATTGACTACGATAGAAGACGAAATCCTCCTTCGCAGAAATCTGTTGAACTTGCAGCAGCCGATAGAGTCGCCGACTTCCAAAAATTGGCACCATGCCGCTTGCGAACGCTACGAGCGTCGCGTGCGAGATACTCCTGGACGGCGAGTGCCCCACCATCGGAGAAATAACCCTCTATTGCATCCGACTTGTCGGCCAGCAACTCAACGGCCTCTTCTGCGTAATACATGGCCAATCCGAAACGCTTAAATTGACCTGAGAGTACGTCGAATGTTTCGCTGGACATTTGAGAGGTCTGTGCAACCTCAAAGAAGGGTAGAACTGCGCGATCGACATCGACACGTGCAACCAAAAATTCTTCTTCATATGGAAGATCGTCGAAGTATGCGTGGATGAATGCCTTCCTTCCGTCTAGCGCTTTGTAGTGTTCGGACTTTAGCCTATTGCAGACACCACAGACTGGAATCAAATTCAGTGTTAAAACAGAATATTCTGGGAATATCGTCTTCGGAAGGTAGTGGTCCAGTTCGCTAACATCCCGCAGACCACAAAGACAACACAATCTACTCCGACCCAGAATCGACAATCCGTATTCGGCTAGTGCACCCGACCTCAGAACTCGGTAATTCGACCGCAAAGCAACCGCAGCATCCTCGTCGAATCCTACACTCACCAATGACGTCACAGCCTCTTCCCGGTATTGTTGATACGAGTAAAGGACTCGGCTTCTCACTCCGCGCAGTACGGCTGAAGTATCGACTCCTCGACGAGCAACCAACCGATCGTAGAGATCTGCTTCATCGATAAGCGGGATCGGGAGTGTCCTCACTGACCCTCCCGGCGCATTGCACGCATGGCCAGCGCTCGAGCTTGACTCGCCATTCCGAGAGGAAACAACTCCTCGATAGCGTCGATGCTCATACCCTGAGCCAACTCGCGAATAACGGCCCGGTAGTCCGAGACCGAATTGTCGAGACCGAAAGCTTCGTTTGTAAGTTCGCCTAGACCCGCCCCGAAGGTTTCGAGCTGCGGGCCAACCGCCCGAATCCCGCCGCCGAAGCGCTCAATAACCTGAACGTCCTTAGCTGGCACCTCCTGCAGCACGACCGGACTATGCGTTGCGACTATGAGATACGAGTCAAAGGCCTCCAGCAACCTCTGGATTCCTCGCAGCAGAGATGCGAGTAGCGGAGGATGGAGGTGGGTCTCCGGCTCGTCGATCAAGACGAGAGACCTCCTACGAAGGTGTGCAGCCAACTGAACCACAATATTCGCAACGATCTTCTGGCCCGCACTCAAGCGAGATACTATATTTTCCGGTATTACCCCGACCTGAACCCAGTCAGATAAGTTCAAACCGACCCGCCCGAAGGAAGGATCGCTGTCTATATCTGCGAGTGCCCGCTCCAGCGCATGCACGTCTCTGCTACAGGCAAGACTAAATGCGGAGGTTAGCTCCGAGTCGATCTCGGGAATGGATTTCAGCTGCAAGCTCGCTTTACCGTTCTCGAGCCGCCGTAAGCCGCAGTATGTGTACCCGAAGCTGGTAGTCGACGCCCGGTCCTTGTCGGCGACCAGCGGGAGTTCGAACGTGTCAAATGCACTATAGGACACTGCAATAACCGCACCAAATGTAGATTGGGGTGTGCTGGAAGGTACGGGATCGCCATTTCCCACCTTGCTAGTCTCGCGAGCGATTTCTGCCAAGAGACGAGTCTTTCCCACACCGTTGTAACCGATCAACACTTTGCATCGACCAGGCAAGGGGCCTGTGTCATCAAAATCGAATCGTACTTCGGTCTGCAGGTCTGAACTACTGTGCACCAGACCGGACCTACCTACGGTTGGCGAAGGTCCGCCAAAGAGAGACCGTGCTGCCCGTAAGGTGTGCTCAGCTTGACCGAACCTGAGAATTGAATTCTGCCAACCCTCTTCACCTCTAAAGGCCGCAACGATCGATAAGTCAGTAGCCGCGTCGCGCATGAACTTCAGAAACTGCGCCCGTTCCCGCTCAGGCAGTAAAAGCAGTTTTTCATAATACTCAATATCTTGTCCGAGTGAACAGTATCTTTCGTCTAATGCGGTGAATTGCGGACTGTCAAAGGGAGTGGGTCCGCCGTCCATTCCCGCTCGGAGAATCTTGACGCTCCCAAGCTCGACTGACTCTTGCCCAGGAATCAACACTTCGGCATCGAATAAAGTCTTGAACCCGAAGTCGTCCCAATTGTCGCGTCGAAGCACAACAAGTGTTTCGAAGTATCTGCTGGGCGGGTTGTCAAATCTATCCACGACGCGGATTTTCATTCCACTGCTCTCGTTTCCCGAGGATGTCTTGTGCAATTTCGAGCGACTGCTAACTAGTGCGCAGATCAGGCTGTACTGACTCATATGCAGCTAGCCTCGAAGCCAGGCTACTGAGAGTATGGCACCTTTAGTTCTCGGACACGTGCGATGTTTCGGGTCTGCCGGGAGACTGACACACTACGTTCAATTGACTCCTGCGCAACTGGCTCTTTGCAAGCCCTGGGAGGCAGAACGTTACTACTCGAAACCGATAAATCTCGCGGCCTCGGCGACCGACTTGCGTTCGGAGACCACCGCATTGGCCGGGAAGGTCTCATCCGGCCAGCCGAGCGCGATGCTCTTCATGATCACCTGATCGTCGGGGATGCCGGCGTGCTCGCGAACCACGGGCGACTGCATGATGCCCTGGCTGTTGATGACCGCGCCGAGACCGCGCGACCAGGCGGCGTTGACCAGCGCATTCGAGACCGCGCCGCAATCGAACGGGGTGTCGTCGCTGCCGTCGAGGATGCGGTCGTAGGTCACGATCACACAGACCGGCGCGTCGAACTGACGGAACCCCCGCAGCACCCAGTCCTGCCGCATCTCCATGTCCTCGCGGGCGATGCCCATCGCGCCGAACAGTTGCTTCGCAACCTGGACCTGACGGTCGCGGTGCGTCCCGGTGAACTTCTCCGCGCCCGTCCGGAACTCTCGCGAATGGGGAACGCCGGCCAGGTTGCGCTCGGTGTTGCCCGCGCGGATGCGATCCAACGGTTCACCCGTGATCACGTGGAAGTTCCACGGTTGTGTGTTCATCGACGACGGGGCTCGCATGGCGAGGGTGAGGATCTCCTCGATGAGCTCTCGAGGCACGGGGTCGGAGGTGAACCCGCGGGTGCTGCGACGTCCCAGAACCACTTCGTCGTACTGCATCGTCGATCTCTCCTCGCACGCCTCGAACAGCCCCGTCGTCGCGGACGGCGATGCAGCGACCACACCGTCCGACGACCGGTGAACACGTTACCGCCGACCGGCCGGATGTCTCCGCTTCCCGTGTCATGCCCGGCCGACCGGACCGCATCCCCGTGCTCCCACCCCGCTCCGATCGTGCTCCTTCGCACGACTAAGGGTAGGCTTGCCAGGCAAGCTGTCGGGGCCGGAGGAGGGGCCGAGTCCCGCGCGGCGTGGCACCGTTGCCCGGGCTGAGAGTTCCGTGGCCCGTCCATGACCGTCGACGTTTCCCGCCTCCGCGGAAGTTTGAGGACATGAACAGCCATAACCCTCCCGAAGTCCGGGCGACTCCCACCGGCGCCACGGCCGTCACCGACCTTCCGGGCGTCGACGCCGCCGACACCGCCGCGGCCCGATGGCGAGCCGTCGCCGCGGTACGTGGTGAGGCCGTCGCACTCCAGACCCCCGAGCAGTCGATCACGTTCGCCGACGCCGCCTCCCGGGTCGACGACCTCGCGCGCACGATCGTCGCCACCACCGATCCGGGCCGACCCGTGGCGGTGGAGATCGAATCCGACATCGACTCGGTGATCGGGATGCTGGCGGTGCTGTGTTCGGGACGCCCCCTCGTCCTTCTCGACCCGTTCCTGCCGCCGGATCGACGCGACGTCGTGCTCGAACGGTCCGGTGCCCATGTCCTGGACACCGCAGCCGATGCCCGAGAACCAGATCAGTCGCGTATCGCGGACCAGCCCGGCCCGAACGATCCGGCGGTCCTGCTCTTCACGTCGGGCTCGACCGGCACCCCCAAAGGCGTGGTGCTGGCGCAGAAGATGCCGGTCAATCACGCCCGGGACGGCCGTCGCTTCCTCGGCATGCGACCCGACGACCGCGCCGTCGTCCTGCTACCCCTCAGTTTCGGCGGCGGCCTCGACGCGCTCGCGATGAGCTTGCTCAACGGGTCGACCATGCTGCTCTGGGATGTCCGCCGCCGCACCACGACCGGGCTTCGGGACTGGCTTGTCGCACAGGAGGCGACCACCGCGCACTGCACCCCGTCGCTGCTGCGATCCTGGCTGGGTGAGCTGTCGGCCGACGACGCCGTCGAATTCCTGCGACTGCTGTCCACCTGCGGTGAGCCGACGCACCGCGCCGACATCCAGCTGGCCCGCGACACGATCCTGACCGACGGAGTCTTCTGTTGCTGGGCAGGCGCATCGGAGGTCGGCAACCTGGCCTTCAACCTGTTCCCGCCCGAGCGGGACGTCGAGCCCGGCGCCATCCCCGTGGGCGTGCCGGCGTCGGACAAGCACGTCCGGATCGTCGACGCGGACGGCAACGACCTGCCGGTCGGCAGCACGGGCGAGGTCATCGTCGAATCCGCCCATGTAGCGTCCGGTTACCACCAGGATCCAGAGCTGACGGCGACGCGCTTCATCGAGTTGCCCGACGGCCGGACACGATATCGCACCGGCGATCTCGGACGCTTCGACGAGTCCGGCGAACTCGCGCTCCTCGGCCGCAGCGATGACGCGATCAAGATCCGCGGGTACCTCGTCGAACCGCTCGAGGTGGAAGCCGCCATCCGCGCGCTGGCCTGGACCACCGACGCGGTCGTCACCGCCAACCGCGACGAGGCACGGCTCGCCGCCCACGTCGCCGTGGACCCCGAGAAGTGGTCACCCTCCCCGGCCGAGATCCGGCAGGAGCTCGGGAAGACGTTGACCCCGTGGATGATTCCGCGCGACATCATCGTGCTCGCCGAACTCCCGCGCAACGAGCGCGGCAAGGTGGATCGGGCGGCCCTGCCACCTCCGCCCGCACGTCCGGATCACGAACCGCCCCGTGGGATGACCGAGATGGCGCTGCACCGGTTCTGGTGCCAGATCCTCGGACTCGAATCCATCGGCCGCAACGAGGATTTCGTCGAACTCGGCGGCGACTCGCTGGCCGCCGCGAAGATGCTGGCCGAGGTGCAGCATCACCTCCAACTGGACGTCAACACCGCGATGCTCGCCGAGGCGCCGACCATCGCGCTGTTCGCCCAGCGCATCGAGTCGGCCGCGAAGGAGCGGTCGGCGAACGCCTCGGGGGCTACCCTCATCCCGCTGCGGCAGGGCACGGGCCGGCCGATCTTCCTGGTGGCCGGCGCCGGCAGCCTGGCGACCAGCCTCACCCCGGTCGTCCGAGCACTGCAGACCGACCGGCCCATCTACGCGATCCAGTCGCGTGGCGTCGAAAAGCGCGGCCGCGCTGATCATTCCGTGCGGGCGGCGGCACGACGCGCGATCGCCGACATGCGATCGGTCCAGCCCGGCGGCCCGTATCAGGTCGGTGGATACTCGCTCGGCGGGTTCGTCGCGATGGAGGTCGCGGCGCAGCTGACCAAGGCAGGCGAAACATGCGATCCAGTCGTCGTTCTGGACTCGCTCTTCGACCCGGCACTCGCCAAGCGGGTTCGTGGTGAGAAGGTCGGGATCGTCGGACGCCTGCGCGCGCTGGGCGGCGGTGCCCGCGACACCGCCCTGCCCGACCGCACCGGGGACGACCCCACCCCCGCCCGCGAACCACTTCCACAGCGAATCGTGAAAGAGCTCGCTCTGGCCGCCCTCGTCCCCACTGCCGGGATGGTCGAGCTCCCGACGCCGGTGCAGTGGATCGTGTTCTTCCGGTTGGGCACCAGGATGATTCGCCGGTACCGACCCCGGGAGTACGCGGGTCCCTTCGGCGTCATCCGCGCCCGCACCAACCCCGACGACCCGGACCTGTGGCGGCGGATGTCGACCGGTGCCGTGACCTTTCACGACGTCTCCGGCGACCACATCTCGATGATCCGCGCACCCCACGCCGCCGACACCGCCAGGGCGATCGACGAGGTGATCAGCTCCGCCGCTCCCTCCGCTACAGCCGCTCCCTGATCCGAAAGAACGACCCGCCCCCTGCTCCCTGAGCTGAGGAGCGCCCGGAGCATGCGAGCGTCACCCCCTGCTGGCGCGCTCACGGAGCGGGGGTTGGCCGCGCTCAGGGAGCGGGGGGTTGGCGCAGGAAGCGGGGGCTGGCGCAGGAACCAGAGGGTTTGCGGCCGACGGCTCAGCCCTTTTCGGCGCGGAGTTTGATGTCGTTCAGACGGCGGTCCCAACCACGGCCGATGGTGTCGAGCCGATGGGCAACCCGCGACAACTGTGCACCTACGGCTTCGTAACGGATCTCGCGGCCGACACGTGAGGACGTCACCAGTCCCGCCTCGGTGAGGACCCGAAGGTGTTTCGCGATCGCCTGCCTGCTGATCGGGAGTTCGGCCGCGAGATGGGACGCGGACGCGGGTTCCGAACCCAGTCGCGTGAGGATCTGCCATCGGCTCTCGTCGGACAGCGCGGCGAAGACCTCGACGGGAGCGACGTCAGGCATGCACGCCGCCGAGATGTGTTCGGGCCAGCTCGAGTTCGATGGTCCATCCCTCGTTGTTGCCGTCGAACCGTGCGCGTCGCTCCGCTTCCGTTCCCGGCAGCGACGAGAAACCGGACTCCACGACCTTGAGGAGCACGCCGGAGTCCGCCGGCGTGATCCAGAACTCGACGAGCGTCGAATCCGATTGCGGATCAGCGGCATCGGCGAGCCATCGAAACGCCGCGTAACGCGGCTCGTCGAGTTCGACGGTGCGGAAGGTGAAGGCGCCGTGGACCGGGTCGTGGATGGTCGACAGGTCGCCGTCGCGTTCGATCCGGTGCTCGGTGATCGCCTTGTCATTGATGAACCATCCCGGTTCGCTGACCAGAGACCAGACCCGGTCGGCGGGTGCGTCGATCGAGATCTCGCGCTCGATCCGGTCGAACTCGGCTGTCGCCGAGGCGGTCACGTCGTGGGTTTCGGTGTTGTCACTCATCGTTGCTCCCCATGCTGCGGATTTCTTACTGCAACCCAATGGTTGCACTAATGCCTCCCTGGCGCAACGGTTCGGAGCGAACGAAGCGACCTGCTCCGCGGATACGAGATGCGCAGACCGGACTAACTTCCCGTCGACGCCGTTTGCTGTACAGGCTCGGCCGCGAGGTGTTGGACCGGGCAGCCACCCGCGAACGTGCCCAGCTTCTCGATGTCGAAACCGTTCGGGTAGCTGCGAATTCGCTGCATCTCGGACACGTACTGCGGTGTGCGACGGGCCGGCAGGGCCGCCACGACGCGGGCACGCGCCTTGAGTCCACCGATCGACAGCAACCTCGCGACACGTCCGGGCCGCCGGTAACCGAACGACTCGAGCAGCGCGTCATCCATCAGCGATCGACTGAAGATGTCGATCGCCGGCGCGAGCGGCTTGGGATAGAACGACGCGAGCAGGCCCTTGGTGGCATCGGCGACGCGGCGACCACCGTCATCGAAAGCGAAGTGCTCGCTTTCGTAGCCGTCCATCAGGACCTCGAAGGCGTGGTAGTCCTCGGGGATCTCCTTGATCCCCATGTGGCGCCCGAGGGTCCGGTAGTAATTCACCGACGCGGTCACCTCGTCGTCCGTCAGCTTCCGCCAGCCGTAGTCATCGATCCACTGCTTCGGCACGACCACGAACGTCGACAGGACGTAACGCATGTCGTCGTTGGAGATGTCGTACATGCGATGCATCTGGTTGATGCGCCGAATCGCGGACTTGCCCCGACTGCTGTCGAAACCGTCCAGAAGCGGCACCTCCAGCAGAAGCGAGGTGTCGTCGTAGCGCTTCTGGGTCTCGGCCGTGAACGCACGCGTCTCGTCGAGCAACCGGCCGATGCTCGGTACCGCGTACGTGCGGAAGAGGGCGAAGCTGAGTGCCTGATTGATGTCCCACGGGAAGTCGAAGGTCGACAGGTTCCGATAGATCTCGTGAAACTGTGTCTCCGGATCCAGCCCCCGGTTACGTGTCGCCTTACCCATCACATGTCCTCCTCGGTGAGTGCCACGTCACTGTAAGTCAACTTATAGAAATGTGCAAGGGGTCACATTTTGGATATGAGAGCCGCAAGCTTGTGAGCACCCGGACGTCGACCTCGACATTCGTGCAGCACACTGGACCCATGGCCACCGGTAAGAGGGCGCAGCCGTCGGAGTACATCCAACGGCGTTATCTCGACGCTGGGCTGGCCATCCTCACCGACCACGGTCATGCCGGTCTGAAATTGGCGGCGATCTGCGAGGCGACCGGGACAACCACCGGGAGCTTCTATCACGCATTCGGCAACTGGGCCGATTATCGATCCGCTCTCATCCGTCACTGGCGCGACGAACAGAGCCAGCGACTGATCGCCGGTGCTCGCGACATCGCCGACCCACGGGAGCGACTCGACGCCCTCACCGACATCGGTCTGCAGCTGTCACACGCGACCGAGGCCGCGATCCGCGTGTGGGCCGCGCACGATCCCGAGGTGCTCGCCATTCAGCACACCGTGGACCGAGAGCGTCGAGACATCATCGCGGCCACCTACGACGAGGTGCTCCACAACCGCGAGGAGGCCGAGGAGTTCGCCACTGCGGCAATGTATCTGCTGATCGGCTTCGAGAGCGGCACGCTGGATTCGCACCAGGCACTGGTCAGGGGTTTCCGCACGATCCTCGACCGCGCTCTCGAATCATCCTCCGGATCATCATGACTCGACTCGCCTCTAGGCCCCGTCGGCGGTCAAAACGCGCACAGTCGACGAGAAACTGCGCCCAGTCGACGACGCGCCGGGTTGGTCAGCCGACCAGATCGACGAGCCGGCGGATCGCGAACTCATAGCCGCGGATGCCGTAACCGGCGATCACCCCGGCGGCGATCGGTGACACATAGGAGTGATGCCGGAATGCCTCGCGCCGATGGACGTTGCTGATGTGCACCTCGAGGATCGGGACATCGGGGACGACGAGCGCATCGGCGAGGGCGACCGAGGTGTGTGTCCATCCCCCGGGGTTGATGACGATGCCGCTGATCTCGCCGACGGATTCGTGGATCCAGTCGAGCATCTGCCCCTCGTGATTGGTCTGCGCCGCGCGTACACCGAAACCGAGCTCGGCGGCGGTGCGCTCGGCCAGGTCGACCACGTCGGCGAGGGTGTCCGAGCCGTAGACGGCGGGCTCCCGGGTGCCGAGGGTGTTCAGGTTGGGGCCGTTGAGCAGCAGGATCGGCAGACGGTCGGGCACCTCGGCGTCGGACATGGCATTCACCATACTGGCCCTGACCTGGCGATCGGCGGTCATGCGTCGCCGCGGCGCGGCCTTTGACACCCGCCCGTGGTGCCCGCACCGCCGCCCACCGGGGCGGGACATCCCAACGGCTACCATCTCTCTTTGTGCCAGCGCAGACCGTTCGACGAGCGAGGATCGTCGCCATCGTCACCGGTCTGCTCGGGTTCCTGCTCGCTCTCGCGACCCCACTCATGCCGGTGTCGCAGCGAACGGCCGAAATCGACTGGCCGCAGAACGGTCAGATCGGTTCGGTGTCGTCCCCGCTGATCGGTTACACGCCCGTCGACCTCGACGTCTCGATTCCCTGCACTGCCGTGAACGACCTGCCGCCCGGTGGATCGGTGCTGCTGTCCACCACGCCCAAGCAGGCACCGAAGTCCGGTGAGCGCGGCCTGTTCATCCGCAAGACCGGTGCTGCCGATGCGCCCCTGGACCGGCAGGGCGTCGAGGTGGTCATCCGCAACGTCTCGCTCGTGTCGGCGACGCTGCAGGACATGCGCGACCAGGGGTGCCGCGAGATCGTCGTGCACGCCGATTCCGACGCGGTGACCGCCGAGTTCGTCGGCATGACGAGCGGCACCAGGAACGAGGACGGTGAGGACGAACCACTCGCCGGCACGACCGAGGACAAAGAGGCCTTCAAGTACTCGTCCGACCAGCGCCCCCAGGTGACCGGCCTCTTCACCGATCTCGCCGGGCCGGCGGCCGACATCGCGGGACTCGACGCCCACGTCACCATCGATTCGCGCTACAACACTGCGCCGACCATCTCGAAGTGGCTGGTCGTGATCGTCGGAGTGGCGTCGACGCTGCTGGCCCTGTCCGCTCTGGCAGCACTGGACTCGACGGACGGCCGGCGACATCGTCGGATCTTCCCGGCACGGTGGTGGCGGCTGAATGCGCGCGACTATGTGGTGATCGGCGCGCTGATCGTGTGGCACATGATCGGGCCCAACACCTCCGACGACGGTTACCTCCTGACCATGTCGAGGGTGGCTCAGGACAGCGACTACACCGCGAACTACTTCCGCTGGTACGGCGCACCCGAGGCACCGTTCGGCTGGTACTACCAGGTCTTCGGACTGCTCAGCCACGTCTCCGTGGCCAGTCCGTGGATGCGTCTGCCCGCACTGCTGTGCGGAATCCTGGTGTGGCTCATCGTGAGTCACGAAGTTCTTCCCCGCCTGGGACGTGCCGCACTGACCCGCCCGATGGTCGCCTGGACGGCGGCGTTCGCGTTCCTCGCGTGCTGGTTCCCCTTCAACAACGGCCTACGGCCCGAACCGATCATCTGCCTGGGCGCCCTGCTGACCTGGTGTTCGGTCGAACGGGCCATCGCCACCGGTCGCATGCTGCCGGCCGCCGTCGCGTGCCTGATCGGAGCGTTCAGCATCGCCGCCGGCCCGACGGGCCTGCTCGCGGTGGCGGCACTGATCGCCGGCGCACGCCCGATGATCATGGCGCTCATCAAGCGGGCCCGCGTCGTCGCCGAACTGTCCTCAACAGACACCGAATCCGCAGGATCGGCATCCGGCGATCCCGAGACCGCCGACCGCGATCGCAAGCGCTCGCTGCGATGGTCGTTCGTGGCGCTCATCGCGCCGATCCTCGCCGCCGGCACCTTCGTCGTCTTCGTCGTGTTCTCGAACCTGACCCTGCGGTCGTTCGTCGAGGCGTCGAGCATGAAGTCGGCGCTCGGGCCGTCGATGAGCTGGTACAACGAGATCGGTCGTTACTCGGCGCTCTTCGCCTTCTCCGCCGACGGTTCCATCGCCCGTCGGTTCGCGGTACTGGCCATGATCCTGGGGCTGGTCGTCTCGGCGGCAGTGCTCGTCCGCAAGAACCGCATCCCCGGCACCGCCATCGGCCCGACCCGCCGCATCGTCGCGATCACCTTCGCATCGCTGGTGTTCCTCATGTTCACGCCCACCAAATGGACGCACCACTTCGGCGTCTTTGCCGGAATCGCGGCCGCCCTCGCCGCGATCGCGGCCATAGCCGCCAGCCAGCAATCCATGCACTCGAGGCGAAACCGCACCCTGTTCTGCGCGCTCGTCCTGTTCATCGGCGGTCTCGCCTTCACCGCGCCGAACTCGTACTACTACTACTCCGCGTGGGGCATGCCGTGGGGCGTCGAGCAGGTCAAGATCGGCGGCATCATGCTCGGCAGCGTGCTGCTCTACGCCGCGCTCGCTCTGCTGTTGGTCGCGCTGTGGTTCCACTTCCGTGAGCCGTTCACCGGGACCGATCCGCACGTCGAGGAATCCACCGGCGCCGACGCCGCGCATCAGCGGTGGTACCGACGACTGGTCGCCTCGATGGCGGCCGCCCCGCTGGCCTATCTGGCGATGGCGGTGGTCGTCTTCCAGATCGTCACCGCGATCTTCGCCGGAATCCACCAGAGCTCGTCGTACTCGGTACCCCGGTCCAACTTCGCCGCCGTCGCCGGCAACCCGTGCGGGATGGCCGACAAGGTCTGGGTGGAGTCCGACCCCGACCGCGACATGCTCCGCCCGGTCGACCCGACGCTGCCCAACCCTCTCGGCGGACCGCCGCCCGCACCGGGCAGCGCGCCGTCCACCTCGGGATTCTTCCCCAACGGTGTGCCGACAGCACTCGAGTCGACGGCCAGCGAGGGGTCGCTGGGTGTCCTGTCCGGCGACGTCTGGCAGTCCCCCGACATCGTCAACTCCAACCCCGGCGGCACCGGCGGCGGCGAGATCGCCGAACCCGGGATCAACGGCAGCACCGCAGCGCTCCCGTTCTTCCTCGATCCCGGCTCGACCCCGGTCATGGGCAGCTACTCCAAGCTCGACCAGGTCCCGGCCCGCCTCACCTCCGGGTGGTATGCGCTTCCGACGGATTGGCGGGACCGCCCGCTGCTCACGATGTCGGTGGCCGGCGAGTACGACAACCCGAACGTGATGCTCGAGTACACCGCGGACCCCATCGGTCCCGACACCCGCGACGCCGACCTCGAGGCCGCCGGAGAGACCGAACTGATCGATCCCGGCCCACGGCCGTCGTGGCGCAACCTCCGCTACAACACCGACGAGCTGCCGTCGGACACCACCGCCGTGCGGATCGTCGCCACCGACGACAACCTGGCCGAGGACCGGTTCATCGTGCTCACCCCGCCGCGGATCCCGCAGATGGACACCCTGCAGGACGTCGTCGGCAGCACCGACCCGGTCCACATCGACTGGACCTCGGGCCTGGCGTTCCCGTGCCAACGTCCGTTCACCCACGACGTCGGGGTCGCGGAGATCCCGAAGTGGCGCATCAAGCCGGGCTCGGATCTGGCGGCTGCGGTGTCGGCGTGGCAGAACCGCTTCGGCGGCGGTCCGCTCGGCTGGCTCGAGGTCTCCCAGCAGGCGACGGCGGTGCCGACCTATCTGATGGCCGACATCGGACGCGACTGGGGCGCCCTCGAACGCTACGAACCGTACGGCGACGTCGACACGCTCGCCGAGATCGAGACCGGCACCGCCACCCGCAGCGGACTGTGGAGTCCCGCGCCGTTGCGGCACTGACGGTTAGGCGGCCCGGTCGCCGCGGTGGTAGTCGGCGAGGCGATCTGCTTTGCCGTCACCGGTGGTCGGTGAGTATGCGTGCGAGTTCTGCTTCGACCGGGGTCAGCGGTGGGCTGGTGAGGTGCTCCGGCGGTGTTCGCGGATGGACCAGTTCGCGATAAGCGAGTTCGAGACGGAGGCCGCGGTCGCCGTAGCCGACGGCGTCGGGGCGCCCGCTGCTCCCTGAGGAGCGCCCGGAGCTTGCGGAGGGCGCGTCACGAAGGGTTGGGCGCGACTCATCGCCGGGCCTGGTGGCAGGTCCGTGGATCTCGTTGCGCACGGTGTTCAGATGTTCTGCGAACCGCCGGGGTATGTCGGGTCGGCGGTTGAGGTGTTCGGGGTTGAACGGGGCGCCGGGTTCGGCGTTCAATCGCCAGGCGCAGCGGCCTTCGTCTGGCCCGGACCGGACGATCCGGGTGGTGTACTGGCCGGGTTGGTCGCCGACCATGCGGTTGTGGCGGGGACAGGCGGGTGCGAGGTCATCGATGTCGGTGAGACCGCCCTTGGCCCAATCTTTGTGGGCGTGATGAAGCTCGATGTGGGTGGCGGGCTGATCGCAGCCGGGTGCCGAGCACACTTCCCCGTCGGGACGGGCGAAGGAGACGAGTCGTTGTTCGCGGGTGGCCAGACGTCTGCCGCGCCCGAAGTGCAGCGGCACAGCGGTGGCGTCTTTGAAGATCGCCAACCACGGCTGGACGTCACCGGCCATCGCGATCAGGTCCCGGACGGGAAGCAGGGTGCCGGTGGCGGTGGTGGCGAGTCCGGCTTCGCGGACGAGGTCGGAGAGGTCGGTTTTGATGATCAGCTGCACGGGCAGGCCGCGATGCGAGGTGCCGAGTGTGCCGTCGGCGAAGCCTGCGGCCAGGGCGGCGTCGAGGGCGTCGTGATTCGTTTGGGCGAGAGTGCGACCGTCGCGGTCGGCTGCCGAGGCCAGGGCGTCGGGGTCGGCGGTGCCGGCCGGTCCGGACGGTGAGGCGGGGTCGTCGGGGTTGTTGAGTCCGGGTTTGCCCCACACGGCGAACATCATGGTGAGCCGGGCGGCGAGTGCGGGGGTCAGGGTGCCCGATATTTTGGCGGTGCCGTCGGCTCGTTGGCGGCCGATCCACAGGCCGCGGCGTCGTTTCTGGTCGGTGTCGTCGGTCAGTGTGCCGTCGGGGTCGAGGTGGGCGAGCAGGCGGGCACCGAGTTGGGTGATGTCGGCGGGGGTGTGGGCTTCGGCGATCTCGGCCATCTGTCGTTCGGCGGCGACCTTGATGTCGTGGTCGACGGCGACCGGGATGCGGTCGAGGACGTCGAGGGTGGCTTGTACGTGGGCGGAGCCGACAGCTCCCGCGGCGAACGCCTCGGCGAGGCAGGGGTGTTCGGGTGGTAGGACCTCGCCGCCGAGGCTGGTGCGGGTGGCGGTGGCGTCCATCTGCTTACGGCGCCGCATCGGGTTCGAGACTCGTAGCCGGTGTGTCATGTACTGCATGAGTGTTCGGCACCCGGCTTTTCGGGGCAGGTCGCGAGCCTCGACCTGATCGATCTGCCGGTCACCGGCAACGGTCAGACGCGCGATGGCGCGTTCGGTCTCCGCGGCCACCTCAGCGAGTTCGGCATCGGTACACGGCGACAGGTCTACGGTCTGCAATTTATCGAGGGTGCGGTGGAGATCAGCCACCAACTCAACGGCACGCGGTTGCGGCGCTGTCGAATCGCCACCGACGCGTGTGGTGTCGGACATGACGGTCACCTCCCCCGAGAATCCGTGCCGCGAATGTACGTTCGACTGTACACGAGATAGGGGCAATCGGCAGCTCGAAATACGTTGTCCAACAGAATCTTTGCTACGCGGAGTCGCCACCGTCGATTGTCGGTGGTTGCTGGTAGTGTCCGCCTCCGAGCAAGAACTGTGCGGTCTTTGCGGTGCGGGACCCTTCGTGACGCGCCCTCCGCAAGCTCCGGCCGCTCCTCAGGGAGCAGGGGGTTGACGCGCCCTCCGCAAGCTCCGGCCGCTCCTCAGCCTGAATCCGTGGAAGGGGTTTCAGGTGGGGTGGGTTGGGGCGCGTGATCGTCTGATTGTGTTGTGGGCGTGTGGTATTCGCTGACCTGTGTCAGCCTTTTCACTGGGGTTCCTTGGTGGTGGGTGGGGGGGTGTGGTTGGTAGGTCAGGGAGTATGCACTGCGGCCCACAGCGTGGTGAAGGCGTGTTGGGTTGGCCAGTGTCGGGGTAGGTGCAGGACCGGTGTTCGTGCTGGTCGCGCTAGTCGGGCGGGTACCGCGATGAGTGTGCGGCGCAGCGTAGCGCCCCGCGCGGCCCGCAGTCTGGGGGTGTTGGTGAGTGCGGCGAGGGTGCGCATCAGGTTGTGGCTGATCGCGGT
>NZ_JAGRQM010000039.1:0-23015 GCF_018132775.1 Gordonia sp. SCSIO 19800 | reverse complement strand
TCGCCTACAACGTCGCCGCCATCCCCCTCGCCGCACTCGGGTTGCTCAACCCCATGCTCGCCGGCGCCGCGATGGCCGAGAGGGCGCGTTACCCCCCCCGGGGGGCGCGGTTCGGGTTTGTTCGATCTTCGAATAACTGAGCACGGGTTTCATACACCGTCACTATGGCTGGATGTGGATCGCGCATAGCGTCGCTTGACGTCCGAATCCACCGAACCGGCCTTGCCGTTTGGATAGGTGACGGGCCGCGTAGCAGAGGCAGCTGCGGTCGTTGTGGTCGCGCCCTCCGCTCAATCTGACGTGGGGTCGCCGCAGATGAAGGTCTCTTCGTGTTCGCGGGACAGCCGAGCGGCCCTTTCGGCATCGCCCGCACCGAGCGCTTCGAGTATTACTTGGTGCTGTTCCGTGCTGGCACCCATGTCGAATCCTGGTGCCAATACGAGTTGAGCGGTTCGACCTTCGATCGACAGATGCTCCCACGTCGACAGCAGTGTGCTGTTGCCGGAGGCCGCGACGATGAGCCGATGGAATGCCATAGCGTGCGCGACCCATGCTCGACCGTTCGCGGCGACGGCGGCGGAGCGCATACCGTCGACTTCATCGGCAATGCGGTCCACCGCCATGCCGCGACCGGCTGCAAGTCGTGCTGCTGTCTCTTCCAGTGCTGCGCGCACCACTGACACCTCATCGAGCTCGTCCTGGTCGACCCGTCTGACTCGGCACCCGCGGTGGGCTTCGAAGACCACCAGGCCCATTCCGGCCAACTGCCGAAGAGCTTCACGGACGGGACCTTGGCTCACGCCGAGCTCACGAGCGATCCGCGTCTCGATCAACCGATCTCCTGGCGAGTACGTGCCATCGGCTATTCGTTCCCACAGCAGATCTTTGATCTGTTCGGGCAGACCGGTCACCGTGACGCCCTGCCCTGTCTTTGACCGAGCATCCGTCGACTCCGAGGGGACTTTCACATGTACGATCATAAATGATCGATCATTTATGCTCCACCGATAATTGAGAGGAGCCACCGATGAGTATTCGATTGGGCGATACAGCTCCGGATTTCACCGCCGCTACAACCACAGGAACGATCTCCTTCCACGAATGGCTGGGAGAATCGTGGGGAATGCTGTTCTCCCACCCCGGTGACTTCACGCCCGTATGCACAACCGAACTCGGTGCGGCAGCGCGGCTGAAACCTGAGTTCGACCGACGTGGAGTCAAGCTACTCGGCCTTTCTGTGGACTCGGTGAATTCGCATCTGGCATGGGAAGGCGATGTCGGTCAAACGCAAGGCACAGCAGTGAATTTCCCGATGATCGCAGACACCGATCGCGCAGTCTCCGAGCTCTACGACATGATTCACCCGAGCGCCAGCGCGGCGGCCACCGTACGTTCGGTGTTCGTCATCGCCCCGGACAAGTCGATACAGCTGATCCTCACTTACCCGATGTCCACCGGCCGCAACTTCACGGAAATTCTGCGCGCGATCGACAGCTTGCAACTGACCTACGGTCAGCCAGTGGCTACGCCCGCCGACTGGCAGCCGGGTCAAGACGTGATCATCGGACTGGGCGTTTCCGACGACGAGGCAACAACACGGTTCCCTGGATATCGAACCTTGAAGCCTTATCTGCGGTTGACCGCGCAGCCCTGACCAGGGCACCCGTTCACACTGTTACCCCCCGGGGTACAGTGAAGTGACTCACAGCTTCGTCGACGCGTCGGGTTGTCCGACCCAGCGGTGGTCAACAGTGGAAAGGCGTGAATCAGTGAATTCGTCGGACTGGGATGCTCGGTACAGCAGCGTCGAGCATCCGTGGGGGTCGGCCCCGGCGGCGGCACTGTCTGCGCGGTTTGCGGAGCTGACCCCTGGTCGGGCGGTCGATTTGGGGTGCGGGGACGGGCGCCACGCTCGATGGTTGGGCGACGCGGGGTGGACAGTGCACGCTGTCGATTTTTCTTCTGTGGCAATCGAACTCGCACGCAGCGGCGGGGAGGACCGGTCGATCGACTACACCGTCGCCGACGTCCGGGCCTGGGAGCCACCCGGCCCGGTGGATCTGGTGGCCATCGGCTTCCTGCATCTACCGGTCGACGAGTTGGTTGCCGTCCTTGCCGGTGCAGGAAGCTGGCTCGCACCGGGTGGACGGCTGTTGTATCTCGGTCATGCGCTCGAGAACTTCACTCACGGAGTCGGAGGCCCACCCGATCCGTCGATCCTGCCCGCCATCGACGACCTCGCCCGCGCCGCGAGCGGATTGCAGGTCCACGAGCTGGAACATCTGGTCCGCCCTGTCGGCGAAGGTCGGGCCATCGATGTTCTTCTCCATGCACAGCCGTGGGGCACCGCAGCTCACCGTGATCTGAAGAACGGAGCCTTCACGTGACCGATCATCCGACTCCCCTGCGTGTGGTGTTCGCCGTCAACACCACACCCACCGCCGTGGTGCGGGCGATCCACAACCTTCTCGATGCTGCGACCGAGCTGGTGACGATCGAAGTCGTGTGCTTCGGACCGGGCCTCGATGCGGCCCTGCGGTGTTCGGATATCTCATTGGAGATGCGGGCGTTGATCGATTCGGCCTCCATCACGGTGAAAGCATGCCGTAACAGTCTGGAGGGCAGAGGGCTCGGTGACGACGATCTGCTGATGGGTGTCGAAGTGGTTCTCGCTGCAGTGCTCCATCTCGCTCGCCGTCAGCGAGATGGGTGGTCACAGCTCTACACCTGACATCACATCCCCGCTCCAGTGTCGTAGGCACACCGTCTCAGAGAGTTCGGTTCTCGCGTTCACCGAGCTCGGAGGACTCGGCTGCGGTGTCGCGGTCTCGACCACGGACGATGCGTACCGTCAGGACTGCGATGATCACCAGCACTGCGATCAGGAGCACTGCGGTGTTCGGTACCGCGTCGGCCACGTCGCTGATCCAGACCTGCAGCGAGTACTGACTGTCGACCCCCATGACGCCGCCGAGGTTCGCTGTGCCCTCCGTGAGCAGGAACAGCACTCCGATACCGATGAAAAGCACCCCCGATATCAGAGACGTCGTGTGCGTTTTCAGCGGTCCTATGCTGATTTCCTTGCCGCGCAGCCACGTTCGTGATCCGAGCGAGAATCGGTCCCAGACCAGCGCCAGCACGAACAGGGGTATCACCATCCCCGCTGCGTAGAGTGCCATGAGCACTCCGCCGTATACGGCCTGACCGCCGGCGACGGCAACGGTCAGGACCGCGCCGAGCAGGGGTCCCGAGCAGAACCCTGCGAGCCCGTAGACCGCGCCGAGGGCGAACACCGATCCGGTGGAGGAGACGTCGATGCGCGCGGCTGCTCTCTGAGCGGACCCCAGCGCGAAGCCGCGACCGACGATGATCATCACTCCGAGGGCGATGATGACCACGCCGCCGATCATCGTGGTGACCTCGCGATACCGGGTGATCGCCGAGCCGATGGCACCGACTCCGGCACCGAGGGGCACCAAGACCGCTGCCAGCCCGAGGTAGAAGATCCCGGTGCGGCCGGCGAGCTTGCCGGCCCCGTCGAAGGCGTACGCGAAGAAGGAAGGAAGTAGCAGGGCCGAGCATGGACTGAGAAGTGCCAGCAGCCCGCCGAGAAATGCTCCGAGAAGTCCGATCTGCGACATCGTGGGCCGCCCTACGCGCCGGCTGCGGTGTCGATCAGATCGACGAATTCCGAGAACGGTTGCGCGCCCAGAACCGGATCACCGTTGACCGAGAACGCTGGAGTGGCCGGGATACCCAGCGACTGCGCTTCGGTGGAGTCGGCGGTGATCGCGGCATCGAATGCGGTGCCGGTGGCGGCGGCGGTGAACCGAGCTAAGTCCGGTACCCCGGCTTGTTGCGCGTAGCTTTGCAGCGTCTCCAGTGTCAGGTCCGCGTGACCGGTCTCGGGTGCATCGGCGTAGACGGCGCGGGTGAACTCCCAGAACTTGCCCTGGGCGGCGGCGGCGCGTCCGGCCCGGGCCGCATCGAATGATTGTTGCCCGAAAATGGGTAGATCTCGCCATTCGATGCGCAGGGTGCCGGTATCGACGTATCGATCGATCAGCTGCGGCTCGGTTTCCCGGCTGAACTGGGCGCAGAACGGACACCGGAAATCCGAGAAGGCGATCATCACCACCGGGGCGTCGACGTCGCCGAGGGCCATCGGATCATCGGGCTCGCGGTGCGCCAGATCGCCGAGCGGTCCCATCACCGGCGGGCCGCTCACGCTGCTCGACCCGGCGTCCGGTGCCGCCTCCGACTGCTCGCCGTCACCTGTCGTTCCGAGCACGAGAGCTCCCACGAGCACGGCCGCCACCACCACGGCGATGGCCAGGAGCACGATGTCTCGTCGGCGAGTGGAGCGAGATGTCGAAGTCATGCAATACCTTTCGGCAGTCGGCAATACTGGCAGCGATACCCATCTGGGTATACCCTCACAGTGTCACCCTACTCACACAACTACAACCCGTAGGAGATACTCGCTGATGACCGAGCCCGCCACGTCCGACCGCCTCGTCGTCGAAACCGCAGGCCGTTCCGATGACGAGGTGATCGCTCGGTACGGGCGTTGGGGGATACGGGCGGCACGCGGCACCGTCGCCGGTGCGGTCACGGTGTTGGTAGTGGGCATTCCCACCGACATCATCGACACGCCGGTCTTCGGCCGTGAGGTGCCGGTGCGGGCGTGGGAGCTTCCAGTTCTGCTGGCCACTGCCCTGTTGACCGCACTGTGGTTCGGGATCGACAAACCCGCGCGGGTCGAGCGGACCGGCACACCCGCCGCTCTCGGTGTCGTACTGACCTTCTTCGCCGTCGGGTGTCCGGTGTGCAACAAGCTGGTACTTCTCGCGCTCGGCACCTCGGGTGCACTGGGGTTGTGGGCACCGATACAACCCATCCTCGCCGGGGTGTCCCTGGCGATGCTGACGGCAGCGGTGATCGTCCGATGGCGCAAACGCGACTGCACCTCCGCGTCCTGCGCAGTATGACCGAGCACCTGCTCACCCGCGCACCGACCATCGCGTGACCGACACCCGAACCGATCGAAAGGAACCGAACGAACTATGACCGAATTGGCCATCGGTACCCGAGTGGACATGCCGTTCGAGGAAACTGTCGACGCAACCCGTGAGGCACTCGCCGAACAAGGGTTCGGAGTGCTCACCGAGATCGACATGCAGTCGACGTTGAAGAGCAAGATCGACGCCGACATCGAACGCTACGTCATTCTCGGCGCGTGCAATCCGCAGTTGGCGAAGGCTGCGATCGACACTGATCGGCAGGTGGGGTTGCTGCTGCCGTGCAACGTGGTGGTGCGAGCCGACGGCAGCAGCACCATCGTCGAAGCGATGAACCCCCAGGTGATGGTGGGGCTCTCGGATGCAGCGGGCCTGGCCGAGGTCGCCGACCGGGCCACAGCACTGCTGCAGAGCGCGATCATGGCACTCGGCGGAGACAGCACCACCACGTAGATGGGTGCGCACCGTATCGGCAGAGCGGCGGCGGCGATCGGGACCGTTGCACTGTGCGCCGTCGCGGTGGTGTCGGGATGCAGTTCCTCGCCTGCTCGAGAGGCCACGGGCACTGATCCGGCGGCGCACCCGTCGTCGCCGTCCGCGCCGCCCGCGGGCTTCGGAGACACGGCATTGTGGTCGATCCCGTTCTTGTCGCAGCCGAAGATCGTCAAGGACGGGTTCGTCGGAGTCGTCGACTCCTCGGACGCATCCGGTTCGCACCGGGTGCAGGTACTCGACGACACCGGCACACCACGGTTCGGCGTGGACGTACCCGCCGATCGCGACAAGTTCGCGGTGACCAGCACACACAACCGTGAGCTGTTGATCACCGAGGACATCGATGATCCCGGTTCGGGTGCACCGGCCACGATGACCGCCCGCGATACCCGCACCGGCGACCTCGTATGGGGTCCGGTCTCCACTGCAGGCTGCCTGACCGGGTCCGGGCTGCTGATCGACGCCGACTGCTCGCAGACAGCAAAGCCCGCGGCCGTGGCCGCCATCTCGGCAACCGACGGACACCGCACCGACCTGACGGGTGCGATCTCCGAATCCGGTGGATACGCGGTCACCGTCGACGGCGACACAGCGCGCATCGTGACCGCCGACACCGGCAACACCGCCTGGTCCACCGACACCCTCACCCCGCCCCCCGCAGCGATCCCCGGGACCGCACGATTCGTCGCCACCGCCGGCAATGCAGTGGTCGTGGCATGGACGATCCCGACCCGTCCCGAACCGATCCAGGCGGTCTATCGACTCTCCGATGCCGAGATCCGATGGATCAGCGGTAGCCGCAGTCCGATGGTGGTGACCGCCGACAGCAGTAGCGGGGCGACGATGATCACCACCGCAGACCTCACCGACGACGGCATCGCTGTCCTGTTCGAGCAATACGGCACCCGAGGTTTCACCGCCGATCAATTTCCCGGTGCCGACCGCTTCGCTCTGGTCGGCGGCGTCGTCTACGGCGCGTCGGACTCGGGGGTGACTGCCATCGATGCGACCTCCGGCCGCGTCACCGGTACATCACCGAGTGCCGCACCGACAGCAGTGACCTCGAACGGTGTCGCATTGGCCCAGAGCAGCGACGGGTACACCGCGTTCAAGGTGATCCCCCATTTCTGAGCTGCCCGCCCGCGCGCCCTGTTCAGGACGTCTTGGGTCGACCTCGAAGATCGACGGAGAACAGCGGGCCGAGCAGACACACGTTGATCACCCCGGTCAGAACGAAGACGCCGCCGATCACTCCCACCACGATGCCCCCGACACCGCCGAGTGCGACGGCGACCACGATCAGAGCGATTCCCACGACGATGCGCGGTGCGCGTCCGGCAGTACTGCGCATGAATTCGACGAACGACATGATGATTCCAGTTCTGTAGAGGGACTTTCACTGTTGGACGGGCGAGAACGCCGAAGTGGACCAATCCGCGGCTCCTCGCGCGAACAGCCCAGCCCCGACCTCGACAGCGCGGCATACGACGAGCGCTTCGCGCGCGATCTGATCGACCAGGGCACGACTCTTCGTCGCTTCGCAGCCGCGATAACACGATCACCGGCCGATACCGACGATCTGGTGCAGGACGTCCTCGAACGCGCGTGGCGCAACCGGAGAACGTTTCGATCCGAATCGGCGCTCTCGACGTGGCTGTATCGAATCGCGATCAATCGTGCCCGCGATGTGGCCGCACGCGCGGAGAATCAGCGCACCGAACCGTCGGGCACGGGCGACATCGATGGACCGATCAGCGACCTCGAGCATCCCGAGACGGTGGCGCAGGCGCTCAGCGATCGGTCCACGGTGCGAGCGGCGCTGGCGACGTTGACCGTCGAGGATCGAATGGTCCTGGCACTGCACGACGGCGAGGGCTGGACGGCGACACAGATCGGTGCGGTCGGCGCGCTCACCACCGCGGCGGTGTACAAGCGCATCCACCGCGCACGGGTGAAGCTGCTACGCGCCCTCGACAACGGTCCCGCACACCCGCGAAACGACTCCCAGGCGTGCCGGCGCACACTCGCCGCGGCATCGGACTACCTGGACGGGCGTCTCGATGTCGACGCCTCGGCCCGCATCGATACGCACCTGCGGCAGTGTCGCCGGTGCCCACCCATCGCACAGGCCCTGATCGGTATCAAGACCGCACTCGGCCTGCGGCCGTGGACCAGCGCGGTACCCGAACAGTTCGTCTGCGACGTCGCCCACTTGGGCGGACCCCGCCCACCGCGATGACCGATCATCCCCGACACCCAGAATCAGATACCCCATAGGGTATATTGGGAAGTGAATTATCGACCGAAGGAGAGACTCATGTGCAGGGCTGTCACGTGCAAGAAATGCGGAAAAACGACCTGGGCGGGATGTGGTCAACACGTCGATCAGGTGATGCGGGGCGTTCCGGCGTCCAATCGCTGCAAGGGGCACGACTCCGATCCGAAGTCACCGGGATTGTTCTCCCGCATGTTCTCCAAGAAGTAGATCGCGGTCCGCAGCCCTGATCCTGCCAGGGCTGCGACCCGAGTCACATTTCTTCGCGATCTCGGTTGTCGCGGTCCCGGTCTTCGTGGTCTCGCCTGTCGCGGCGTCGACCGGTCGGACCGTGCATGCGCAGGTCCGCATCGTAGTGAACGAACAGCCCCCACCCGATCAGGTGCAACACCACGACCACACTCGCCATCGCCGGCAAGCGGGGGCTCCGTCGCGGGACAATCGATGTCACGCAGGCACACTCACGTCGGCCACCGGCGCAGCCAGCCGTCCGGAGGGCAGTCGAGGGTAGTTGCGATCGACGTCTGCGACCCCGGATTTGCGCCGCCGCGGGGTGCGGGCGAGGTTGCTCGATCAGCAACGCCCGTTCCCGGAGGTATCGTCGCCGATGCTCGGACCGACCCCGACCAAGGTCAACGACCGACGATGATGAGGATCGACCCACACCGAGATAGTGGCACCGGTCACCAGTGCGCGGACGGTCGACCGTTCTGCACGCACATCGCACCGGTACGTTCCGGACCCGGGCACCGTCACTTCCAGTTCCACCCGTCGTGAATCGATGTCGATGCTCAGGACCACCGCCCACCCTTCGACGATGTCGTCCTCTCGCTCCGCCGCCGTGTCGCGGACCGGAGACACCGCTGCAGGATGCAGCGGTGTGCGGGCTGCGAACATCATCGCCGCCATCAGCAGCACCGCGAAGCCGGCCACCACGGCAGCGGTGACAGCGGTCGCCGACCCGGGTGAGAGTCGAGGGACGAGGAAGGTGAACACCAGTATCAGCGCGAGCACGTAGAACCCCATGGCGACCGCGATCGCGTACGACACTCGCCCCGGTACCAGGACAGCGGCACCTGTCGAGCGCAGTCTCCGCGTGCTCGTCACCGTCTGTCCTCTGGGGTCCCGCTGGCGGTGCCCTCTTCGACGCCGTCGGCGATGATTTCGGAGGGTGCCCGCACGTCGGCGGTGTGGCCCGTCAGCCCGACGTGGGCTTCGGTGCGCATGCGCTCGACCATGTGAGGGTAGTGCAGCTCGAACGCCGGCCGCTCGGAGCGAATCCGGGGTATTTCGGTGAAATTGTGGCGGGGCGGTGGGCAGGTGGTGGCCCATTCGAGAGAGTTGCCGTAGCCCCACGGATCGTCGACGGTGGCGACCTCGCCGTATCGGTAGGACTTGAACACGTTCCACACGAACGGCAGCGTGGACAGCCCGAGGATGAACGCTCCGATCGAGGAGATCAGGTTCAAGGTGGTGAATCCGTCGGAGGGCAGGTAGTCGGCGTATCGGCGCGGCATCCCTTCGTTGCCGAGCCAGTGCTGGACCAGGAACGTCATGTGGAACCCGACGAACGTCGTCCAGAAGTGCCACTTGCCGAGGCGTTCGTCGAGCATGCGTCCGGTGATCTTGGGAAACCAGAAGTACACCCCGGCGTAGGTGGCGAAGACGATGGTCCCGAACAGCACGTAGTGGAAGTGCGCCACCACGAAATAGGTGTCGGTGACGTGGAAATCGATCGGGGGGCTGGCCAGCAGCACACCGGTCAGTCCGCCGAACAGGAACGTGATCAGAAATCCGATGCTGAACAGCATCGGGGTTTCCAGGGTGACCTGTCCTCGCCACATGGTGCCGATCCAGTTGAACAACTTCACCCCGGTCGGCACGGCGATGAGGAAGGACATGAACGAAAAGAACGGCAGCAGAACAGCTCCGGTGGCGTACATGTGGTGCGCCCACACCGTGATCGAGAGCGCTGCGATGCCGAGGGTGGCGAAGATCAGACCCTTGTAGCCGAAGATGGGTTTGCGGCTGAAGACCGGAAAGATTTCGGAGACGATGCCGAAGAACGGGAGCGCGACGATGTAGACCTCGGGATGGCCGAAGAACCAGAACAGGTGCTGCCAGAGCACCGCTCCCCCGGTCGCCGGGTCGAACACGTGACCATCGAAGTGTCGATCGAAGGCCAGCCCGGCCAACGCGGCCGCGAAGGTCGGGAACGCCAGCAGTACCAGCACCGAGGTCACGAGCATGTTCCAGGTGAAGACCGGCATCCGGAACATAGTCATGCCGGGTGCGCGCAGGCACACCACGGTGGTGATGAAGTTGACCGCACCCAAGATCGTGCCCAAGCCGGACAGGATCAGGCCCAGTACCCACAGGTCGGCACCGACACCGGGGGAATGCAGTGCGCTCGTCAGCGGCGTATAGGCGGTCCACCCGAAGTCCGCGGCACCTCCCGGGGTGATGAACCCGGCGAGCACGATCAGCGATCCGAAGACATACAGCCAGTACGCGAACGCGTTGAGTCGCGGGAACGCGACGTCGGGTGCCCCGATCTGCAGCGGCAGAATGTAATTGGCGAATCCGTATGCGACAGGGACGGCGTAGAGCAGCAGCATGATCGTGCCGTGCATGGTGAAGAGCTGGTTGTACTGTTCGTTGGACAGGAACTGCAACCCCGGTACGGCGAGTTCGGTGCGCATGAGCAGCGCCATCAACCCGCCGATGAGGAAGAGCCCGAACGAGGTGACCAGATACATCTTGCCGATCGTCTTGTGATCGGTGGTGGTCACCAGCTGGAACAGCGTCGAGCCCTTCGGCTCGTGACGCATCGGATACGGCCTGGCCGCCTCAGGGCGGGGAATCAGTGCGGTCATCGACGATCTCCTCGATCCAGGTGTGCGATGCGCCGCATTTGCGTGCGCAGAAATAGGCTGTGATGCACAACGATGTGCGTTACAGGGCCATGGAGGCCTGGACGGTGACGTAGACGGCCACGGCGAGCAACAGGGCGGCGAAGCTACGGGTGAGTGTGGTGGCAGTGACTTTGTCGCTGATGACTTTTCCTGCGAACGAGCCTGCAATTGCCGCGAGGGTGAACGGTACGACAATCTCCCACGGGATGGCGGCACCCGTGCCGAGGCGTTCGATGAAGGCCCCCGCGCTGGTGATGGAGATGATCACCAGTGACGTTCCGACCGCGACGGGCATCGAGTAGCCCAGTGCCAGAACCAGAGCGGGGACGATGAGGAAGCCGCCACCCACTCCCAGAAAACCCGTGAGGAAGCCGACGACGAGCGCGGAGGCGACCAGCTTGACTACCTGCGACGCGGTGATCTTCACTTTTGCGGGCTTGGTGGCGACCGCGACGGCGCTCGGGCGTGTTCCCGGGGTCTCGGCCGGGTTCGGTGTCGGCAGGTCCGTATCGTGTCCGCGCCTGGTGCGGCGCAGCATCGCGCCGGCGGCGACGATCATCAGTGCCGCGAACGCGAGCAGCAAGATCTGCGGGTCGACCGATCGGTTGAGGATCGATCCACCGAAGGCGGTGACCGAGCCCAGGATTCCGAACACTGCCGCTGCCCGCCACCGAACGTGCAGTGCTCGCGCATGGCTGACGGCCGCGATGATCGAGGTGATTCCGACGATGATCAGCGAGGCGCTCGTTGCCGATTGCGGTTCGACCGCCAGGAGATACACCAGGGCAGGAACAGTCAGTATCGATCCCCCACCACCGAGTGCGCCGAGGGAGAGCCCGATGAGAATCCCTGCGGCGACTGCGATCGCGAGGGTGGCGATCATGTCAGATCACTGCGCCGGGGGTGCCGTCATCGCGGACCACAGGGCGGCCGTCTTCGTGCCACGCTTTCATTCCGCCCGACAGATTGTGCGCTGTGCGACCGGCATCAGTGAGGGCCGCGACAGCTTTGCTCGACCGAGCGCCCGAGCGGCACACCACGACCAATTTCTGATCAGGAGGGTAGGCAGCAGGATCGAGATCGCCGAGGCGTACATGGACGGCGTCCGGGGCGTGGCCGGCTGCCCATTCGTCGTCCTCGCGGACATCGATCAGGATGGCTCCTGATTCGGCGATCAGTGCGTGTGCGGCGGCCGGATCGGCTTCCGGTGGTGCTTCAGTCATGAACAACGCTCCTTGGATCAGTGGGTGCTTACAGGGCGTGCAGCGGCGTGGCCGGCACGAAGCGATAGCCCTCGCTCGGTGAGAACGTGGCCGAGACGGTGAACCGATCTCCTCGAATCACTGTGTGCCGCAACTCCACCGGCCGGGAATTCATGCAGCCCAAGCGGCGGATCGACAGCGCGGCGGTCTTCGAATCGAGTTCGAGTGCTGCCGCATCCTCCGGATCCGGGACGACGGCAGTGACGTCCTCGCGGCCACCGGTCAGGCGGATGCCGCAGCGTTTCTCGAGCTCGATGTACAGAGCCGTGTGAGTGAAGTCCGCATCCAGGAGGTCGCGTGCCAGATCCCCCGGCAACCAGGCATAGTCGAGCGCCAACGGCATGGTCCCTGCCATACGGATGCGCTCCAGGTAGAGCAGCGGAGCCTTGGGACCGACCTGCAAGGTAGCGGCCACCGCGGGGTCGGTCCGCAGTTCGAGTGCACGCACCACGCTGTGCTGAGCAACACCCGTGGCTTCCACAGCAGCGAAGAGACTGTAGAGCGCACCGAGTGGCTGCTCGATCACCGGCGGAGCCGCCAACCGAGAAGGCCGGCCACGCTCTGCAATCAGGATTCCTTCGTTCCGCAGGTGCCGCAGGGCCTCGCGGGTGGTGTGACGGCTGACGCCGTAGCTCGTCGTCAACGCATGCTCGCCCGGGAACTCGGAGCCGGCGAATTCGTCGTCACCGATTCGGCGGACCAGATCGGCATGCAGTTGCGCCCACAGCGGCATCGCACTGGAGCGGTCGAGCGCGGCACTGCGATCTGGTTCAACCATCAGAGGCCCTCCTGTCGATCTGTGTCGGAATCCGAATTCGAGCCGCCTGCTGCTGACCCTCGGGGCCACTGTACAACAAATGTACGTACATCCGTACGGACGGCGGTGATGCTCCCTACGCGTCGAAGCGATGTCGACCGAGGATCTCGGGGACCGCAGCTCCCCCGTCCCCCGACGGACCATCCGTCGGCGTCGTCGACACGCAACGAGACGACCCTCGCATCGAGAAAAGTTCTCGCCGAGCACGAACGAGCTCCTGGTGGAGATCGCGCCGAACCTGGCGAATCCGTCGGCGCAGCGACGCGGCATCACCTCGCTTCCCAGTCGGGTACCGGATCGGGAGTGTCGCCCCGGGGTCTGCTCTACCGCAGGTGGCAACGAGCCGACAGGGCGAGCACAGGACCGAACCGGCGGCGGACAGCACGACCGCCCCCGATTCGGGCGTGTTCGATCAGACTGTTTCGAGCTTGCGCTCGGCCCAGGCGGCGTAACTGCCCTCGAGTTCGACAACTCGGTAGCCGGCGCGGCGCAGGGCGCTGGCTGCGACCGCGTTACGGACGCCACTCTGGCAATAGGTCACGATCGGTCCGCCCGTGGGCAGTCCGTCGAGGTTCCACAGCAATCGGCCGCCGCTGAGCTGTTCGGAGCCAGGTATGTGGCCGTCGGCGTGTTCGGTTTTGTTGCGCACGTCCAGCACCATTGCCGAGTCGAACGAATCCAGCTCGTCCGCACCGATTGTCTCGGGTGTCGTCATGGGGAGTCCTCGTAGACTTGTGACGTACCCGGTCACCGTATCGATGCCGACCCGCAGCAGGTGATCACGGAGCTCGTCGGCGACAGTGCGGTCCTCGGCGAGCACCACCAGTGGAGTGTCCTCTCGCTCGGGGTCGTAGACCCAGGCACCGAACGAGGCTGCCTTGCCGATGCCGGGGATGTTGAGCGCTCCGGGGACAGCGCCGCCGTGCACCTCATCGTGGCCGCGGGTGTCGAGGAGGACGACCTCGTCGGAGTCGAGAGCGCGTGCCAAGTCTGCGGAGTCGTACTCGTGCAGCGGAGAGAGTGGCCCGAGAACGACCGGGCCCTGCTTGTTCTGACGCTTCATCCGGCCGAAATAGGCGTGTGCATCCGGTTGGCCGTCGAGCATCTCATCGACGAAGCCCTGCTCGTCGTCGCGCTCGACATACCCGGCCCACCAAGCGAAACGGCGTTCGTAGCCGACGCTGGTCGACGGGAGCGCGCCGAGAGCTTTTCCGCAGGCACTGCCCGAACCGTGACCCGGAAAGACCTGGATATGGTCCGGCTGCGTGACAAACGATCGCTTCAGGCTGCGGAAGATCTGTTTGGCACCCTCGAACCGGGTGTCGACACCGTCTGCAGCTTCGTCGAGTAGGTCCGGTCGGCCGAGATCGCCGGCAAAGACGAAGTCGCCCGTCAACATGTATCCCGGAGCATCGGCGAAGGCACCGTCGGTCACCAGGAACGAGAGGTGCTCCGGGGTATGACCGGGCGTGTGAACGGCTTGCACGGTGATGTTACCCAGAGCCAGCGTGTCACCATCGTGGAGGCGTTCGGCCTCGAAGCCGTACTGCCAGTCGTCGCCGCCCTCTCCTGAGACGTAGGTGACCGCCCCGGTGGCCTCGGCTAGCTCGCGAGTGCCGGACAGGTAGTCGGCATGGATGTGGGTCTCGGTCACGGCGGTGATGGTCATGCCATGCCGAGCGGCCAGGTCCAGATACACACCGATGTCGCGGCGGGCGTCGACCACCACTGCCTCCCCCTTGGCCTGACAGCCGATGAAGTATCCGGCTTGGGCGAGGTCTTCGTCGTAGATGCGTTCGAGAAGCATCGAAATCTCCTTGTCGATCGTGGCGGCGTTCGTACAGGTGTCAAGATTCATGGTACCCCGTGGGGTATTTTCAAGAGGTCCTGTGCGGCGAGGCGCACGCTCCCGATCTCACGGGGTGGAGGTGGATTGGGTCGGCATACCAACGAACACCCAGGGGCGTGGGAACCGGCCGATCCAGCGAGGCGCGACGACTCACAGCGGCACCGCAGCGGTTGCCGACCATCACGTCCTCCTCAGTCGTCCGGCACTCGCCGACTCGGGATGGACGAGGAAACTTCATTCGTCCCGAGTGTGGCGTTTGCCGGAATCGGCGACTAGCCTCATCCATAATGTACGTACATCCGGACGATCAATCAAGGAGAGGGCAACGTACACCTCGGCACGTGTCCTTGCACCACCTGCTCGAACGCCGGAATGACCTTCCAGCACGACTGCTGTGGATGCAGTGCACCTGGCCTCAGTGACCACCAATGTCGTGACCACTCAGCTCGCGCCACACCGACGTCGAGCTGAACCACCCCGGCACCAACCGAAATCGAGACAGCTCACCGAGCTCGTGTCTCGAACAGGAGGACCACATGTCCGCGCACACCATCGACCACAAAGTCGCGATCATCGGCGGAGGCAACGCCGGTATTTCGCTCGCGGCACGTCTGCGGCGAGCAGGAATGACCGACATCGGCATCATCGAGCCGGCAGAGACCCACTATTACCAACCTTTGTGGACGCTCGTCGGTGGAGGCCGCGCCCCGGCCGCGGAAAGTGCGCGTAGCGAGGCGTCGGTGATGCCCCAGGGCGTCGGCTGGATCAAGGATCGCGCCGAGGGGGTCGACCCGGATGCCCAGACGGTCAGCACCTCCTCGGGAACTACGATCCATTACGACCACCTGGTGGTGTGCCCCGGCATCCAGCTCGACTGGGATTCGGTGCCCGGCATGGCCGAATCGATCGACACCCCGCAGGTCTCGAGCAACTACCGCTACGATCTCGCGCCCAAGACGTGGCAGATGATTCAGAAGATGCGGTCGGGCACCGCAGTGTTCACGATGCCGTCCGGCCCCATCAAATGCGCGGGTGCCCCGCAGAAGATCGCGTACCTCGCGGCCGACTACTGGCGAGAGCAGGGCGTGCTCGACGCCATCCGAGTTGTCCTCGTCCTGCCCACACCCGGAATGTTCGGGGTACCGGTGTTCGCCGAGGAGCTCGAACGAGTCGTGGCGCGCTACGGCATCGAGGTGCGCAAGAACAGCGAAGTCACCGCCGTCGACCCGGACGGCCGATCGGTGACGATCACTGATAACAGCGCAGGTACCACCGACGAGCTACCCTACGACCTGCTCCACGTCGTACCGCGCCAATCCGCACCGGACTGGATCAAGGCCAGCCCCATAGCGGACCCCGAGAATCCAGCCGGATACGTCCAGATCGACAAGAACACACTGCGACACAACAGGTTCGACAACATCTTCGCCCTCGGTGACGCCGGATCGTCACCGAACTCCAAGACCGGTGCCGCCATCCGCAAGCAAGCACCCGTGGTTGCCGAGAACCTGCAGGCGAGCATCGCCGGCCGTCCACTGACCGCACAGTACGGCGGGTACGCCTCCTGCCCCTTGACCACCTCTCGCAAGACGATGCTTCTGGCCGAGTTCGACTACACGATGCAGCCGGCTCCCTCGATACCGCTGATCGACACCACCCGCGAACGCCGCGACATGTGGTTCCTCAAGAGACGCGGACTGCCGGCGTTGTATTGGAATGCCATTCTCACCGGCCGAGCGTGAACGGTCGACCGCCGCACAGTTACGACCGCGAGGGCGACCTGAGCCACTACCGGTCGGTGTTCGAGGCCATCGAACGACGCGTGATACCGGAGGTGGTGATCACCCGGCTCACCCCGTATCTGTTCGTTCTGGTGTCGGCGGCCGTGCTCGGAATGGCGCTTCCGCACACCGGCGGCGCACACGGGTACGACGTTCTTCTGCGCACCGAAAGCGCCGACGCGGAGTCAGCGGGCGTGTTGGCGACGCTGTTCACCGCATTCACTCTCACGTTCACCGTCGTAGCGGCCTCGATCGCGCGACTGGTTCGGCGGTTTCGGTGGGCTGCTCTGGCTTTGGCGGGCAACGGTGTCACCACGGTGTTCGGTGTGCTTGCGATCTGGGCGCGTCAGTCACTGGCACCGACCGCGACGGTGGCAGGTCCATCGATCGGACTGTATCTGGGTGCGGTGGCCGCGTTGCTCTCCACTGTTCTCTGGGCACGTGTGGTGTTCACCCGCCCGGACGGGCAGCCCGGTCCAGCGCGCAGGAGCTGACACGTCGCGGGCCCGATCACCCCACCTCGAACCGAATACCCTGCCTCGCTCCGATCACCCCCGTGCATCGATGCGGGGGTGATCGGACCGTTGTCAGGCGAGGGCGAGAAACAGCTTCTCGAGCTCGGCCTCGGTCATCTTCTCGCCCGTCTCCGCGCCCGTGATGCACTCACGGAGTCCGGTGGCCACGATCTTGAAGCCCGCCCGATCGAGAGCCTTCGATACCGCGGCCAGCTGGGTGACGACATCCTTGCAGTCCCGACCGCTCTCGATCATGGCAATCACTCCTGCAAGCTGACCCTGCGCACGCCGCAGACGGTTCAATACCAATGCGATGCTTTCGGTGTCACCGGTCATGTCGTTCAGTCCTTCGTTCGATGAAACTCCAGTTTACCCCTAGGGGTAAGAGTGGTCGTGGTGGCCGACACCGGACGGTATCGGCCACCACTGTGTTGCTCGAGATTGCTGACACTCAGCTGTGCGAGAAGCCGATCTTGGGTAGTACTGCTCGTAACCACGTGGGTGACCACCATGCGGCGTGGCCGGTCAACCGCAACAACACCGGCAGCAGAACCAGGCGGATGAGTATCGCGTCCAGCAGTACGGCGACGCCGAGGATGATTCCCATCTCCTTGGGTGGCAGTGGTTCGGCGAGCGCGAACGAGAAGAACACCGCGATCATCACCGCGGCAGCCGCGAAGATAACCCGACCCGAATGCGCCATTCCGTCGACCTGAGAACCGTGCGGATCACCGGTGTTCTCGTAGTGTTCCTTGACGCTCGACAGCAGAAACACCGTGTAGTCCATCGCGATTGCGAAGATCATCGCGAAGAAGAACACCGGTCCCCAGCCGTTCAGGAATCCTTGCGGGGTGAATCCGAGTAGCGACGAGCCGTGACCGTCCTGGAAGATCAGCTTCGCCACACCGAAGGCCGCTCCGGTGGACAGCAGGCTGACCACGGTCCCCAGCAGGGCGATCAGCGGTGCCTGCAGTGCGATCAGCAGCAGCAGGAATCCGAGTACGAGGATCACCGACACCACGATCGGCAGATACTCGTTCAACGCGGTCTGCAGGTCCAGGTTCTCCGCGGGTGCACCGCCGACGATCGCTCCCTCGGGCAGCTCGGCACGCAACGCGTCGAGTGTGGTCTCGAGTGCGGGGTCCGACGGGTCCACGTTCGGGATGGCCTGCAGCATGACGAAGTCGGATCCGTCCATGGCGGGCATGGGCGGCGTCACCATCGATACGCCGTCGACGCTCGCTGCGATCTGTGCGGTCTGCTCCGCCTCCGATGTGGGGGCGATGATCTGCAGCATTCCTGGTGCACCTTCACCCATCTGCGCCTGCACCAGTTCGTAGCCCTGCCGGACCGGAGCGTCCTCGGGCACAACCGAAATGGACGGCATGGCGACCTTCAGGCCCAGTGCCGGAATCGACAGCGCCACCAGAATCAACAGCGAGCCGATGGCGAACGGCCACGGATGCTTGTGCAGCAGCTGACCCCAGGACGCGAATTTCGGCGAACGGTGCACCTGTCGCTTCGCGTACGGGAGGGACCCGGCATTGACCTTGGCTCCGAGTTTGCCCAGAACTGCGGGGAGCAGTGTGAGGGTGGCCGCGAGGACGAACACCACCGCGAGCATGATGCCCACCGCCATCGTGCGCACAGCAGGTGCCGGTACCAGAAGCACGGCAGACAAGCTGATCAGCACGGTCAGACCGGACAGCAGGACTGCTTTGCCTGCCGTGTCCATCGTTTCTGCCACTGCACGCTGCGGGTCGATCCGTCCGGCGTCGATGGTCTTACGGAGCGCATCCCGGAATCGAACGACGAGGAAGAGCGCGTAGTCGATACCGAGCGCCAGCGCGAACATCATCGCAAAGTTCATGGCCCACACCGAGATCGGCGTGATTTCGTTCAGCAGAACCAAGCCACCCGCAGATGCCACCAGACCGGCCAGCGTCAACAGCAGGGGCAGACCTGCCGCGACGAGCGATCCGAACGCAAGCACCATGATCGCCAATGTGACCGGCCAGGAGATGATTTCGGCCTTGATCATCGCGTCGTGGTTGGCCTTGTTGAAGTCACTCCACAGCGCCGATGCTCCGGTCGGGTAGACCTCGATCGAGTCCGTGGAGGCTGCGGTCAAGTCACCCTTGAGATCGTCGACGGCCTTCACCATCTCGTCGGTCGTCCCGTTCGCTCCACCGATGAGGATTCCGGTGTGCCCGTCGGGGCTGATCGACATCCCCGGTTGCGGGGGGATCACCTCGGAAATCCGCGAGTCAGCGGCCAGAATGTCGGTGACCTCGGAAATGACAGCCGCAACAGCGGGATCCGTCACCTGCTCGGTGTCCGAGTGCACCACAACCTGTATCGCGGCAGAAGAGTTCCCGCCGAAGTGCTCCTGTGCGAGTTCGCGAACCTGGACCGACTCCGATCCATTGGCCTGCCAACCGGCACCGGCGAGAGAGCCGAACACCGACGGGGCAAACGCTCCCAATCCGATGATCACCACGAGCCACGCGGTCACCACCCACTTGAAATTGCCTGCCATGCGCGCACCGAAGCGCGCCAACGGCCCCCCGGTGATCCCTGGCGGCGAGCTGTCTGCAGAACTCTCGTCGGTTCGAACGTCCGTAGAACTCACATCATGTCCTTACTGGTCGGGATGATGGAGAAACCGTAACACAGTACCCCCAGGGGTATGGTGATACCATTCCTTCTACCCCCTAGGGTATGCACGAACGACCGCACCACACGCAGAGAAGCGAGGCTCTACCGCATGTCATGCACCGACACTCTCACCGGCCCCGGCGGACCGAGTATCGAACGCGCAGTCCCCGCGCTGGCGGGCACCATGATCCTCGCCAGCCTCGCCGCCGGTTCCCTTCACGACCGCCGCTGGCATGCCCTGACAGCATTCGTCGGCGGGAATCTGCTGCTGTACTCGGCAGTCGGATGGTGCCCGGCCAGCTTGGCAATGCGGCGGCTGGGGATGCGCCAGAGCACAATGACGCCGACCCGGTGAACCGCGACAGGACCCGCCCTACGCCGTGGCAGTGGGTCAGCTACGCCTTCGGCCGCACTCTTCCCTCGACCATGACGGACTGGGTGGCCAACGATCTGACGGGTGATCACGCCGTCGTTCGGCACCTGATTCGCGGCCAGGTTCCGTTTCTTCCCATCTACGCCGTGTTCATGTTCTTTCCGGGTGAGCTGTGGCTGCGTGGTTCCATGGTGCTTCTCGCGGTCCTGCTCTCGGTGTTCTTCACCGCCTCGTACATGGAAGAGAATCGGCAACGCCGCCTCGTACGGCACATGCTGCCGCGCGATCTGACGAACTCCCGCAAAGCGCAGGAATCGGAACTGGTCAAGAAGCGTTATCTCGCGGCGCACCCCGAGCCCGGGGCCTCACGCACCGCCGCGGCACCCATCGCTCCCGGCCGAGAGCACTGAGCGATGGTCGTCGATCCAACGCACCGTCTCGCCCGGTGGCAGCGATTCTGGGACAAGCAAGCGGCCGGTTACGACAAACACATGACCTTTCTCGACCGAGTCCTCTTCCGCGACACCAGGTCCTGGATCTGCAGTCGCGCCCGAGGCAAGGTTCTCGAGGTCGCAGTGGGAACTGGACTCAATCTCGAGCACTACCCGGCAGGGACGTCGTTGACCGGAATCGAGCTGAGCCCGGACATGCTCGCGCAGGCGCATACTCGGGCCGCCGGCGTCAGACCCGACGCTCGCCTAGCTCTCGGGGACGCTCACGCTCTGGATTTTCCCGATGCATCTTTCGACACCGTGGTGTGCACGTTCTCGCTCTGCGCCATCCCCTCCACGGACATCGCGCTCGCGGAAATGTCGCGAGTGCTGCGTCCAGGTGGAACGTTGCTCCTCGCCGATCACGTCGCCTCGTCGATCCGGCCGGTTCGATGGATCCGCTCCGCGTCGTCGAGTGCGGTGAGCGGTCGAACCGACTCCCGCAGGTGCCCCACATCCTCGATGGACGACTCGGTGGGTTCGTCGCTGCTTCCTGTCGATGCGGTCATCGCCTCACCATTCCTCGATGTCGCTGAAGACAGGCGTTGCGGTGCCGCCGTCCGCTCGAGGCTCCACCGGCGGGTGGATCGCCGGGATCGGTGCACACGCGGCGTCGCCGGTGAGATGCGTGCGGCGGGCACGGTTGCGCCGGGCTTTGCGGGTGGCTTTCTGCGAGCGGTCGGTGACCTCGCGCATCTGCTCGATCATCGAAAACAGTGCGCTCTCATCGACGTTCGACCGACCTTGTTCGCGGAGACGGGCGATAGCAGCTCTGTGCTCCCACAGTGTCACCGCGGGATGTGACATCGTCCGGTACGGCACCTCGACATAGCCGGCACCGTCTGGTTCGAGGACCCAGATTCTGCTCAAATCGCGTGGGTCACGTCGTATCACGAACCGCCCCAGGTCCTCTCGCCGCGCAACCCACGGTTTGAGCGCGTTCGAGAAGTAGTGCACGTGATCGAGAACGAAGCCCGTGCGCGTCAGACGTCGCCGGATGACGGGAAGAAAGTCCACCAGGAACGCGGTTTCGCCGAGCACCACACGAGGGGCGTGACCAACTGCGGCGACCTCGCCGGCCCACACGGCGGCCGGAGTGTTCCCGATCCCTGTGTGAACGCTCACGTGATACGCGGCTATGGCCAGGACCAGCCAGCGCTCCAACTCACGCAATGTCAACGCCGCGTGCTTGTCCGAGTCGTAACTTCCTCGGTCCGCTGGGTTCGAGAAGGTGGTCCCAGGCAGCTCGTGCACCGCCGTCATCGCCGTTCCGATGATGCGTTCGACGATCCCGCCGTAGTGCGGTCGGCCCGGAGGACGGTATTCGAGTGTGATGGCGTGCTGGGCGCATCCGCGGCGCAGCGCTTCGCTTTTGAACTCGGAGGCGTTGTCGAGATACAACTGTTTCGGCTTCCCTGCCATCGGCCACTGCACCTGCTCCGCGAGCTTGCACGCCTCCAGCCATGTCTGCTTCTCGCAGCAGACGCGTTCCAGGCACAACCCGACCGATATCGACGACGGCGGCTCCAGAGTGACGACGAACCCGAGTACGGAACGGCTGAAGACATCAATGGCGATCGTCAGGTAGGGGCGGCCGATCGGTTGCCGCTCGTACTCGTCAACGACCATCAGATCAACGACGGTGTGGTCGATCTGGACCTGATCGAGAATCCCGGAAACCGTCGGTGGACTGTCGCCGGCGGACTGACGTGGGCGGGCGGCATCGGGTCCTCCACGTGACCTGGCCACCGATGCCGGATGGAGCGCGGCGATACGCGCGGTGACGGTATTTCTGGCCGGCACTGGCAGACCCGCGCGGTGGCACGCCAGTGCTATACGTCGGTGCAGCGCAGCGACACTCAGCTTCTGGCGGTGAAGAAAATAGCGGGTAAGATGATCGCCGATCACTTCCTCGACCTCAGCCGTCACTCGGCTGCGGCCACGCCCTCCCGACGAGACCTTCGTCAGAAGATCGGTGACTGTCCCCGTCCCGTTCCTGAGCCTGCCGACCAACGTGTAGACCTGCCGCCTGGACAATCCCAACCGTTGCGCGGCATCGTCGACCGCTTCCGAACGCACCGGATGCATCTCCAGCAAGGGAGCCAGGACAGCGAAACGGGCCTCAGCCTGAGACCACCGCTCCCCCGACGCTGTCAGCACACCGGTCTCCACGACGTCGAGCTTGTCGGGGTCCATCACAAGCCTCCCTGTCACCGAGAGCCGAGCGTGCGACCGTGCACCGCACTTCTGACATCAGAATGTCAGAAGACACGTGCACTCACCCTCGAAACGCCTGCAACGAGTGCAGCCGTCTTCTGAAGTTGACAACTGCTGTACCGAAAGGGCACATCTCATGAGCACATCGACAGTGATCGTCTCCGGAATGACGTGTGGGCACTGCGCGGCGTCGGTGCGTGAAGAAGTCGGCGCACTGGCCGGCGTAACTGACGTCGACGTCGACGTGGCCAGCGGGCGAGTCACCATCTCTAGTGGTGTGTCTCGGTTTTAGCTAACTCCTTGTTCGAGTGCGGCGCGGGCGCGGGCGACCTTGGCCAGGATCGAC
>NZ_JAGRQM010000038.1:0-25631 GCF_018132775.1 Gordonia sp. SCSIO 19800 | reverse complement strand
GCCAACCTAAGAACATCCCGCACAGGGTGGGGACTTCTACCTGGCCACCAGCGGGGACATCAAACTGGCCGTTGACACTCGGCGCAGGTTGGTTTCACTGCTCACCGCCAGCCGGTGAGGCTGGCGTGGTCGGTTGAACTGTCACTGGACGACGCCTACGCGATCGAGCGACGAATTCACGGCTGGTCTCGTGCGAAGAAGAAGGCACTGATCGACGGCGATATCGATCTACTGCGCGCCCGGGCAGGGCGCAGGGGCGGTCGACCACGCTGACATTGACACGAGGCTTTGTGAACAAACGTGCAGGAGGACTTCCAGTGCCGTCACCAGCCCTCCGTGGCTCGTAGCGATCGCTCCTCACAGATCAGGGTCTCCGGCCTGACGGCCGTCGTGGGCCACGAAAGACCACTCCTGGGCGACTGAACTCATGTTCCCTGAGGTGCGAGCGAAGCGAGCCACGAAGGGCTCCGCAACGCGTCTCACCAGGCCCTTCGTGGCTCGTCGCTATCGCTCCTCACACCTTTGGGAGCATTCGTTTGTCACTAACGCCCGCAGGAGCACCCAACCAGACGACGATGTCCCCGTCTCGGTCCTCGACGCGGTAGACGCCGATGGAGTCGATACCGTCCGAGGTGCATCGGCCATCGGCCAGTTCGAAGGCGTACTGGTGCAACGGACAGACGACCTTGCCCAGATCGAACTGGCCGTCGGCGAGCGGTCCCCCACGGTGCGGGCAGACGGCGTCGGTGGCGCGCAGGGTCCCGTCGGTCAGGCGGAACACCGCGATCTGCTTGTCTTGCATCGCATATGCGCGGCTCTCGCCGACCTGTAGGTCGTCCAGTTGTCCCACGACGACGCCGGCGTCCGCCGACACGCTGGTCATCGGACCGGCACCCGGGGCAGCGGCAGCAGCGGGAGCGCCGAGGTGAACTGCGCGGGCGATTTGGGTTCGGCGCGGTCCAGCCAGGGATCGACGTAGGCCTCGACCGCGGCGTCGATCCCCTCTTGCAAACCGGCGACCAGTCCGTCGCGGTCGTCGACGATGATCGCGCGGAGTTCCTCGATGCCGATGCGCGGTACGAATGCGTACGTCCGCTCCAGCCACTTGCCCTGCTCGCGGTAGTACTGGATGAAGAGGCCGCACAATCGGATCACCTCGTCAGCCGAATCCACCGTGGCCAGCAGGTCGCCCTTGCGGATGTGCGCGCCGGCGGCGCCACCGACGTAAATCTCCCACTTGCCGTCACCGATCGCGACCACGCCGAAGTCCTTGCACAGCGCCTCGGCGCAGTTGCGCGGACACCCGGTCACCGCGAGCTTGAGCTTCGCCGGCGACTCCAGACCCTGGTAGCGCGTCTCGATGTCGATGCCGAGCTGCGTCGAGTCGCCGAGACCGAATCGGCAATAGTCGGTGCCGACACAGGTTTTCACCGTCCGGAAGCTCTTGCCGTACGCGTACCCCGACGGCATGCCGAGATCTTCCCAGACCTTCGGCAGATCTTCCTTCTTCACGCCGAGCAGGTCCAGTCGCTGCCCGCCGGTCGCCTTGATCATCGGGATCGAGTACTTCTCCGCGACGTCGGCGATCTTGCGCAACTGCTCGGGTGAGGTCACGCCGCCCTTCATCTGGGGCACCACCGAGAAGGTGCCGTCACGCTGGATGTTCGCGTGCACCCGGTCGTTGACGAACAGTGCACCGGGTTCGCGTTTCCACTCCGAACCCCAGATGATCCGCAGCAGTGAGGCGAGCGGCATCTTCGCCGTCGCGTCCTCGCCGCCGGGTGCAAGTTTGTCGAACACCTCGCTGACCGATCGCAGGTCCTGCCGTCGGATGGCATCTATCAGTTCGGGTTTCGTCAGCGGGATGGCCGGGACGTACCAATCGGCGGACGCGTCGGCGGTGAGCTCGTCCCCCGCTGCGAGTTCGACGATGTCGGCGACGAGACCCTTGCAGGAACCACATCCCTTGCCGGCGCGGGTCTTCGCGCACACCTCGCCGACGCTCGTGCATCCCGATGCCACGCAGGCCACGATGTCGCCCTTGGTGACCCCGTTGCAGTTGCACACCTGCACGTCGTCGGCGAGCTCGGCCGCCCCGGTCTCGGCGCTGGGGGTGCCCAGGTCGAACAGCATCGAGATGCGTTCGTCGGGGAGCGGCACCTTGTCGTCGAAGGCCTGCGTGAGGAAGTTGACCTTCGAGATGTCGCCCAGCAGCATCGCTCCGATGAGCTTGTTGTCACGAACCACGACGCTCTTGTAGACGCCGTTGCGTGGTTCGTAGAACTGGACGAATTCGTCGTCCTCGCGTTCGGGTCCCTTGACCCCCATGGCCGCGACGTCGACACCGGCGACCTTCAGCTTCGTGGTCAGCCGCGAACCGTGGTATTCGGCAGCCGGATTCGCGCCGGTGAGGACGTCGGCGAGCACGACCGCCTGCTCCCACAGCGGCGCGACCAGACCGTACACCTCGCTGCGGTGCTGCGCGCACTCCCCGACCGCGTAGATGAAGGCCTCGTCCTCGCAACGCATCTGATCGTCGACGACGATGCCGCGCTCGACGACCAGACCGGCGCCGCGGGCGATCTCGACGTTGGGGCGGATGCCGGCCGTCACCACGATCATGTCGGCGGGCAGCGAATCCCCGTCGGTGAAACCGACTCCCGCGACGGTCCCGTCGTCGTTGCGCAACACCGCCGTCGTCCGCTTGCCGGTGTGGACACCGACCCCCAGCGCCTCGATCTGGTTGCGCAGCACCTTGCCGCCGCGCTCGTCGAGTTGCTGGTTCATCAGGTGCCCGGGCGAGTGCACGACGTCGACGGCCACACCCTGGGTTTGCAGTCCGTAGGCGGCTTCGAGTCCGAGCAACCCGCCGCCGATCACCACCGCGCGCACGTTGTCGCGCGACGCGGCCATCTGCAGCATGCCGTTCGTGTCCTCGATGGTGCGGAAGCCGAACACGCCGCGTGCGAGCCTGCCGTCGGACTCGCGGAGTCCGTCCATGTTGGGGAAGAACGTGTGAGACCCGGTCGCGATGATCAGCACGTCGAACTCGATGATCCGTCCGCTCGCGCAGGTCACCGTCTTGGCGAACCGGTCGATCGACTCGGCGCGATCACCGGAGTGGAGCGTGACGTCGTTCTCCCGGTACCACGCCATCGGGTTGAGCATCAGGTCGTCGTCGTCGGCCGCGGTCTCCCCGGCCAGTACATGGCTGAGCATGATCCGGTTGTAGTTTCCGTACGGCTCGTCGCCGATCATGGTGATGGCGAACTGTTCCCGGCCGCCGCGGGAGATGATCTCCTCCACGGTGCGCGCGCCGGCCATGCCGTTGCCGACCACGACCAGCCGACGCGTGGGAACCGGTGGCGTCAGGTGCTCGTCGCCCATCAGAAGATGACCATCCCGAAGTCGACGACGACCTCACCGCTCGCGCCCTCCGGCGCGGCGAGGAGGAGCTCCAGCGTGGTGTCGGGTTCCACGTCTTCGACGACCCGCAACGGCACGTTGACCGACGACCTCGCGCCCATCGGGAACATCCGCATCGGCGTGCCGTCGCGAACCAGGGTCACGCAGATGAGTTCGTCGGAGCTGTTGCCGCCGCGAAAGTACAACGGCTGAGCCGTCATCCCGGGCGGGACGACGAAGGTCAGCGACGCATCGATCGGCCCCGGCTTCGACAGGCCCGAGCCGGAGAACGCGTAGACACCCTGCAGGAATTGTGGAGTGCTCGACATTCCGCCACTATCCGCGAGGCGCATGAAATGCGACTTGCCTCGGTGTTACGGCGACGTTGTCTGGTTCTCACCGGCCCGGCCCGCCCGCGAGAGCGCCACCGAGCGCGCGGTTCCGCTACCGCGAACCCAGCGCACGCTCCCGGGCGAGGAAGAAGAACGGGATCGCGGTGGCGATGCCGACGCCGAAGGTCAGCACGACCGACGCCAGCCACCACGGCAGGATGCGCAGGCGGCGGGCCTCTGCGAGAGCCCACACATGGAAGCCGATGACGACGAACGTCAGGTCGACCATCGCGAACCGTCCGGGCGTCGTCTTCAGGATGTCCCCCACGAAGAAGTCCTTGACCGACCCCGGCCCGTTCTGTCGTACGTAGGGGATCGCGATGGCGTTCTGCGTGACCAGCGCGGACAGGAAGACGACGAACAACGATCGCTCTCGCCACTTCTGGTAGGAATCGGTGGTCATCAGGCCCTCCTCGACGTGTCGGAACCTCGATGGTGGCACGGCAGAGCGGCACCCCGGCCCGAAACCGGAGCGATGGCCGTCAGGTCCGACGCCACCCCGCGGCGCCCACCATCTCGGCGACCTGGGTGAACTTCACACGGGGCCGGCCCTGTTCGAGGCCGCGACGCCGTTCGCGACGGTCGATGGCCCGCATCCCGCGGTAGCCGATCACCGTCCGGACGCGTGTGCGCACCAACGCACCGAAGGCTCCGGGCTCGCGTTCGGTCCGCGGCAGCCGGCCCGCCGCGGCGTCGGCGATGAAGTCCTCGACGGTGCGCGTCGCGCACATCTTGTTGGCACCGATCCCGCCGCTGGGTCCGCGCTTGGCCCAGCCGAGCACATATCCGCCCGGCACGATCGCACCTGTCTCGTCGACGAGGCGGCCGTCGACGTTGCTGAAGACGCCGCGCGCGTCGTCGAAGGTGAGACCGGGGATCGGGGTGGAGCGATAGCCGATCGAGCGCACCACGAGATCGGTGGCGACGTGGTGACGCCCCTCCCCCGTGCGCACCGTGATCGACTCGACCTGCGAATCACCGGTGATCTCTTCCGGACTGCTGTGGAACAGGAACACGATCCGACGGCGCTTCGGGTCGGCGGGATGACGGAACCGGGCGAGATCGGCACCTTCGGCGTCCTCGATCACCTCGACCTCGACACCCGGGATCTCCGACAGCGCACGGTATTCGGCCGCCGTGTAAGCCGCGGACGCCTGGTCGCGACGGCCCAGCAGCACCACTTCGTGTACGTTCTGCTCGGCGAGCAGTTCGAGCGCACGGTCGGCGATGTCGGTGGTGGCCAACAAATCCGGCGGGGACACGAGGATTCGCGCAACATCGAGGGCCACGTTGCCCGTACCGACCACAACCGCACGACCCGTCGCCGGGTCGTCGGCGGTTCCGCGGCGCAGCGGTGGCCCGGCATCGACACCGGGCACGCCGTTGTACCAGGCGACCAGATCGGTGGCCGACGTCGAACCCGGAAGGTCCTCACCCGGAATTCCCAGGCGCCGTGACTCACTGGCACCGACCGCGTAGAACACCGCGTCGAAATGCTCGGCCAGTTCGGACGGGGTGATCTGGTCGGGCCCGTCCCCGATGGTGACGTTGGTCAGCATCGTGACGCGCGGGTCGCGGTAGAGCAGGTCGAATCCGCGGAGCACGCCCTTGGTGCCCGGGTGGTCCGGGGCGACACCGGCGCGCACCAGCCCACCGGGAGTGGGGAGTTTGTCGATGACGGTGACCTGCGCCTCGGTGCGGTCGAGCAGCGTGCGCAGGGCGTACCCGCCGGAGGGACCCGTCCCTACCAGCGCGACCCGAAGTCCCGCAGGCAGTTTCGGCACCTTGGGATAGGTGATCGACGACGCGGAGTCGTCACCGATGGGCGCCCAGCCCGAGCGAACCTCCGGGTTGGTCTTGTAGTAGTCCGCGTTGATGTCGATGAAGACCTTGTCCCGGGTGCCGAGCTTGTCCGCCGGGTAGATGGCGTCGACGGGACAGGCATCGGCGCATGCGCCGCAATCGATACACGCCTCGGGGTCGATGTGCAGGATGTCGGAGCTGCCGAAGCCGCGCTCCTCCGGTGTCGGATGGATGCAGTTGACCGGGCACACGGCGACGCATGCTGCGTCACTGCAACACGATTGGGTGATGACGAACATCAGAGCATGTGCGCTTTCCGGTAGTACCGCATGGCGGGCTTGGTCAACAGTCCGACCTCGTCGAGGAATTCCATGAGGTGCGCGCAGCTGCTGCGGATCATCGAGTGGAAGTGCGAGTTGGTGCGCATCTCCCGAACCGCGCGGTCGACGTCGAGCCCGGCGTCGGCAAAGGCCTTGGGCTGCACCAGACTCGTCACGATGAAGTAGGCGCCGACGGCGACCGCGAACGCACTGAACTGGCGGCGCGCCCAGCTGACGCCCTCCAGGGAGTCACGCACCTCTTCGCGCGCGAACTTCATGTGGCGCGATTCCTCGAGTACATGGATCTCGTTGACCGTGCGGATGAAGTCGAGCACGCGGTCGTCGCGCATGCAGCCGCGCTGGAAGACGTCCAGGACCTCTTCGGCGACCAGGATGCCGGCGTAGGCGACCTCGTTCTTCGCGGTCTGCATGAAGATCTTGCCGAGGCGCGAGACCTTCTTCGACGGATGGTAGGAGGCGCCGACCATCTTCTCCGACGCCTTGGCGAACATCAACGAGTGCCGGCACTCGTCGGCGACCTCGGTGAGCGCGAACTGGAATTCCGAACCGTGGTAATCGCCGAGGTACTGGTCACGGATGACCATCTCCTGCAGGATCATCTCGAACCAGATCCCGATGTTCATGATCGAGGCGAACTCGTGGCGCGTCACCGAGATCCGCTGCTCCTCGGTGAGCTCGTCCCAGTACGCGGTCCCGTACAGCGACGACCATTCCGGACTGCACCCGTACTTGGTGGGGTCCATCGGCTTCGACCAGTCGATCTCGGTCATCGCGTTGCGCGACAGCCGGGCGGCCGACGCCAACAGCCGTGCCGAGACCTCCTCGGTGCCCTGGTCCCGGAGACTGATGACATTCTCGGATCGTTCCATCGCGGCGGTCATGGAGAACTCACTTCCCGGTCGTCGTCGATCGTGACAATGATCGATGTAATGACAATGCGTGTTGTCAAGATAGCACCGCCGTGTGACCGAGTAAACGAATCGACGAATATACTCACCGGTAAGTTCAGCGCCGAGGATCGTCCTCGCAGGTCAGCGGCGTCGAAGCCGTCCGTTCAGTTGCAAGGAGTCCTCCATGCCCTCCATCTTCATCACCGGCGGCGCTGCCGGAATCGGTCTCGCCACCGCGGAGCGTTTCGGCCGCGACGGGTGGACAGTCGGCGTCTACGACGTCGATGCCGACGCGCTGGCGAAGGTGAAGGCCGACCATCCCGACTTCATCACCGGCACCCTCGACGTCCGCGAGCCGGAGCAGTGGGCCGAAGCTCTCGCCGAGTTCACCTCGCACACCGGCGGCACACTCGACGTCCTCGACAACAATGCCGGCATCCTCCACGAGGGCCAGATCGACCACATCACGCCAGACCAGATCAAGCGGCAGATCGACATCGACGCCCTCGGCGTCGCGCTCGGCGCCCAGGCCGCATACCCGTACCTGAAGAAGACGCCGGGCGCGCACCTGGTGAACATCGGATCGGCGTCGGCGATCTACGGCCAGCCCGGCATCGCGGTCTACTCGGCGACCAAGTTCTTCGTCGCGGGCCTGACCGAGGCGCTCGAACTGGAATGGGAGCACGACGACATCCGCGTCGTCAGCATCTGGCCCCCGTGGGCGAAGACCGCCCTCGCCACCGGCGGCGCCAAGTCGACGAAGACCCTGGGCATCCGGATCACTCCCGAACAGGTCGCCGAGAAGATCTGGGAGTCGGTGCACCCGACCCGTCAGGACAAACTGCTGCACCGCACCAGCTACTCCGTCGGCGCGCAGACCCTGTTCCTGCAGAACGCCGCCAAGTTCATCCCGAACTTCCTGAACCGGGCAGTCAACAAGTACATCGCGCAGTAACCCCACCACCCGCAAACCCACCCCTTTTGCGTGAACCCACCACTCTCGAACCAGGTGGGTCTACGGAGAAGGGGTGGGTTTGTCGGAAGGTGGGTCCGGACGGCGCATTCGTGCGTCTGATTCGTATGGACCTACCCACCGACCCGCATGGCCTGATTCTCCGCAAAGAAACCGCCGGCACCCACATCAGTGATGAACAGTTGCAGCACATGGTCGGCAACAAGACCCTCGTGCGGCTCTGGCCGGGCGCGTTGGCCGACTTCACCGCGGTCAGCGAACTCCAGGCAGTCGAGAAGCACCGCTTGACCGTCATTGCTGCGGCAAGGGCTGGACGACCCGGTCGGATCTTCAGTCACACTTCGTCAGCTGCCATGCACAGGCTGCCGATGCTGTGGCCCGACCTGTCGCAGGTCCATGTGACGTCGCCGAAAGTCGGAAAACGGGCCAAGCACATCGTCAGACATCAGGCCACCGTCAAGCCGCAGGACATCGACGTCATCGACGGGGTCACGGTGACATCCATCGAGCGCACGGCATGTGATGTCGCCCGACTGGGAACCAACCGGCAGGCCCTCGCGGTGCTCGACGCCGCGCTTCGACGTGACGCCGATCCGGACCGAATGAGACAGATCCTCGACTCGTGCCGAGGATTCAAGGGGGTCGAGATGCTCCGCCGCGCGCTGGCACACGCGAACGCATCGTCGGAGAGCATCGGCGAATCCCTCAGTCGCGCAGTCATGCTCGAGTTCCCCGACCTGCCGATACCACGACAGCAGGTCAAGATCTTCGACGACCACGGCGTGTTCATCGCTCGCGTCGACTTCCTGCTGGCGAACAGGGTGATAGGCGAATTCGACGGCATGATCAAGTACAGCGGCGGCCTCGGCGACGAGCCCGCGTGGCAGACGGTGGTCGAAGAGAAGGCGCGTGAGGACCGGCTGCGCGCGCAGGGGTACACCGTCGTGCGGTGGACATGGCCGGACCTCGCCGACAAGGCGCGCTTCTACGCGCAGATCAAGAAAGCACTTCGACTCGGCGGCGTCGAGTGATCCGTAAACCCACCCCTTTTCCGTAGATCCACCGCGCTCGGACCGGGTGGGTTCACGGAGAAAGGGTGGGTTTGCGGCAAGGTCAGCGTCGTGCGGTCGGGAGCCGCAGCGCGAACCGAAGGCTCACCAGGCGCAGCGCGGTCGCGAAGACAGATCCGACGACGAGCCAGATCCAGTGTGCCGCCGAGGTGTACGTCGCGCCGACCGCGACGATGGCGGCACCGAGTACCGCGGGTACGGCGTAGAGGTCGGCGGGTGTGAGGAGGAGCGGGATCTCGTTCGAGATCATGTCGCGGAGCACGCCGCCACCCACCGCGGTGAGGAGCCCGACGGTCGTCGCGGCGAACGGGCTCGCCCCGACGTCGAGGGCGATGCTCGCACCCGTGGCCGCGAAGAGCCCCATCCCGAATGCGTCGAGCACGAGTATCGACCGGTGCAGTGCCGTGAAGGCGGGATGGAAGAAGAAGACGACGAGGCCGGCGACAGTTGCGGTGACGATGGGACCCCACCCGCTGATCGACGCGGGCGGGGTGATCCCCAGCAGGACGTCGCGCAATACGCCGCCGCCGACCCCGGTGAGCACGCCGACGGTGATGATCCCCCACATGTCGAAGTCCTTGCGGACCCCGAGCATCGCCCCCGACGCCGCGAACACCGCGATACCCGCGAAGTTGAGCACGTCGAACACCACGAGATCACCTCGCTATCCAGGGACAGGCCGGTCGGTCAGCACGCGAATGACCGCCCCGGGCGAGCCAGGGGCGGTCATCGGTATGACAGTGCGGCGCCGGTACGGCGACCGAACGAGGCTAGCGACGATCCAGGTCGATGAGACCGGCGCGAGCCGCCTTGACCAGGCGACGCGGAATCCGCACGGGGACGCCGTTCACCTTCTCTTCTTGCAGTGCGGGGTTTTCCGCCTTCCACTGCGAACGACGGCTACGGGTGTTCGCCCGCGACATCCGGCGCTTCGGTACAGCCATGGTTGAGCCCTTCTCCTACTGTGGTCTGCGTGGCCGGTGGTGACGCCTGGCATCACTGGATCGGCCCCATCAGTGCACCCCTCGACCCGGCGCGGCCGCGGCACACAACCCGACCAGACTACCTGGCGAGGACGCCCGATTCCAAAATGGCCGATCCGCACGCGCCCGGGGTCGCCTACTTCAGAGGTAGCCCCACGGCGATCGGAGGTCGGTCAACGCGATGGCCACCCAGTATGCAACCCACACGACAATGATGAACGCCCCGATGATGACCGCGGTGAGCGCCACCCCATCACCGGTCTGCCTGCCACCCGACGCCGCGATCTGTCTCCGCGCGACGATGCCGAGCACCAGCCCGACGAGGCCGCCGACCCCGACGCACAGGAGACCCAGCAGGGAGGCCACCAGGGCGGCCACGGCCAGCTTGTTGGTCGACGGGCCGTCGGCGTCGACGGGCCGGCCGCCTTCGGGGCGGGAGTCGGCGGAGGCCGATTCCGCGGATCGGGCATCACCGGGCGCGGCGAACGGTTGCCCGGACCGATCCGGGGGCGGACCCTGCGGGGGCTGACCGTACCCCGGCGGGGGGCCGTATCCCGGCCGGCCGGGGCCGGGTTGCCCCTGACCCGGCGGTCCGTAACCCTGCGGCTGGCCGTAGCCCTGCTGTCCGTAACCCTGCTGTCCGTATCCCTGCTGCTGACCGAATCCCGGCCGGGGAGGTGGTGGGGCTTGTCCCGGTGGCGGTCCCGCCGGGGACCGCGTCGAGATCACGCGCGTGGCGTCGTAACCGGACGGGGCCGGGCCACCCGGACCCGGGCCCCCGGGGCCACTGGGCGCGGGTGGCGGCGGAACCGGCTGTGCAGCGGACGGATTCGACGGTCCACCGGTGCGGATGACCCGGGTGACACCGTCGGCCGGACTGTGCGACTCGGGAATATCCGTGTCATCCGGTCCGGCCCCGGGTGTCGAGGTCACCGGCACCGAGTCCGGCACCTCGTCGGGGACCGCCGCCTTCTGGGTCGGTTCCCACGGCGACGGGTCGGTTGCCGAGGTGTCCGAAGGTGGGCCGGACGGTGGGGATTGCGGTGCCTGGGCCGGATCCGTCGGATCGCTACCCCCGGTCGGAGTGGTCATCGGATGCCTTTCACAAGCTGTGCCGCAGCGGGACAACGCGGGGAGATGCATGCACGACCAACTGGCCGTGCGTCACGCACAGCTTAGTGAGAAAGGGCTCCGAACTGGGCCGGAGTCGATGAACACGACCCCGGATCGGCCCGAAATTCGTTCAGTAGTAGTAGGTGGAGGAGCTCGTGTCGCCGGCGACGATCAGGACGATGAACAGAACGGTCCACACCACGCCACCGACGATGGCGAGCGCGCCGGTGATGATCCCGGCCAGGCCCATCCCCGAACCACTCTGCGTGCCACCGGACTGTTCGATGTCCCGTCGCGCCATGAACCCCAGCACGACGGCCGCGATGCCGACCGGTATCGACAGGAAGAACGAGAAGAACAAGCAGGCGATCAGCGAGACGACGCCGACGATGCCACAGATGAGGGCCGCGATCGCCTTGCCGTTGGTCTTCTGCGGCGGCGCGTATCCATAACCGCCGCCGTAAGGTGCCGCGCCGTAGGGGTTCTGCGACCCGTACGCGCCGCCGTACGCCGGCGCCTGGTAGGGATCGTTGACCTGACCGTAGGACCCACCCGGCGGCTGTGCGTAGGGATCCTGGCTCGGCGTCCCGTAGCCCTGGTTGCCGGCCGGCGATCCGTACGGACTCTGCCCGTACTGCTCCTGACCGTAAGGGTTCTGACCGTAGGCGTTCTGGCCATAGGGGTCCGACGACGGACCCGGCTGGTAGGTCTGGCCGTATTCGGTCGGCGCGTACTCCGGTGCGGGACCCTGGCCCTGGTCACCCTTGGAGAGGTTGGGACCCGAGTTGCCCGAGGACCCCGAGCTCGGCACCGTACCCCAGTCGTCCTGGCCCTGGCCCGAGCCCTGTCCCGGTGGATAACTCACGCACAACCCCCATGTAGATCCGACACGATGTGTTCACCAGCCTAACGATTAGACTCAACCGGTGTCTGGCGTCATCTCCGGCTTCACGGTGATCTTCATTGTAGTCGGGGTGGGATATCTCCTCGGGCGCACGCGTGTCATCGGCGACCACGCCCACGAAGTCCTTTCCCGCCTGGTGTTCTTCGTCTTCACACCGGCGCTGCTGTTCCACTCCATGGTCACCTCCGATCTGTCGGTTGTCTTCTCCTCGACGCTGGTGATCGCGGGCGGCAGCGCGTTTCTGATCGGTGCGCTGTACGTCGTCGTCGCCAAACTGTGGTTTCGACGCGCGGTTCCCGAACTCGTGATTGGCGGCCTGTCGTCGTCGTATGTCAACAGCGTCAATCTGGGTCTTCCGATCGCGATCTTCGTTCTCGACGACGCGTCGTTCATCGCGCCGCTGCTGCTGTTCCAGATCCTGATCTACTCACCGATCGCGTTGCTCGCGCTGGATCTCACCGCGCTGGACCGGGATTCGGGAAGATCGCTGCTGCGGGACTCGCTCGTCGCGCCGATCACCAATCCGATCGTCGTCGGCGGACTCGCCGGTCTGTCGGTCTCGCTGATCGGTTGGACCCCGCCCGCGGCCGTGATGTCCCCGCTGAAGATGCTCGGTGACGCCTCGGTGCCGGCGGCGCTGCTGGCATTCGGCTTGTCGCTCACCGGCGTCGCGGTGTTCAAGAAGGGTGCGAGCCCCCGCCGCGACATCGCACTGGCAAGCGTGCTGAAGATGATCGTCATGCCGCTGGCCGTCTACGCCATCGCCCGTTGGGGATTCGGGCAGACCGGCGAGGCGTTGTTCGCGCAGGTGGTCATCGCGGCGTTGCCGACCGCGCAGAATGTCCTGGTGTACGCGACCCGTTACCGGCGCGGCCAGATCCTCGCCCGGGACACGGCACTGATCACGACGCTCACGTCGATACCCACCATCATGATCATCGCACTGCTGCTCGCCTGAACTTCCTCAGGCGTCGGGCTCCTCCCGGTGCACGTACTTGACGTCGACGCCGCCCATCAGCGCCAGTCCGGTCACCCGTACCACCGGCGCGCCGGGCCGGGACGCCTTTTGCGACCGGCCGCTGAATCCGCCCATGATGCCCAGTCCCCCGATCTCGACGGTCACTCCGTCGGGCATCTTGATCTCGACCCCGCCCATGATCGCCACGCACTGGATCGTCAGCACCGGCGCGGTGAACTCCACCTCGCGAAGGTCCAGTTCGACCCCGCCCATGATGGCGGTGGCGGTGAGTTGATCGGCGACCACCGCTGTCCCGGACAGCTCGCTCCCGGACATGATGGCCAACCGGTGGCGGACGGCCGTGACCGCGCTGCCGCCCGTCACCCGCGGGCCCGGGGACAGGCTGGCCGCAGGCATGACGACGCCGAGCTGTGCCACCGGGAGATCGTCGGTCAGGGCGTCGAGGTCACCAAAGGTCTTGGCGAGGACCGCTTTTCCGGCTCGCTCCTCGTACTCGACCGGAGACAGGCTGCCGTGCGCCATGGCGGCGGAGAGGATCTCGTGGACCAGTTCGCGGTCCGCATCCGCGGCGCGGAGTCGGGCACGCCGGTCGTCGGGCATCGGTGAATCGCCGGGTTGGGTCACGTCTGGAAACCCTAGTTGTCCGAGTTCGGCACGACCACCCTGATCTTTCCCCGGAGACGACCCCGAGGAGTCGTCGGGCCGGTACCTCGCATCGACGACCCCTCTGGACAACTGCCCGACGAAAGACCCGGCCGAGCGGCATAATCCAACACGTCCGGGCGGGACGGCCGACCGGCGTACATCGGAGGCGAACATGAGTCAGCCCTACGATTCGGGCCAGTCCCCGTACGGCCAGCCGAACCATCCGCAGTCGCCCTTCCCCGGCAGCGGTCACCCGCTATCGGGCGGCTATGGACAACCCGCGTACCCGGGGTACCCGCCGCCGCCCGCCCCGCGCAAGGACCGGGCCGGGATGCGACGGTGGGGCAAGATCCTGACCCTGCTCGGTGTGCTGATCCTGGTCCTGTCGGTCACCGTCGGGGTGGTCATGGCGATCGCCGGTATCGGGAACGTGGCCGACAAGGCGTTCGAGGTCAACCCCACCGCCGAGCAGTACTACGACGCCGGTGACGAGTTCCAGTTGTTCAGCAGCAGCACGAACGGCGTACCCGCCTGCGAGATCACCGGTCCCGCTGCGCTGGCGTCGGGTACGAACTCGACGACCGAGTTCACCTTCGACGGTTCCGGGGTCGAATCGTTCGATTCGTTCGAGGTCGTGGAATCCGGCACCTACTCGTTCCAGTGCGATTCGCCGGCCGTCGTCGCATCCATCGACGCGTCCGGCATCCTCAGCGGTGTCGGCGGCGTGCTGCTCGCAGTCGTCGGCGGTGGATTCGGCGGCCTGCTCGCACTGGTGGGCATCGTGCTCTGGATCATCGCCGGCCGAAAGCCGAAGACCGTCTGACATCCTCGCGCCGACACATTCGCGCCGACGTCGCCGCGGCGCTCATCGATGGGGCGTCGATCAGCCGCGCCGACGCCCCTTCCGGGCCCGCAGATAGTCGCCGACCACGGCGGCGCCGAGACCGTCGACGTCCGGCGCCACCACGCGTCCGCCGATCCGGCGGGCGATCTGATCCATGAAGTGGGCCAGCCCGGGATCCTCGCCGAGACGGAAGAACGTGACCTGGGCGCCGATTCGCGCGACATGGTCGAGTTCCCGAACCGTCAGCGCGATGGTCTGCGGGTGCGGCGGATAGAAGAAGAACGGTTCCCCACTCGGATCGAGATGCGCGGTCGGCTCTCCGTCGGTGACCACCAGGACCACCGGCTGCGCATTCGGGAACCGCCGGAGGTGCCGCTGGGCGAGCAACAGTGCGTGATGCAGGTTGGTCCCCTGCTCCATCCGCGGTTGCAGACCGGTGAGCTCGGCGATGTCGATCGACCGCGCATATCTTCCGAACGCGATGAGGTGGAGTTCGTCGCTGCGGAAGCGCGTGGAGATCAGATGATTCAGGGCGATCGCGGTGCGCTTCATCGGCGTCCACCGGCCCTCCATCTCCATCGAGAAGGACGTGTCCACGAGCAGGACCACCGCTGCCTGCGTACGGCTCTCGGTCTCCGAGACCTCGACGTCGCGGACGTCGATACGCACTCCCGATCGCGCCATCTCCGACGTCGCGAGCGACGGTTCGTGTGTTTCGGACACAGTGCGCAGCACCGCATTCGACACGGTCCGGGTGACGTCCCAGGGGTCGGTGTCGCCGAACTCCCACTCCCGGGAAGCGCCGGTCGGCTCGCCGAGCAGTCCGGTCTGGCGGGTCTGGCGATCACCCCGGCGGCCCGACAGCTGCTCGGCGATGTCGCGGAAGATCGACTGACCGAGCTGGCGCATCGCTTTCGGACTCAGCCGGAGCTGACCGTCTGCGGTGCGGTCGAAGAAGCCCTGCTCGGACAGCGCCTTCTCGAGCTCGGCCAGCATTCTCGCGTCGACCGCCGCGTCGTCGCCGAGCTGCCGGGCGAGCGCGTCGAGATCGATGTCGTCCATCTGCGCGCCGGCATACTGCTGTGACAGCTGCTCGGAGAGCGCCTCGAGTTCGGAGATGTCGCGTAGTGCCGCGGCCCCCTCGCCCAGTCCCATCGGCTGGTCGCCGGAGAACGACTGCGCGTCGTCCCAGTCCAGACCCGGTCGAGCCGCCCGGAGCTGCGAATCCATCTGCGCCAGTTGGTTCATGAGGTCCGGCGACCCGAACGCCTGCTGCGCCAGCTGGTCGAGCTCAGCGCGCTGCTCGGGGGTCAGCGAGTTGTAGAACTGCTGGGCCGCCGCCGCGCGCTGGGCGAGGGAATCGATGAGTTCCTCGGTGTTGCGCGGGTTCTCCGGGAAGAACTCACCGTGCTTGGCCATGAACTCGTCGAATGCCTCGGTGGTGTCCTCGCCCCGGTTGTGCGCGGCGAGGAGCTCGTTGAGGTCGCCGAGCATCTCCGAGATTCGTTGCCGATCCTGCTCGTTCGCCCCCTCGAGCGCTTCCTTCATGCCGGCGAAGCGCTGGTCGAGCAATTCCCGGCCGAGCAGGTCCCTGATCTTGTCGTAGTCCTCACGCGCCTGCGGACTGCGCCAGTTGTACTCCGACAGCTCTTCGACGGCCTGGGCGGTCGACGGCGGCAGACTCCCGATCTGCATCTCGGCGAAGCGGGCGTCGTCGTCGAGATCGCGGGCGAGTTGCTTGCGCTCCTCGAGTACCGCACGGTCGAGGAGTTCACGGATCTCGGCGAAGGTGCCGTCGAGGTTGCGCTTCTTCAGCAGCTCCTGCCGGCGACGGTTGATCTGCTCGCGCAACTTGTCGAGTCCGCGCATGTTCGGTGTCCCACGACGCAGCAGCTCTCGGAGCGCCCGCTGCGGCGACGCGCCGGCCATGACATCGTCGCCGATCGTCTCCAACGCCTCGCGCAGATCGACCGGCGGCGCGAGCGGATCGGGCCCGCCGCTGTACCGCTGGTAGCGCGAACGGTGGAAGCTCTTGCGCGCCATGTGTTCTCCCTAGTCTTCCACTTAGCCGTAGATGGTCTGCCCGGTCTCGTCGGCCTCCTTGCCGATCCGTCGGGCGAGGAAGAGTCCCTCGAGCGCGAGCTCGACCGCGCTGGCACGCTCCCCGTCCGAGTCCGCTTCGAGGCGCTCGGCGATCTGGTCGAGAACGCCGGACGTGGTGTCCGGCGACGGGATGGAACCCAGCAGGTCGTCGGCACGCACCCGGTCGCCGGTGACCACCGGCTCGCCGTTCTCGAGGGCGGCGACGAGCGGCGCCATGTCGACGCCGCCGAGGTGGGCACGCACCGCGTCGGCGATGGACTTGCGCATCAGGTGCTCGAGGATCTCGAGTTCCCGGCCCTCTTCGCCGGACTCGAACTCGATCTTGCCGCGCAGCACCTCGATCACCGACTCGAGATCGACCACGCGTGCCACCGCCTGGTCCTCGCCCGTCACCGTCGCCCGGTGAAGCGCCGCGGCCGCAACGGTTTCGGCACCGGCGATGGAGAAGCGGGCGGAGACTCCCGATCGCTGGTCGATCGACGGGTGGTCACGGGCGTAGCGGGTGAACCGCGCCAGGATCTCGGTGATGAAGGTCGGGACACTGGCGGTCAGATCCGCCTCCTGCTCGATCACCGACACCTCGTCGTCGAGCTCGAGCGGGTAGTGCGTCCGGATCTCGGCGCCGAAGCGATCCTTGAGCGGAGTGATGATCCGGCCGCGGTTGGTGTAGTCCTCGGGGTTGGCACTGGCCATCACCAGGACGTCGAGCGGCAGTCGCAGGGTGTAGCCGCGGACCTGGATGTCGCGCTCCTCCATCACGTTCAGCATCGACACCTGGATGCGCTCGGCGAGGTCGGGCAGCTCGTTGATGGCCACGATGCCGCGGTGCGAGCGCGGGATGAGCCCGAAGTGGATCGTCTCCGGGTCGCCGAGGCTGCGTCCCTCGGCGACCTTCATCGGGTCGATGTCACCGACGAGGTCGGCCACGGAGGTGTCCGGCGTGGCCAGCTTCTCGCTGTAGCGCTGCGATCGGTGACGCCACTCGATCGGCAGATCGTCGAGCAGGTTGGCGGCCTTCCGGATCGACCCGGGGGTGATGGGTTCGTAGGGATGCTCGGCCAGCTCGGAACCCGCGATGACCGGCGTCCACTCGTCGAGGAGCCCGACGAGGGTGCGCAGGATGCGGGTCTTGCCCTGGCCGCGCTCGCCGAGCATGACGACGTCGTGGCCGGCGATCAGCGCCCGTTCCAACTGCGGGATGACCGTCGCCTCGAAGCCCACGATGCCCGGCCAGGGGTCGCGCCCCTCGCGGAGTGCGGACAGGAGGTTGTTGCGGATCTCGTCGCGCACACTGCGCTGCACGTGACCACTGGCACGCAGTTCACCCAGGGTTCGGGGTGACGGATGCCGGGTTTCGGTCGACTGGGAGCCATGCGTGGTGAAGTTGTCGTCTGGCACCTCATCGAGGCTACTCCGCGTTGTCGAGCGCGTGCTCGTCATCGCTCCTCGTCGCCGGCGTCCACCGCGGGTCCCGGCCGATGAATCCCATGAGGCGACTCACCGGGTCGGCATCGGCGTCCACCTCGACCTTCGGACCGTACTGACCCGAACTGCGGAGGATGTCGTCGATGGACGCCATGCCCTCGAGCAGTTGTCCGGCGAATCCGGGGTCGAGGTCGGGGGTGACGCCCTGGGATCGGGCGAGATCCCACGTGTGCATGTACACGTCGGCGGTGTAGAACCGGTCGATTGCCTCGACGAGTCGATGCTCGCCCGCCATCGGGTGGGTGAACGTGTCCTCGGCGGTCGGTCCGTCGAGGAGTGCCTGCACCGAGGCGGCGTGCTGTGACCACGCCCCGGCCGGGTCGTCGGCGACAGCGGGTCCCGCGGGCAGGGCCACCCCACCGGCGGCGAGGAAGCCGGTGAACCAGTCGACAAGGTGGGCCACGACGTCGCGTGCCACCCACCCGTCGACCGGCGTCGGCACCTCCCAGTCGCGGACGTCGGCGATGGCCTCCGCGAAGTCGGAGGCCACCTCTCGGTGACGCGACGATGCATCCAGTTCCGGCAGGGTCACGCCGGACACGATCAGATCTCGCCCTCGGTGAGCATGCGGTCGAGTGCGGCGTATCCCTCGTTCACGCCGACCTCCATGCCCGAGGCGAGCCAACCGTCGCGCGCTTCGAAGCTGTCGCACAGCGATTGGGCGTGGAGCCGCGTCGTGCCGTCGCCCAGATCCTCGAACCACAGGGTCTCCAGCGACACCGCATCGGGCATGCCGAGGAAGGTGAACGTCTGCACGATCTTGTCTTCGCCCACGGTGTGGAAGCACCCACGGAATCCGAACTCCTGCCCCTCGTGGGTGGAGACATAGCTCCAGCTGCCGCCGTCGCGGACATCCCACTCGATGACCCGGCTGCTGATCGCGTCCGGCCCGACCCACCGGACGAAGAGTTCGGGGTCGGTGTGGGCCTTCATCAGCTGGGCGGGAGTTCCGCGGAAGTCGCGGGTGATCCGGATGAGGGGGACCTCTTTGTCGGCCTCGATGGCGGCCTCGGGATAGCGGGTCTGCGTTGCGGTCATGACACCTTTCCTTCCTTGTGGAGTGGTTGTTCGACCTCGGGGTCCGACACCGTCGGATGCTGGGCCTCGGGGCCGTCGTTCATCTCGGCGAGCAACGCGTCGAGGCGCTGGTAGCGCTCCTCCGCCCGCTTCCGGTACCGCTCGATCCATTTGGTCATGAGGTCGAACACCTCTGCTTCCAGATGGACCGGACGGGTTTGGGCCTCCCGGGTTCGGGTCACCAGGCCGGCGTCCTGCAGCACCTTCAGGTGTTTCGAGACGGCCTGGATGCTGACGTCGTACGGTTCGGCGAGTTGGCTGACCGTCGCATCCGAGACCGCCAGCCGCGCAACCATGTCGCGCCGCGTCGGGTCCGCGAGTGCGGCAAACACCTTGGACAACTCGTCTGCCATCCGACCTCCTCAACCGTTTGGTTGAATACGATGGTGCGCCGGATCGTCGACCTTGTCAACCCCTCGGTTGAATAAGCTGGTCCCGGCTCGTGGACGACGCACTGAGCGGCATACGAGAACTCCCACCGCCGGCCGGGTGGCCGATGGTGGGAGTTCGGGATCGTCGGGAGGTCGCGGTCAGGCAGGTCCGATGGGCGCCTCGCCGCGCAGGGTGATCCGGTGCATCACCCGGCGGGCGTCGCCGTAGTCGCGGTTCGCGTAGTGCAGCGTGTTCCGGTTGTCCCAGAGGACGAGATCGCCGAGACGCCAACGGTGCCGGACGATGTGTTCGGGCTTGGTGAGGTGTGCGTAGAGCAGGTCGAGGATGCCGCGGCTCTCCGCCTCGGAGACGCCGTCGATGTGCGAAGTGAAACCGGGATTGACGAACAACGACTTCCGGCCCGTCTCGGGATGGATGCGCACCACCGGGTGGGTGACCGGCACCAGCTCGGTGACCTCCTCACCGTCCCAGGTGTTGCCGCGGCCGTTGCGTCGTTGCTTGAGGTAGTAGCCGAATTCGCGGTTGCCGTCGTGTACCGCGCTGAGTCCGTCGATCATCCGCCGGACCGGTTCCGACAGCGACTGGTACGCGAGCTCGGCGTCCGCCCAGTTGGTGTCACCGCCGTTGCGCGGCAACACAACCGGACGCAGGATCGAGCCCATCGGCGGACGCGGCATGAAGGTGACATCGGTGTGCCACACGTCGGCGAAGCCGTTGTCGACGCTGTCGAGCGAGTAGACCTCGCCGGGTACGTCGCCGCTGTTCCACACCGGATGCCCGAAGGTCAGGTCTCCCAGCCGGTTTCCGAACCGGATGTGCGCCTCGTCGTCGAGGTGCTGATCGCGCAGGACGATGACCTTGTAGTCGATCAGCGCCCGGCGCAACGCGGACACCTGTGCGTCGGTGGCGGATGCGACATCGACGCCGCGGATCTCGGCACCGAAACTCGGGCCGAACTCGTCGATGTCGAATTCGACTCCGCCGGAGATGGTTCCGGCGTCAGGACGGTGCGTGGTGGCGACGGGGTGAGAGGTGGTGGTCATGAGGATTGTTCTCCAGGTCGATGAAGGCGGGGGTCGGAGCGGGGTGCGCCGGCGGCGAACCGTGGTGCGATCCGTCCGCCCAGTTCATCGAGTGGAGGGTGCCCTGGTGTGCGCTGATCGAGCCGAACGCGCCTCGCGTATTTCCGCTGGTTGAGCCGGCGAGGAGCGGAGCCGCTGGGCCGAGCAAGCGACGAAGGAGCGCGTCGAGGTCGACGAGCCGAGTCGAAGCCACTGCTGTGGCGGACGACGCTGGAACGGAGGACACCCCCACTTCCTACCCGGACGCCGCGCCACCGCACAGGGTTGAGCCCACGCTGAGGAAAAGGCCCGGCCGCTCATGCGACCGCGGCATCCTTCACCTCAGCATCTTTCACGGCGGCCTCCTTCACCGCGGCACCGATCTCGGCGCGCAGGGCGGCGTATTCGGGTGAACCGCGTAGTTCGTCGGGTTCGACGCCGGTGCGCGGCAACGTCGAGGTGAGGTCCAGTGCGACCTGTCCCGGTCGTTTGGTGAGCACGATGATCCGACTTCCCAGGAACGCTGCCTCGTCGGCGCTGTGGGTGACGAAGACGTTGGTGCGTCCGCTGTCCGCGCTCACCGCCCGCACATCCTCCTGCAACCGTTCCCGCGTGAGGGCGTCCAGCGCCGCGAACGGCTCGTCGAGCAGCAGCAACTGCGTATCGGCCGCCAGCGCACGGGCGATGGCCACCCGCTGCTGTTGCCCGCCGGAGATCTCCCAGATGCGCCGGCCGGCGGTGTCGTCCAGACCGACGCGTTCGAGGAGTTCGGCGCGGCGTGCCACCCGTTCGGATTTGGGGACCTTCGCGTACTTGAGCGCGAGATCGACGTTGCCGCCCACCGTCTTCCACGGGAACAGGCGCGGTTGCTGGAAGACGACTCCGGAGGTCACCCCGGGTACCGGGGCGCCTCCCGACACCTCCACCCTCCCCACCGTCGCGGGTTCGAACCCGGCGATGAGTCGCAGGAGGGTGGACTTGCCGCATCCGGACGCACCCACCAGCACCAGGAACTCGCCCGGCGGGACGTCCAGGTCGACCGGGCCGACCGCGGTCACGGCGTCCGCACCTGTCCCGTACCTCTGGGACACGTTGTGCAGACGGATCGAGCCGCGTCGCCCCTCGGGTCGGTCCGGCGGACTACTGCTGTTCGAGGACACCCGGCAATCCCTCTGTGTAGATGGCCTCGCGGAAGGTCTCGATCGGCGGTGCGGCCGGGATCTGCTGCTGCTCGGCGAGGAACACCGCCGCGCTGTGTAGGTTCTCGGAGAGATTGCCCGGGTTGCCCTGGGTACCGAGCCACGTCGGACTGGTCAGCTCCGCGACGGTGAGGAAGGTGCCCTGCTTCAACTGGTTGGCCGCATCCTCCGGGGTCGTGCCCAGCTGTGCGGCGACGGCGTCGGCAGCGGCCTGCGGGTCGTCCTTGATGAGGGTGAGCGCGCGGGCCTGGACCTGCCGCCAGGTGTTCACGACCTCCGGGTTCGCCGTCGCGAATTCACTGGAGACCACACCGAGGTCGAGCGTGGGCTTGCCCGCGGTGGCCAACTGCCGGCTGGCGATGAGAGTCGTTCCGTCCTGGCGCAATTCGTCGAGCGTGGGCAGCCAGGTGTAGACCGCGTCGACGTCGCCGCGCTGCCAGGCCGCCAGCGAGGCCTGCGGCTGCAGATCGATCAGGTTCACGTCCTTCGGGTTCACGCCGGCCTGGTTCAGCGCGGCCAGCAGGCTGTAGTGGACGGTCGAGGCGAACGCTGTCGCCACCCGCTTGCCCTTGAGATCGGCGACGGTCTCGATGCCGGTTCCGTTGCGCGCGACAAGGGCCTCGTTGTCGCCGGCGACGTCGAGCACGAAAGCCACCTGGTACGGGATGTTCAGCGGCGCGGACAGTCCACGGGCCACGGGGCTGGAGCCGATGGCGGCGAAGTCGACCTCTTTGGCGACGAACGCGGTGTTGATGTCGGCACCGGAGTCGAACTTGGTCCACTTGATGTTGTAGTCCGGCAGCGCTTCTTCGAGCCACCCGTTGTTCTTGACGATCAGGTCGCCGCTCGGGAACGACTGGTAGGCGAGCCGGATCGTCGGCTTGCTGTCGTCCCCGGAGTTGTCGACCGAGCAACCGGCGAGCACCAGCGCCACTGCGGCGATCATCCCGAGCACCGCACCGAAGCGCGACCGGCGCAGCCGGTACGAACCGGCCCTCTTGCGTGTGATTGTCATGTCTTTCAGGCCTTTCCTCGCCACGGCACCACTCGGTGCTCGATTGTTCGTAGGAGCCCGTCGATGATCAGTCCGGACAGACCGATGGCGATGATGCCGACCAGGACGACGGGGGTGTTGTTGTAGTTGCTGGCGTCCTTGACCACGCCACCGATTCCGGGAATGCCGTTGAAGAGCTCGGCAGCGACCACGGAGGAATACGCGATGCCGACCGAAAGCCGCACGCCGGTGAAGGTCTCGGGCAGCGCCGAGGGTACGACGACATCGCGGATCACCTCGGATCGCGAGGCCCCGAGCGCGCGCGCCGCCTCGATGAGACTCACCGGCGCGGCACTGACGGCGGCGGTGGTCGCCACCGCCGCGGGCGGTAGCGCGGCCAATGCCAGCAGCGTGATCTTCGGCGCCTCGTCGATGCCGAGCCAGATGACCAACAGGAAGAAGTACGCCAGCGGCGGTAGAGCGCGCAGGAACGTGAGCCACGGTTCCAGCAGGCGTCGGAACCACCCCACCGTTCCCATCGCCAGACCGAGCAGCACGCCGAGGATCACGCCGATCGCCACACCTGCGAAGACCCGGCGCAGCGTCATGTACAGGTGTTCCCACCAGTAATAGTCGGCATAGCCGCGGACTCCGTCGTGCGTCGTGGACATGTTGACGAAGGCCTGCCACACGGTGCCCAGGCGCGGCACGAAGGTCTCACTCCAGATCCCGCTGACGGCGACGACCTGCCACACGGCGGCGAACAGCACCACCGAGAGCAACGGGAGTCCCACCCGGGTCAACAGCGATCGCGCGCGAGACGAACCGCCGGGCGACGTGCGCTCCGCCCCACCACCCGCTTCGTCCGGGGTGATGTCCACAAACAAGGTCACCGTGCATGTCTAGACATCGCGAACCCCGGCGACCAGAGTTTTCTTCTCCGAGAGGAAAACTCCCGCCGGATGCATACGGATCCGGCGCGATGTGCTTGTGGCGTGGGGTTTCTCTGGTCGCGTCCGCGTGGGCGTTGCCTAGAACACGAACTGCGCGGTCACCTCGGCGACGCCGGCCAGCGCGGACTGGACGCGAGCGTGTAGCGCGACTCCGGCGGCTGTCCATCCGGGTTCGTCGTCGAGGTCGGCGTCGTGTGGACGCGCGTTCCACACGTCGTTCCACTCGGTGAGCTCCGCTGCCAGCTCGGGGTCGAGGCCCAGGCGCAATGGGTCGGCGGGGTAGTTCTCGGTGAAGTTCTCCCAGAGTGGTCCGGCGCCCCACTCGGGAAACATGCGGATGAGCCGCAGGCCGTCGGGAAGCACCACCGGTCGTGACTCTGCGGAGCGGGAGGCAAGATATCGCAGTTGCATCTCGGCTCGCCCTGCCCGCTCGACCCGTGTTCGAGCGGGCTCCCGATAGTCGTACCCCGACAGCCACACCAATCGCTCATGGTCGGCTCGATCGTCGACGACGACAGCGAGCGACCACAACTTGCCCTGATCGGTGAAGAAGTAATCGGCGTCCGAGATCACCGTCGTCACATCACATCCGGAGTAGTCGAGGACCTCCGCGCGGTAGCCGGCCCCGTCGTACTCGAAACCGAAGAGTCTCAACGGTGTCTCGTCACCGGCGTCATCGCCACCCGACCGCGCTGTGTTGCTGTTCGTCATCTCTTCACACCCCCGATCGGTGAGCATCTCACACACATCCAGCCGCCCTAAGCGACAAACCCTTGCGACCGAGGTGCACGACAAGACGCCTGCGCGTCCGAGGTGCGGGAAGCGTACGCATGCTTCCTGATCCGAAAGAACCGCAAACCCCTGGTCCCTGAGGTGCGAGGAGCGCAAGCCGCCGGGCCGAGCAAGCGACGAAGGAGCGCGTCGAGGTCGACGAGCCACGAAGGGCCCTGATGAGGCACCTTGCGAGCCCTTCGTGGCTCGCTTCGCTCGCACCTCAGCAAGCAGAAGTCTGGACGCTCACGAGTGTTTTTCGTAGTCCACAACGGCCGCCAGGCCGTACTTACTGAGGTGCAAGAAACGAACCCTCCCCCGCTCCCCGAGACGGGAGAAGCGCAAGCACCGACCCCCTCCGTCCCCCGAGGCGCGACGAGCGCAAGCGACGAGCCTCGAAGGGGTCTACACCCCAGGCCGAACTCAAAACCGCTCGCAATCAGGCCGATCGAACGTGAACCGAAATGCGGGACGAGTGTGACTGGAGTACACCTTGTCAACAATCCACGCCCACCCAACGCGAATCGACGCACAGACGACGAAATATGCTGCACAGTCGATGAATTCGTGGTTCTCGGCCTGTGGAATTCCCTCGAAATAGAACGAATGTTCCGGTACCTTGGAGTCATGCCCGAGCTCGCCACCCTCCTCGATCAGCTCATCGAAACCACCCCACCCGCCGACGACCCAACCAGCAGAGCAACATTCGACGCCCTCGAGACACTGCGCTTGATCCGCAACACCGTCGACCACCAGATCGTCACCCACACAGCGCAACTCGACGACCTCCGTGTCGCCCAGAAATCGGGCAGCACCACCAAGAAACTGCTGATCGAGTCAGGCCACGCACCTGCCGCCGCTCTTCGCACCATGCGCAGTGTCGACGCCCTGCCCAACCTGCCCGCTTTGGCGCGTCACGCGGCCGACGGGCGGCTGTCCAGCGAGATCGTCGACGCCATCGTCCGAGGCATGCACCAGATCGACAAGCGTTGTGGTGAGGCGCTTTCCGACGACAAGCGCTCACGGTATGAGCTCGAACTCATCGCCCAAGCACTGTCCGGTGCGACGCCGACGCAAGTACTCAAGCATGCCCGAGCCATCGTCAACACTCTGGCGGACACCTCCGACACCAGCGTACCGGCCGCCGACGACCCATCGCTGAACGCGGTCAACGCGCACACCACCGACGACGGCCGCGTCGAAATCCGGGCCGACCTCACCCAGATCGTCGGCGAGAAGTTCCAGGCCATGAT
>NZ_JAGRQM010000037.1:0-32529 GCF_018132775.1 Gordonia sp. SCSIO 19800 | reverse complement strand
CATAACGTACATTATCGGCACATTAAAACAGCTGGGGGACAGGCACTTTTACTAGAAAGTGACATAACTTGGACTGAGGTCGGGCACGCACTGGGGCTGTTCCACCTGCTCCAACGACCTGATAGCAGATAATGACGGGGCCCGCGAAACGTCCTACACACCCACCGGCCTCACCCGCGACCTATACCACAACAAGTGGGGATTCTGATGACCCACCACCGAGCAGCACGACCGGCGGCCCTCACACTCGGCATCGCCGGCATCCTCGCCGCTGCCACCTTGGCCGCGTGCGGCGAACAAACCGTCAATGAGGGCATCCCGCCCCTCGAATCGGCCACGGCCACCTCGACCGCCCATGCGGACTCGATTACCGACACCTCTGACTTGCGTAATCTGATGGCGATCTCCACACACGTCTTCAGCGGCCGTGTCGAATCAGCTGCTGGCGCCAAGGCACTCGGGCCGCTCCCCGAAACTCAGTACAGCGTGCTCACCAAAACAGCGATCAAGGGCGAAGTCTTCGAGAGCGTGGTAGTCAACCAGCAAGGCGGAGTCAAAGACGGTGTCTACATTTCCGTCAACGGCGACACACCACTCAAGGTCGGCCAGTGGTACCTGTTCGCCACCCGCTACCTCGAGTCCGAGGAGTGGTACACCCTCATCCCGGTTGACGGCCGCAAACCGGTGACCGAACAGCAAGCCCGCGGCAGAGCCTCCGCGCCCCTGGCCGAGGCTGAGGCCGCGGTGCGCGCCAACCCCCAAAGCCGGCTCGCACCACCGGACCCACCGAGCCCGTCGATGACCTTCCCGATACCCCAACCCGGCGACCGCAACCCCCCTCCACCCTCACCGGCGCCACCCGGCTGAATCATGAAGTAGCCAGTGGCGGCATATGGAAAGCGTTGGGGGAGATAGCTTGCCAGGCTCGATCGAGTTGACATAAGGCTGTCGGTCACGAACCGAGGTGTTCCGATGGTTCGAGATTACTCGGGGACGTCATCCTTCGCTGAGCCGGATGCTCGCGAGCACCCCGTGATGATCGGAGCCCGGCAGATCGATCCGCTGGAACGATGTCGGTGTCGGGCCATTGCGTGTCAGCACCCGGTCGAGCGCAAGCAGCGACGGGTAGGGCCGGCCGGCAGGATAGGTCGCGACGACGCCCGATCCGAGATGCTCGGCGGCGTCGGTCAGCTGGGGCGAATCCGGCGGTCCCGACAGTAGCTGCCGGAAGGAGCGGTGATCGTAGGTCGAGTTCGCATCGGCGCCGATGATCAGTGGATCTGTGTCGGCGAAGAGGATCGAGTGCAACTCGCGGAGCTCGGCATCCCAGCGCCACGACGGTTCGGGATACGGCGGCAACGGGTGCAGTGCATAGATCGAAATTGGCGATCGGTTCGGAAGCAACAGTCGCGCACGAAGATTCGACAGTTCGAACCCACGCAAGAGTTGCCCGTCGGTCAGCGGGGCCCGCGCATAGATGCCAGCTCCACCTCCACCGTCTCGGGGACGAAGAAACGCAAACGGCAAGGCTTGCCGCAACCCGGCGCGCTCGAGGGCTCCCACCGCCTCAGACGTCAGCTCGACCACCGTCACGACGTCAACGCCTGAGTCGCGCACCCGCGACACTAGCGCGTCCGGATCAGCCTGCCCGAGATAGATATTGGCCTGCATCACGGTCAGGTCCGAGTCCGAGACTTGTTCGTCCGCCCCCCGATACAGCGGGGCCTGCGCCGTCACGCCCACGGCGATGACGAGCACAGCTCCCGCCGCGGAGAGCCAGGCGCGCGCAGCGAGCAACAGCAGCAGACCGACGACGCCGACGATGATCAGCACCGGCGTGAACGCCGCCACCCGGGACACGAGATTGCTGACCAGGCCAGAATAGTGGGCAGCAATCCCGGCAGCAGCGGCGAGGACCGCACCCCACCCGAGCGCTCGTAGCAGTCCACGCATGCGGCCGATCATGCCAGGACCGCTGTCGCGCTCTCTGGCGGGTGATCGTCGAGTGCAGGCTGTCGGCGACAGGGGCTGTCAGCCAAGCCACCAGTCGGTTCGATCTATGGTGACCGTTACGAGCCGGACGCTTCGTTATCGACGCAGTTGCCCAGGCGAGAACTTGCGCACGCATTGACGCCGACGCGTAGTCGGCCACAATGTACCCGCTGGTCAACCAAGCGCACCGTCGGAGCTGCGCAGAGCTCGAAGAATCGATTTTGGGGCCAGCGGGGAGAAACTAACCTGGATAGTAGTAACCTGTCTGTGGCTCGTTCGATATCGAACTGTTTTCATCCGGACTGACGCTTGGACTGAAGGACTCCTCTTGGCACGGCATCGCAAAGCTGATCCCAGCCCGCCCTCCGCTGGTATCTCTGCGTTCCGGCGCGGCGCATCGGCGAGCCTCACCCCTGGACTCGCGGGGCCCCAGCATTCACACGTCGTGCATGCGGCCGGGCGACACCGAATGCCTGTCCAACCCGAGGTGTCGGCTGGGTTCACGCGGCCCATCTTCTCGGGCGCCCCGGTGCCCTCCTACTCGCCGCATGCTCGATCGACGACGGCGCCCGGGGCGTCGCTGTCATACCCACCTCGCAGTGGCCGTCCACACACTGCGCGCTCGCGTACTGCCTTGCCCCGCCAAGCCGGGCCTGGCCATCGAGCTTTCGGGCCGCCTCGCTCACAGCGCCCGCTCGACCTCGGCAGGCATCCATCGGCAGCGCCTACCGCACCGTGGGAGCGGGCGTTGTGGGTCGTTGAACCTCAGTCCAGCGAGCAAGCTCAGTCAGGCTTTCTCGAGGTGCTCGAGGGCGAGGAGGTCTCGGGCACCTCAACTCGGTCGGCGGCTGCGGCCGGGTTGGGTGGATCACTCATGGCCGCGGTGGTTCTATGCGCTGCCGGCGGGACTGCGGCCACTGCGGTCGCCGATCGACACGACCTGACGGTCACTCCCCTGACTCAGGCTGGCGTGCCCGTCGACGTCCAGCCCGCAGCAGCCCCACGCTCTGTAACCGTCGGATCGGTGGACGAACAGCGAAGCCGCACGTCGGCACGTGCATCGTCACGCGATGAGCTGACCTCGGCTATGCGAGAACTGACACAGCCAGATCGCGCGCGGCCGCCTGAACCCCCGGTGCCGCAACGGCCGCGGTCGGCGGCACCGACCTACGGCACCGTGACCTCGAGTTACGGAGCTCGATGGAGTACCACGCACTATGGCCTCGACATCGCCAACACGATTGGCACACCGGTGGTCTCGACCAGCGACGGGCAGATCATCGAATCCGGTCCGGCTGATGGCTTCGGTCTATGGATACGAGTGCTGCAAGACGACGGCACGATCGGCGTGTACGGGCACATCAACGAGACACTGGTGAGCGTCGGACAGCGAGTCCTGGCCGGCGAGCAGATCGCAACGGTAGGAAACCGCGGCTACTCCACCGGCCCACACCTGCACTACGAGGTCTGGCAGCAAGATGGACCCAAACTCGATCCTGCACAGTGGCTGAGAACCCGGGGAGTCTACGTCGTCGGATGACCCGCCTCATCGGCGCGGGAGGTGTGACGACGAGTGGTCCCGCTCAGGTGTCGCGAGCTTCGAGGCGGGACTAGGTCGGGCCAAATCCGCGGGCGCAGTGATCGGTTCGACGGCCACACAGATGGGCGCCTACCCCGATCGTTTGAGAGGATCGGTGTGCGGGTGGTTGTGGTCATTGAGGGTGAACTGCGTTGGTTTCACCGATCCGGCAGACTGCACTGCATGTTCCGGCACCTGTCGGACAGGCGGCCTGCTGACCATGTTTGCTGGTCTGATATCAACCTATGGCGCGTCCGGTCTGGCGAGTCCCTTCTTGGTTGCTCGGCGGGAGTCCATTGCTTCGGCCCGGTGATTGATACGAGTTCGTAGGGGTTTGAGGACGATCATCGAGACTGGACTACTGAGAATCACGGCGAGCACGACGGCTACGAAAAACGGGACGTCCACGTCAATTAGGTAGGCGACCAACAGAACTAGTCCAGTTAGCGCAGCAGCGAGTGCTAGGCGCGCGACGTTGTACAGCAGCGTGATGGCGACCAGGGATCTGGCTGAAGAGGCTGGCGTGGTGGTGGCGCTGTGAGAAGTGTTTGTGCGCATGGTCGATGTGGCTCCGTGTGGGGTGAATGCGATCGGGATGGATTGTGACGCGACAGTTGGCTCGGTGCCGCGTCCTGCAGCGGGGGCGGTTCATGAGATGAGATCTGTACGGATGTGAAAGTTCATGGCTGATGTGCGCGCCGTGGTCGGCGGTTTGTCGGCCCTGGCTGGGTCAGCCATCGCCGCGCCTGCTGGTCGAAGTCCTCGCCCCACCCGGCCTGATCGGTGCGGGCCAGTCCCGCGATTGTTACTGCGGTGCGTCGTTGGCCGTCGACTTCGACGGGCACTAGCCGCACCCAGATTCGGCGACGCCGGACAAGTAGAGACACAAGTAACCCAGCCAGCATCACGGTCGCCGACAACAGAACCCAGTTCTGTGCCGGCCCGTGTGATACCTGCATGGACACGAAGCGTTCATACCCATCAAAGCGCACCACGGTGCCATCGGCGATGGTGTGAGTCTGTCCCGGGCTGAGATTGACCTGTGCCCGCTGCTGGAGCCGACCCTGCTCGATGAGCGCTCGGTTCAAGGAGTACGCATTCTGCGGGCGACCGGTATCCAGTCCGGTGTCGCCTTGGTAGATCCTGATCGCCACATACGGATCATTCGGCACGGGAAACGATGAGGTGAGCAGGGTTCCTTGGAATGCTGCGGTGGGCGCGAATAGGCCCTCGATCGCGATCTGTCGATTGCGACGTTCGTCTGGGTCGGGGTAGAGGCCGGCTGGGGTATCGAAACGGGCCGCGCCGGAGGACAGCATCGTCTGCAAGTTGTCGGGAATGAAAAGTACTGTCTGAGTGCGTTGCTCACCGTTGGGGAACGTCACAGTGAACGTCGGTGCGAAGCCGTTGCCGAGGACATAGACGCGGTCGCCAGCTACTCGCAGCGGTTCGTTCACTCGGACGCGTGCAGTGCTCCACGTATCGGGATCGGACTGTCGCACGTCCCCGGTGTAGGTGACGTCGGCTTCGTACATGTCGGGCTGACCGCTCGGCAGGAACCGGGCATCGAAGCCCTCGACGCGGACACAGAATGGTGAGAGATCGGTGCCATCGACGAGGCTGCCTGCACGGAATGAGTCATAAACCGCGGTCGAGGTGTTGCACAACCCTTGTGTGCCATCGGCGACGAGACTGCGGGTGCCTTCGTAGCCGTAGAGTTTGTCGGCCGCGATCGATATCAGCAAGGCGAGTAGGGCGAAGTGGAACACGAGGTTGCCCCACTCGCGAAGGTAACCCTTTTCTGCGGAGATCTCTACGGCTGCGGTGGGTCGGTGCGCATTCGCTGGTCGTGTGGTGGTGGCTCGGCGCCAGCCCCGGAGGTTGGCGTTGATGAGGGTAGCAACCTCTTCGGGTGTTCCTTCTACGGTGTCCTCGAGGTGCCGCGGCAGGCGGGTGAGGTTGCGCGGCGCGGGAACTGGACGGGCTCGGACCGCTCGCAGATGCTCGAGGATCCGGGGAGTGAGGCATCCCACAAGCGACACGAACAGCAGGACGTAGATCGCGGTGAACCACGAGCTGGCGAAGACGTCGAAGAGCTGCAGTCTGTCCATCCAAGTGCCGAGGGCGCCGCGGTCGGCAATGTACTGGGCAGTCTTCTGCTCGTTGAGTGGGCGCTGCGGCAGCAGAGCGCCCGGGATGGCGGCCGCAGCCAACAGGAACAGCAGCACGAGTGCTGTTTTCATCGACGTCAGCGAGCGCCACAATCTGCGCAGGGGGCCAAGCGCCGGGTGTACTCGTCGCGGCGTCGGCGCTTCGATGGTGCCGGTGTGCATCATCGTCGTCGTATGGGTAACGCCGCACCCGGGAAGTCGTCATCCCTCGCGAGAGAACAGAGTGCGCGGTCGGCGACGTGATCCTGAGCTGTCTGCCAGTCGACTCCCAGCATCATCGGCCGCCGGGACTTCCTCGCCCGCATCGCCATCCGGGTCCCACCTGCTCTTCCTGCCCACATCAAAATACTACGTAGCGTAGTATTTCGACACGCAGATGACAAGCAGGGATGCGCCCCGCTGCGGCGCACTCGTACTTGCAGGCCGTCGAAGACGTCACCCCACCAACCAAGCTCACGAAGCCTCGTCATGTGCCGCCCCATCAACTACGGTGTATCGAATAGTTTTATTCGGTAGACCGAACTTTGTGATTGAGGGGCGGCAATGCGAGAGGTCATGGCTTCGGCTCGTCCGCGGTTCGCGCGAGCTCGGTCTGGGTCCCTACTGCTCGGTCCGGCCTTCGTCGCAGCCATCGCCTATGTTGATCCCGGCAATGTCGCGTCCAATATCAGCGCTGGCGCCCAGTTCGGCTACCTCCTCGTGTGGGTGATCGTGGTTGCGAACGTGATGGCAGGGTTGGTGCAGTTCCTTTCTGCCAAGCTGGGGGTGGTCACGGGCAGGTCATTGCCTGAGACGGTGCGTCTGCGCGCGTCGCGGACCGCCAGGCTCTCCTACTGGGTGCAGGCTGAGATTGTCGCTATGGCAACCGATCTCGCCGAAGTGGTGGGCGGAGCTATCGCGCTGAATCTGCTCTTCGACCTGCCGTTGCTCATCGGTGGCGTCATCACAGGTTCGGTGTCGATGGTCTTACTTCTTGTCCAAGACCGCAGAGGGCAGCAACCGTTCGAGCGGGTGATCATTGGCTTGCTGGCTGTCATTGCCATCGGTTTTCTGACAAGCGCCGTGGTGGCACCACCTCCCCCCGGGGCTGTCATGGGGGGCCTCTTGCCGCGGTTCGATGGCACGGAAAGCGTGCTGATCGCGGCCGCCATGTTGGGTGCGACGGTGATGCCTCACGCGGTGTATCTGCATTCAGGTTTGGTGCGGGATCGACACGGCCATCAACCGGAGGGGCCGATCCGGTCGCGGCTGTTGCGTGTGACGAAGATTGATGTCGGTCTGGCGATGCTGCTGGCGGGCGCGGTCAACCTGTCCATGCTGCTGGTGGCAGCAACCACTTTGCGTGGCCGTGAAGGGGTCGATTCGATCGACGGAGCGCATGCGGCGGTCGCCGACACCTTGGGGCAAGTGGTGGCGTTGCTGTTCGCGCTGGGGCTTCTTGCCTCGGGGCTGGCATCAACCTCGGTCGGGGCGTACGCCGGCGCGATGATCATGGACGGGCTGTTGCAGCGCAGGATTCCGCTCATACTCCGACGCCTGATCACCCTGGTACCTGCCATCACAGTGTTGGCCATCGGAATTGATCCCAGCCGAGCTCTGATTGTCTCGCAGGTCGTTCTGTCCTTCGGCATCCCCTTCGCACTGGTTCCGTTAGTGCGTTTCACCAGCGACAGGATGCTGATGGGCGAGGATGTGAACAATCGACTCACCACGTCGCTGGCCTGGCTGACTGCAGCGGTCATCATCGTGCTCAACGTCGCCTTGATCTACCTGACAGTCACCGGTTAAGCGAGTCCGCGCGACGGTTCGATCCCCTAGGTGTCGCGCGGAGCTGACCAATCTTGCCGCAACACATCTAGCACGATCAGGACGACGCCGATGGTGATGAATGTGTCCGCGAGGTTGAACGTGGGGAACCAGCCGGTATGGAAGTAGTCGGTGACGACGCCGTCGGCGGCGCGGTCGATCAGGTTGGTGAGTGCGCCGCCGAGGACCGCGGCAAATCCGATCCGGCCGGCGACCCCCGCGTCGGGTGCGACGTGCACTGCGTAGCCGGCCAGTGCGAGGGTGATGAACCCGGCCACGGCGAGTATGGCCCAGCTGGGCAGCCGATCACCGAGGCTGAATGCAATACCGGGGTTGAACGCTAACCGCAATTGGAGCACTCCCAGATCGGCCGCACTGCCCTCGGTGAGTCGGCTGACAACGAAGGAGTTGACTGCCAGCCCGACGGAGGTCACCACGACAACCAGGGCCATGAGAACGCCTCGGGGGTGGAGTGTTTTCGTCACTGCCGGCGTCGCGTCGGTCACGTAAAGGCTCCAGCCGGGGTAGGACTCGCTGACGCTGCGGCGGCGTCGCCGGCATAGTTCGGGCACAGCGCTACCGCGCTACCAGTGGCCGCCAGCAGGGTCTCCGCCGAGGCCAGCAGATCCATCAACTCGGGCCGAGTGAGGCGGTAGAACACCTGCCTACCTTGTGGGCGTCCCTCAACTAGCCCGCAGTCGCGCAGACATGCCACATGCGCCGACACTGTCGACTGCGCCAAACCCAACTCCCCTACCAGGTCGGCGACCCTGACCTCCCCGCCGGCAAGACGACGCACAATCGACAAACGGGTGCTATCGGACAGGCTGTGAAACAACGCCACCGCCGCGTCCACATTCGTTCCGGCTCTCGACGTTCGACACCCATCCATGCTATTGATCGTCACCAGACGATAATAAGCGGTCGCTGCCGATGAATGTGGGAGGGTGGTCACCAATGTTGATGAACCGCGTGGAGACTGTTCTGGTGAACTCGCCGCCCCGGCGGTGGCTGCAGCGCTACGAGGCGCGTGTATTGACCGCGTTGGGCGGACGGACCCCGGGGGCGCACGTTGCCGAGCTGGGGTGCGGGTCGGGGTACGGCACCCGGCTGATCCTCGACGAGTTCGGCGCCGCGCGCGTCGACGCGGTAGACCTCGATCCGGCGATGATTACTCGCGCTCGCCACCGCCTGCGCCGCCACACCGGCAGGGCACACCTCGCCCGAGGTAGCGCAACGGACCTGCGTTCAGCATTGCACGACGTTGGCGGCGGGCAGAACGGTACTTATGACGCAGTCTTCGACTTCGCGATCATTCACCACATCCCGAACTGGCGGGAAGCCTTGGACGAGGTGGCCCGCGTACTCAAACCGGGTGGGCGGTTCTTCTTTGACGAGGTCACCGCGACCGCCCTTGCTCGGCCGACCTACCAAGTGCTGTTTGACCATCCGAGCGAGGATCGGTTCACCGCCGGTGAATTCCTGCACGAGTTGTCCCACCACGGTCTCGAGGTCGGCGAGCGGTGGCGAACACGCATCGGCGGGGACTACCTGTTGGGTGTCGCCACACGGCAATAGTGAGGTCGACGTGGTGTCTCGGCGGTCGCCCACCACGACGACGTTTCGAACCTTCTCTCACGCGGTGCAGTGGTTAGAGGAGCGCACAGCCTTCAACTACTATCGTGGTTAGTAAACCTAGTCCAGCGCCGAGTGGGAGGGTTCGACAATCGATGGGCCGCGTAAGAGGGACTCGAGCTACCGAAGAGCCACGTGATCGCCGATCGACTCACGGTGGGCGGCCGCAGTGCTCGGACTCTCGTGAATGCCGCGGGTCGGTCCGGGCCGGTATCCCGCGACTGCTGATGCTCGCAACGCTGACGGCGGTGGTGATGGTGTTGACCTCGTGCAGCTCGACCGGAGGTGCCGCCTTCAGCAACGAGATTCGGGCCGTTGACAGCTTCGCCGACATCACACAACCTTCCATCGCTGTGGCCACTGAAGGTGGCGGGCGACTTGCGCCCAACGCGGTCGTCGAACCTGGGCTTCCTATTGTTGTCACGGCCAGTCGCGGCGCGTTGACTAACGTCCGTATTCCCACAGCCAGCGGCCGTCCCTTGGCGGGCTCCCTGAGCGAGGACGGCTCAACGTGGACAAGCACCCAGCCCCTGGGGTATTCGAAGCGATACGTGGTTCAAGCCGAGGCCGTGGGCGTGGGCGGTCGATCGGTCGTCTCGCAGCGTTTCACCACGACCTCACCGGAATCGTTGACCAGCGCGGCCATCCTCGGCGAGAAAACCGTCGGGATCGCCCACACGATCGGCGTGCGGTTCGCCGATCCCATCCCCGACCGAAAGAAGGCACAGGCGGCGATCACCGTGTCGTCTGACCCCCAGATGCAGGGTGCGTTCTATTGGATCAGCGACTCCGAGGTCCGGTGGAGGCCCGAACGCTTCTGGACACCGGGCACCAAAGTCAGTGTCGCCGTCAACATTTACGGAGTCGACCTCGGCGACGGGCTCTACGGCGACGAGAACTTGTCCTACGACTTCACCATTGGCAGAGCTCAGGAAATCGTCGCCGACGACAACACCAAAACAATCGTCGTCAAACGAGACGGCAAGGTCATCCGCACGATGCCGACCTCGTTCGGCAAAGACAGCACTCCGACGCCCCGCGGCATCTACATGATCGGAGATCGCGTCGAGCACATCATCATGGACTCGTCCACCTACGGAGTGCCTGTCGAGTCCGCAGCGGGATACCGCACACCCGTTCAATGGGCGGTGCAAATGTCCTACAGCGGCATCTACATGCACGGCGCACCGTGGTCGATGTCGGCCCAAGGCAACAGCAACGTCAGCAACGGTTGCCCAAACCTGAGTCCCGCAGACGCGGAATGGCTCGTCAAGAACACCCTGCGCGGTGACCCCGTCACGGTCAAGAACACCAACGCCGACACACTGTCGGGAGTCGATGGACTCGGCGACTGGAACATCCCGTGGTCACAGTGGAAGAAGGGCAACACCGACACCTAGGCGCCCCCCGCCTGGCTGGAGCTTGTCGACGCCACTCGCCATATCGATGGGTGTTGAGGTATTCGCGCCGGCACGCCTATAGTAAGCCATATCAATAAACGTAAGGATGTTGATATGACTCAGGAGTCGGTGGACACATGCGACCTGCTGTGCCTCGATCTACCGCACGCAGAAACAATCCGGACTGCGCTACCCGAGGTGACCGCGGTCGACCGTGCCGCCGCCGGAGCTCGCGCACTCGGTGATCCCACCCGGCTGCGAGTGGCAACGGCGTTGCTGTCGGGCGAGGAATTATGCGTCTGCGACCTCGCGTGGGTGGTAGGCCTGGCGCAGAACCTTGTCTCGCACCATCTGCGCCTACTCAAGGGCGCCGGCCTGGTGACCGGGCGCCGGCACGGACGGTTAGTGATGTATGCGTTGACCCCCTCCGGCCACGCTCTCGTGACAGCGGTTCTCGCGATTGCAGGACTCTCCACCGCAGCCACGACGACACCGTCGGCGGCCACAGTGCAGGGGCGAGCTCATGGCTGACGCATGCTGCGGGCCATCAGATCCCGCCGACCTCGACGCCGAGGTCGATCAGGGCCCGGTTCGGTTGTGGCAGGTGCGCGAGCTGCGTTTCGCCGCCGCCGCAGCAGTGTTCCTCGCGCTCGGCTGGATCATCGGAGACTCTCTATCAGAGACCGCGGGCATCGTCGTGGAACTGGTCGCGGCAGTTGTAGCTGCCTCAACGTTCGTGCCGTCGACGCTGATGTCGCTGCGCCACGGGCGCATCGGTGTCGGAACGCTGATGACGATCGCCGCGATCGGGGCTGTGGCGCTGGGCCAAATACCCGAGGCTGCGCTACTCGGAATCTTGTTCTCGGTCGCTGAAGGACTCGAGCATTACGCGGTCACCAAGACCCGGCGCGGGCTGCGGGCACTGCTCGCGCTCGTTCCGCCCACTGCTTCGGTGATTCGTGAGGGTCGCGAGATCACCGTGTCCCCTGATGAGTTGATCATCGGCGATGTGCTGGTGGTGCGTCCCGGTGAGCGCGCGTCGACCGACGGGACGATCACCGCGGGCACTACCAGCGTGGACCTGTCGGCGATCACCGGCGAATCTGTTCCGGTGGAGGCGGGTCCGGGCGACTTGCTCTACGCCGGCGCGATTAACGGTGGCGGTGCGATCGAAGTCCGCGTGACCGCCCGCGCCGCGGATAGTTCCCTGGCCCGCATCGTTCACATCGTCGAGCAAGCGCAGGAACGCAAAGGCGCCGGCCAACGTCTCGCCGACCGCATCGCCCGCCCCCTGGTCCCGGCCATCATGGTGCTCGCGGCGCTCGTGGCAGGTATCGGTGCGCTGCTCGGTGATCCCCTGCTGTGGCTCGAACGCGGCCTGGTAGTCCTCGTTGCCGCGTCCCCGTGTGCGTTGGCGATCGCGGTGCCGCTGACGGTGGTCGCCGCGATCGGCGCCGCCAGCCGCCAGGGCGCATTGGTCAAAGGCGGTGCTGCACTAGAGGAGTTGGGACGGGTCCGCGTCGTCGCACTGGACAAAACCGGCACCTTGACCCGCGGCACTCCGGAGGTCATCGCCGTGGTGAGCACCCCCGAAATCACCCGCGAGGACGCGTTATCCTATGCCGCCGCGCTCGAGGCACGCAGCGAGCACCCGCTGGCGAGCGCGATTCTTGCGGCCGCACCTGCTCTGGGCTCACCTGCCGAGGACGTCACCGCGATCGCCGGTCACGGACTCACCGGCCAGATACGCGGACAGCACCTGCGCCTGGGCAAACCCGGGTGGCTCGATCCTGGCGCGCTCGCCGGCGATGTCACCCGGTTGCAGAGCGACGGTGCCACCGTCGTGCTGATCGAACGCGATGGCACCGTCGTCGCCGCCATCGCCGTCCGCGATGAGCTTCGCCCCGAGGCCGCTGAAACGGTCGCTCAGCTGACGGCGCTGGGTGTCAACTCGGTCATGCTGACCGGGGACAACGACCGCACCGCACACGCCTTGGCCACGGCGGCCGGAATCAGCACCGTCCATTCCGAACTGCTTCCCGAAGACAAAGCCGACTTGCTGCCCACACTGGCGCGCGGGCGGGCGATCGCCATGGTCGGCGACGGCGTCAACGACGCCCCAGCGTTGGCCACCGCCGATGTCGGAATCGCGATGGGAGCGATGGGTACCGACGTCGCCATCGAAACCGCCGATGTGGCGTTGATGGGCGAAGATCTCCGCCATCTCCCACAAGTGCTGTCCCACGCTCGGCGCGCACGCCGAATCATGGTGCAGAACATAGGATTCTCTCTGGCCATCATCGGTGTTCTGATTCCGCTGGCCGCCACGGGCGTCCTCGGCCTGGCCACAGTGGTCTTCGTCCACGAACTCGCAGAAGTGCTGGTGATCGCCAACGCGATTCGCGCCGCCCGGACGAAAGCACTGCCGGGCACCGGCGCCGTGCACCGGGTAACCCCCGGCAAGCTCAACATCTCGGTGGCGGCCTACCACGACACAGGCGACGCCTGCTGCGCCCCGGTATCAGCCACCACCACCGATCAGCCACGGCCGGTGCCCGAGGCACCCCTGCTGCCGGCTCCACGATTACGCGGCGCGGCGACCAGCACGAGTTGTGCTGCCACAACAGAACCAGGGTGCAGCTGCTGTTCGAGCCCGTCGGATGACGCCGATGACACACCGAGTAGCTCACCAACGCCTCATCGCGAACGCCACTGAGGCACATCACGCCGCGTCAGGTGCGTTGGCGTGATCTCCACGTGCGTACAACCAGTGCCGCCAGGACCGCGGCAGCACAGATCCCTTCTCCTGCTGCTCCGATCCGCGTAGCCAGAGTCGTCGTTGTCCTCAGCGGCACCCGCGCGATGAGGACATCGGGGGTGAACAGCGCTGTGCGTTGTGCAACGGCCCCATCAGGCTCGATGATCGCGCTCACCCCACTGGTTGCTGCGATGACTACCGCCCTACCGTGCTCGACTGCCCGCACCCGCGACATCGCGAGTTGCTGGTAGGTCATCTCGGTGCGCCCAAACGTCGCGTTGTTGGTCGGCACGGCGATCAGTTGCGCGCCGGCGCGCACCGAGTCGGTCACCAGATCGTCGAACGCGACTTCGTAGCAGGTCGCTACCGCCACCGGTACACCTGCAAGATCGACGACACCATTGCCCGTGCCAGGAACGAAGTTGCCGGCCCGGCTGGCGTAGGACGACAGCTGTGTCATCAGTTCCCGCAGCGGCAAGTACTCCCCGAACGGCACCAGCTGACGTTTGTCGTGCTCCTGACCAGGACCGGTAACCGGATCCCACACCACCAACGTGTTGCGGGACGTGCCGTTGCTCCCGGCGATCACCGCTCCCACCAGGATCGGCACCCCGATCGCCCGCGCGGCACGATCAATCTGCGCCGCAGCATCGCGGTTACCGAACGGGTCGATGTCGGATGAGTTCTCCGGCCACACCACCACATCGGGACGCACGACCCGCCCAGAGCGGATCTCCTCGGCCAGGTCGAGGGTGCGTTGGACATGATTGTCGAGCACTGCGCGTCGCTGAGCATTGAAATCCAACCCCAGCCGCGGCACATTGCCCTGCACCACTGCCACCGTCACCGACCGCTCCCCCGCGTCATCGCCTCCCCCCGCGGGCGTCATCGTCCACACCAGCAGTCCAATCACGGCAACCGTGGCCGCAGGCCCGGCCAACGTCTGAGGCTGCCGGCGGACCACGGCCCCCGCCGCCGCGGCCAGGGCCGCGCCGAGCAGCACCACAACGAACGACAACCCCGGCGCGCCGGCCAGCGCCGCCAACGGCAGGAGCAACCCGTCCGGTTGACCGAATGCGATTCGGCCCCAGGGGAAACCGCCAAACGGTATCCGGGAACGAATAGCTTCGACTGCCACCCAGGCGCCTGCCAACCACACCGGCGCGCCGCGCCATCTGCCCAGTGCCGCTGCCAACGCCCCGAAGATCCCGAACGCCACCGCCTGGACTGCTGCCAAGACCAGCCACGGCACCGCACCCACATAGATGCCGACCCACGGCAGCAAAGGCACGAAAAACCCCAGCCCAGCCAGATAGCCATAGCCGGATGCCGCCCACAACGACCGCCCCCGCAGCGTCACCACCAGAACCGCGATAGCCAACGGGGCGAGGAACCACAGCTGACGCGGAGGGAAACTCACGTACAGCATGCCGCCGGCGCCGACGGCAGCAGCGCTGCGCAGCACCGGATGAAGCATCGGTGGAAACGACGCACCGGCCCGCCGAGCACCCGAAGAACTCACCACCGCGCACCGCACCCCTCACCGAAATTTGTCGAGCGCACCGATCCGCCCGCGGTCGCCCGGCCGGGGCCGCGCGCCTGTAAACTACTAGCTAACGTAGTAGTAGTTTGACGGGAGTGAACATCGTGGCAGGTCAAGCGCTGAAGATTCGACTCGAGTCGAGGATGCCCCGGTGAGCCGCACCGTCAAGATCTCACTCGCCGTAGTGTTCGTGTTCTGCCTGGCGCTGACAGTGGTGTTCGTGGTGTCCCGGGCCGGCGACAGCGAACAGGCTGCCGCCCAGGCGAGCATGACGGTACGGGATGATTCCCCACGTCTATCGACTCCGACCGAGTCCAAGGCAACATTCGTGGAATTCCTGGACTTCGAATGTGAAGGGTGCGGGGCGGCATACCCGGCGGTGGAGCAGCTTCGCCAAACATACGGCGATCAGGTCACTTTCGTGGTCCGCTACTTCCCGCTCCCCGGGCATTTCAACGCTGACCGCGCGGCACGGGCCGTGGCTGCCGCGGCCGAGCAAGGTCAGTTCGAACCGATGTACCGCAAGATGTTCGACACCCAACGCAGCTGGGGTGAGCAGCGGGTACCGCTGGATGATCTGTTCTTCTCCTATGCCCAGGAGCTCGGTCTGGACATGGATCGATTCGCCGCCGACTACAACTCGCAGGCCACCCGCGAACTCATCGACCGCGATGTCGCTGACGGCAAAGCGCTGGGTGTCACCGGTACACCCACCTTCTTCATCAACGATGAACTGATCAAACCCGAGAGCTATGGCGATCTGAGCTCGGCGCTCGAATCCGCAGTACGCCAGTGACCGTCCCACCACCACCCCGCCAGGCCTCGCCATCCTCACCCTCGGCGCCAGTGACACGATTCCCAGTGTCTCCGCGACTGCTCGGGTGGATCCTTGCGGTCTGCGGAGGTATCGGGCTCATCGCTGCGTTCACGCTGACGGTTGAAAAGTTCGAACTGGCAACCGATCCGGCGTACACACCGACCTGCAGTATCAACCCGATCGTCAATTGCGGATCGGTGATGGACACCCCCCAGGCGGTCGTCTTCGGGTTTCCCAACTCACTGATCGGAATTGCCGGCTTCTCCGCGCTGATTGCTGTCGCGGTCCTGATGGGGAGCCGGCCGCCCACCTGGGTCATGATCGGGCTGCAGAGTGGGTTGACGGGTGCGGTGGTGTTCGTCCATTGGCTGATCTTCCAGAGCCTGTACCGAATCAACGCGCTCTGTCCGTACTGCATGGCCGTGTGGGTGGTTGTCGTGGTTGCCTTTTGGTATGTGAGCCTGCGCAATGCCGACCATTTCTGCCCACCCGGGACAGCACGCCGAGCCCTCGATGCGATCCTCACGGTGCACACCGTGGTACCGCTGGTGTGGGTGCTGGCAGTGATCGCCCTGATCGCCCACCGTTTCTGGTGGTACTGGTCGACGCTGATGTGACACCTCCGCGGCAGCGCCCGGCCGAGACGGCAGACTCGTGTAGCAGAGATCTGCACTCGCGCAGACCGCAGGTGTGGTGTGACGCCGATGTGATCCCTCACGGGTGATGGGTGGCTAACGCTTCCTCGTGGTGGCGCTGGGCGCTGGTCTCGAGCTGGAAGGTGGAATGCTCGAAGGAGATGGCGAAGTGGGTCGCCACGCAGGTCCGGATGTCATCCAACATGGTGGGGGCGTGGCCGTCCTGGAAGCAGTCGTCATCGACCACAATGTGAGCGCTGATGATCGGTAGGCCCGTGGCCACCGTCGATGCGTGAAGGTCGTGCACGTCGTGCACACGATCCATCTCGAGGATGTGGGCCCTGACGTCGTCGAGATCGATCCCTTTCGGGGTGAATTCCATCAGCACCCGCGTCGTCTCGGCCATGAGTTTGAGGGCGCGGGGTGCGATGAGCGCGGCGATGAACAACCCGGCCAGCGCGTCAGCTTGTTGGAAACCGGTGGTAGCGATGACGATTGCGGCGACGATCACACCCAGCGACCCCAGTGCGTCGTTGAGGACCTCCAGAAACGCCGCTCGCATGTTGAAGTTGGCGCCGCGTCCCGAGGCGAGCACAAGCATGGCGACGATGTTCGCCACGAGCCCGATGACTCCGAAGAGCAGGAGTTCGGTCGAGGGCACCTCGGGTGGCGAGAACAGTCGTCGTACGCCTTCGACAGCAGCGTAGAGGCCCACAGCGAGCAGCAGCGAGGCCTGCCCCAGAGCGGCGATGACCTCGATGCGCCGCAATCCCCACGTGCGGGTTTTGCTGACCGGGCGGTGCATCACGGTTGCTGCGACGAGCGCGACCGCTAAACCGATCGCATCTGTCGCGGCGTGTGCGGTGTCGGTCAGCAGCGCCAGACTTCCCGTGATCACCGACCCGACAAGCTGGGCCACGACAATGATCCCCGTCAGAGCAAACGCGATCGCCAACCGGACACGCAGCGACGAGTCGCTGGATGCGGGGTCGGTTGGTCCGTGATTGTGTCCGGCTCCCATGCGTCGTACTCCCTCTCATCCACACCCAGATAGCTACGCTGTCCACATATATCAATACATGCGCATGTGACTATATGACAGATCGGGGCGGAACGGAACCGGCGGATCACGTCACGACTGAATCGGGATGTGCTGAGATGGCCCGACGTCGGCGGCGTGATGCCGGTGGTATTGGGTCCGTCGAAACGGCGCCGCCACTACAGGCCTCAGATGGGTAGTTGGGTATCGGTGATGAACGCGTCGCGGACCCACACGATGAATTGATCCCACAGGCCGGTAATCAAGGCGATACCTACCGCGATCATCATGGCGCCGCCGACGATCTGGATCATGCGGGCGTGGGTCCGCAACCAGCCGAGGCTGCGCAACGCCCACGCCGAGGAAAACGCAAGCACGACAAAAGGAATACCAAGGCCCGCGCAGTACGCCACGATCAGCGCGACGCCCTTCGCTGCGGTGGCACCTTCGGTGCCGCTGGCCGTAGCAATGACCGCCGCGAGCGTGGGCCCTAGGCATGGGGTCCACCCGAGTGCAAAGACCCCGCCGAGCAGCGGAGCGCCGGCGATGTTGGAGACGCGGCGGGGGGCGAACCGTCGTTCCTGTTGCAGTGCCGGCACCAGCCCGATGAACACCAGACCCATGATGATGGTGACCACGCCGCCGATGCGCTGGAGGACTTCACGATTCACCACGAAAGTGGTGGTGACTCCGAGTACGGTGGCGGTCGCTGCCACGAAGACCACGGTGAAACCGAGGACGAACAGGCCTGCGGCGAGCGCCACGCGCGAACGACCCCGCTTGTTCGGCTCCCCCACCGACACCGCAGGCGCCTCGGCGCCGACCACGCCAGCCAGATACGACAGATACCCCGGAACGAGGGGGACCACGCACGGTGAGGCGAACGACACCAGTCCGGCGATCACGCACGCGAGCAGCGCCAGTAGGAGCGGACCGCTGGCGACGAGGTTGGCAAACGTCTCGCCGACCGCGGCCTGCACTTCGACCGACTGCGGGGTCATTGGGGTGGTGCCACAGGCTCGGCGAGAACTCGCTGAACTGTTGACCCGAGTTCGTCGGCGGTGATGGCCTTGAGGAACACCGCGGCCGGACGGTGGTCGCGGTCGAGCACGATGGTGGTCGGCACCACCGACGTTGGGGTGGTCAGCGCAGCCAGGGTCAGACCGGCAAAGTCGTAGATCGAGGGAAAGGCGACTTTTCTGTCGATAATGAAGTCCTTCGCTGCCTGCCGGTTGTCGCGCAGATTGATACCGAGGAACTCGACTCCCGAGGCCTTGTTCTGGGCGTAGACATGCTCGAGGTCGTCGGCTTCTCCCCGGCAGGGTCCGCACCACGAACCCCAGACGTTGATGACGACGACTTTGCCTGCGAAGTCGTCGAGTCCGATGGTCTGGTCGGTCACCACGTCAGGGCCGGAGACGGTAGCGATCCTCTGACGGCTCGCGGGCGGATCGTAGGTGATGACCGTCTGCCCGCCGGGCGAGACGAACTGAAAGGTTCCCCCCTGCGCAACGGCGTCGTCGCCAGCGCTACCACAACCCGACGCTACCCACGGCACCACGCATATCAGCGCCAGGACCGCCGCCCGCACCGCGGATACCCTTCTCCCCTGCTGCACCAGCACTCCTCGACGTTGATCTACTACGCAGCGTGGTAGATCACCATTCGACTTGTCAACATAGGCATAGTTTTTGTGGCCCTCACCCGACCGGTGGCCGACTTTCTGCGGCGTACATGTGTGACGTTCACCGAGTGCGTTAGGAACGCCCACCTGCTAATACGTTCGGACTCGGGCGTGTTTCCCGACTCGGCAGTCACTGCCCATCCGCAACTACATCACCTAGTAGTAGAGGCCCCGCGATTGCGATGGGCACTCAATCAGATCGTGTTACTGCTGTGACCTGTGGGGCCTATGGTTCGAACGGAGGGCTGCCGATCGTGGCCTCATGTGCACCTGGCGTGTGGTGCTGAACGTCAGTGCGTCGCGCCCGTCTCCGGAAGGTCTCGCTGGCATGCCTATGTCGTCCCTCACCCGCCGCTGCGGCGCTCCACGGCCTTGTCTGAGACTGGGGGTCGCAGGAATCGTTGCTGCGGTTCTGCTGAGCTTCTCGGTCGACGCTCGAGCACGAGCCGACGCCGATACCGCCCATGTGACTCAGCAGTTCGCCCAACTGGTCGCCGAGACGATCTCGGCAACACTGGGCGGCCCGGCGATGGGAACCCTCGCCGACGAGATCCGAACAGTCAGCACATGTCTGGCCGACCGAGCGCGCCCAGTCGAGCCGCCAGTGCCAGCCGAGGATCCCATCACTGCGGTGGGATGCTTCGCCGCCGTGCTCGGTGCGGGACGAGCAGCCGCCGAACTGATTGTCGACGCGCTGCCGATCGGGCGGTTGCTGGCGCTTCTGGCTTTCGAGATGCGTCCCCATGATCCCGCGGCTGCGCACCCGGCACCAGCCGGTCCACCCGTCTATTCGTCGCCGTCGCCGGGGTCGGTGGTCGCTCCCACGAACGGCCGAGTCACCTCCACCTTCGGTGACGGCCGCGGCCATCAGGGTATGGACATCGGCAACGACCTGGGGGCACCGATTTTCGCGGTCACCGACGGCGAAGTGATCAACTCGGGGCCAGCTGAAGGCTTCGGGTTGTGGGTACGCATCCGGCATGCCGACGGAACAATCACGACCTACGGCCACAACGACGACAATCTCATCAACGCGACAGCACCGGTCACGGTCGGTCAACCCATTGCCACGGTGGGCAATCGTGGCAACTCGACCGGGCCTCACCTGCACTTCGAGGTTGCTGATGCATCCGGCGCCGCCCTCGACCCGGTGCGATGGCTCGCCGAACGCGGCGTCAGTCTGCCCTCCGACAGCGACGCCGAACCTACTATCACGCCCAACGAACCGCCGAGCACCGGAAGCGCAGACCTCTGGCGGTAAGGGTGGCTGCGGCGCACGGTCGCGACTTACCGGTCGGGCCGAACTCAATGAGGGAGGCGACGTTTCGCCGCGGTTCTGTCGCCTCCCGGTCGAGACTCGGGATTCCAGTACCAACTATGCTACCTAGTAGTTAATCGACTACAGTCCGTAGTAACGGCCCGGGAAGTCGCACGCACGATGCGCGTGTTGCTTCGATCAGGGCCACCATTTTCCGAGTCAGATGGAGGCCTCATGACCGCGGTGTCCCCGCGCCCGCCCGAGGTGGTCGCCACGCGGCCCTATCCCGAGCGGCGAAAGGCCAAAGGGTCATTCATCTACACGATGCTGACCACGACCGATCACAAGCTGATCGGCATGATGTACATCGTCGCGTGCTTCGGGTTCTTCCTCATCGGCGGATTGATGGCGCTGCTGATGCGCGGAGAACTTACGACGCCGGGCATGCAATTCCTCTCGACCGAGCAGTACAACCAGCTGTTCACCATGCACGGCACGATCATGCTGCTGATGTATGCCACCCCCATCGTGATCGGCTTCGCCAACTTCGTACTGCCCCTGCAGATCGGCGCTCCCGACGTCGCCTTCCCGCGACTCAACGCACTGGGTTTCTGGCTGTTCGTCTTCGGTTCGACCATCGCGATCGCCGGCTTCATCACCCCGGGTGGCGCCGCGGACTTCGGCTGGACCGCCTACACCCCGCTCAGCGACGCCATCCACTCACCCGGCGTCGGCTCCGACATGTGGTTTCTCGGACTGACCGTGTCTGGTCTGGGCACCATCCTGGGCGCGGTCAACATGGTCACCACGGTCATCTGTCTGCGCGCACCGGGAATGACGATGTTCCGCATGCCCATCTTCACGTGGAACATCCTGGTCACCAGTGTGCTGATCTTGCTGGTGTTCCCGCTGCTCACCGCGGCATTGCTTGGCGCCGAAGTCGACCGCCAGTTCGGCGCGCATCTGTTCGATCCAGCCAACGGCGGCGCCATTCTCTGGCAGCACATGTTCTGGTTCTTCGGTCACCCCGAGGTGTACATCATCGCGCTGCCGTTCTTCGGCATCGTCTCCGAGATCTTCCCGGTCTTCAGCCGTAAACCGTTGTTCGGGTACTCAGGACTGGTCTACGCCACCCTCGCCATCGCCGCCCTGTCGGTCGCGGTGTGGGCACACCACATGTACGTCACCGGTGCCGTGCTGTTGCCGTTCTTCTCCTTCATGACCTTCCTGATCGCGGTACCCACGGGCGTGAAGTTCTTCAACTGGATCGGCACAATGTGGCGCGGCCACATGACCTTTGAAACCCCGATGCTGTTCTCGGTCGGCTTCATGGTCACCTTCCTGTTCGGCGGACTCACCGGTGTGCTGTTGGCCAGTCCGCCGATCGACTTCCAACTCTCCGACAGCTACTTCGTGGTGGCCCACTTCCACTACGTGCTCTTCGGCACGATCGTGTTCGCCACCTACGCCGGCATCTACTTCTGGTTCCCGAAGATGACCGGCCGACTGCTCGACGAACGCTTGGGCAAGATCCACTTCTGGTTGACGTTCATTGGCTTTCACCTCACCTTCTTGGTGCAGCACTGGCTCGGAGCCGAAGGCATGCCCCGCCGGTACGCCGACTACCTGCCCTCAGACGGCTTCACCACGCTCAACATCATCTCCACCGCCGGCGCGTTCGTCCTCGGCGTCTCGACACTGCCGTTCCTGTGGAACGTCTTCCGCAGCTACCGCTACGGCGAGGTCGTGACCGTCGACGATCCATGGGGCTTCGGCAACTCGCTGGAGTGGGCCACCAGCTGCCCGCCGCCGCGCCACAACTTCACCGAACTGCCCCGCATCCGGTCAGAACGTCCGGCGTTCGAACTGCACTACCCGCACATGGTGGAGCGGATGCGCGCCGAAGCCCACGTCGGCACACGGCACGGTGAACCCAGCGAGGCGGCCGAAGAAGTCCGCCGTGCGCCGCTGACCACCGGAGACCACGAAGCATCTACAGATCCCGACCCGGAGAGCCGACCGTGAGCAACTACCCCTACCCAGCACTCGACCAGGCCCCCGTCCCGCGATCGCGCCGCCCGCTGACCGTTCCGCGGTGGTTCGCCATCCTCGCAGTCGGCTACACCGCGGTGATGACCTTTGCGCTGACCCTGCTCGCAGGCTCTGTCCTCGCTCAGGGCACTCCACTGCTGCTGTGGCTGATCGCGGCGACCGCGGCAATGTGTGCGGCCCGCGGTGCGGCCGCCGTCGCGACCCGAGCGATGAGGCCAGCACGAGGCCGTGCGGCGCGACCCTAGGCGAAGAAACTCACCACCATCCCCAGGTGGAGAACTCGTCGCACCGCGCGGCGGCGAGACCCGCAGCCACCAGGGCCTCCAAGATCACCGGGCCTGACTGAGGCCACCATCGTGCACTAGGTACCGATCACGCAGGGTGCCGCGATAACGCGCGACCGGCTTGGGCGTATGTCGCGAAGGCACGCGCGGGCTGCGATCGACACGCTGCGACGAGCGCCGGTCAGCGGCCGCTGCTCTCGGTGGCGCAAACAGACGCGACGCTCGTGGGTGTCGAGCAGTAGCAGCCCCTGTCGAGCGAATATGGCGTGACGGGGACTTACGCGGTGAGTCCATGTACGAGAACTGACAACACCGGAAGTGCCGCAGCCGTACACAGCGCAGCACCCAGAAGGGGCAGCACGCTCGCCGCAGCGTAGGTCGACTTCGTTGGCTCGATCGCGCCGTTCTCGAGCATCAGCAATCGGTAGCGCGTCGAGCGTGGCATGGGGGTCTCGGGGCCTACGCCCTGACTGGTCACATGCGCGAGTGCGCTGCGCACGGCAGCTGTGCTGGTGACCCGAGCAGCCGACATGTCGGCATCTGCTTCGATCAAGGTCGCGACTGCCGCCGGCGCCCGGCGAAACAGCGGCACAAAGGGCAGAGCACGTGCCATCACATCGCAGACCGCCAGAACGCGGTCGTGCCGGGACCTCAGATGGGCGAACTCGTGCGCTAGTACTGCGGCCCGCGCCTCGGCAGGCACGTCTGTGCGCAGCGCACTTGTTGCCACGACGAAGCCACTGCGACCACCGACGCAGTACGCCATGGGGCGGGGGTGATCGATCCAGAGCACGTCGGGGGTGTCGGGTTCGGTACTGCCCACCACAGCAACGACGTCGCGATGAAGACGGTGCACGCGATGCACATCGCGGGTGTGACGAGCGCACGACATCGCGGTGCGAGCTACCACGGCGGTCAGCACCACGGCGACGGCAATGCCGTACACCTGGCTGAAATCGTCGCGCACCGCGTGCAGGACAGCTCCCGCGCACCGAGCCAGGGTGTCAACGAAGCGTTCGGCCGGCGGCGGGTCCGGCCACAACGCCGACAGCGCCGATAGAAACAACAATCCCACCGCCGTGGCGATACTGCTGACCCATGCGGTGATCAGTACCCGCGGTGACCATCGTTGGGGCAGTCGGTCGAGAACGTAGGGACCCAACACGCCCAGCACGGCCGCGCCCACCAGGTGGGCCAATGCGACGCTCACACTCTCAGCGCTTCCTCGGACGATCCGTCCGCGTCCGGGACAGGTGTTCGCTGAGGACCGCGCGCTCCTCGGGAGTGACCATCCGGGCGAAGTGCATCAGCACCGCCGTCGAATCGCCGCTGGCGTCGAGCACCTGCCGCAGTGTCTGCGACGTCGCCTCCTCCCGCGACTGCAACGGGAAGTACCGATAGGCGCGGCTGATCTTCTCGCGACCGGCGAAGCCCTTCTTGTGCAGATTGGTGACCACGGTCAACACCGTCGTGTACGCCAAGTCGCGGTCGGCCAGCGCATCGACGATGTCGTGCACACTCATCGCCGCCGAAGCGCCCCACAGCACGTCCATCACCGCGCGTTCCAACGAACCCAACTGAGTCACCGTCGCCTGCCTGATTGCCTCGTATTTGCTGCCAGTCTAGAACAAACTACCCTGCTTAGTAGCCGAAGCCTGGTTGCCTCAGCCCTGCTGCCACTGCCCCACCGGGGGCTCTCGCATCTCCTGCGGTGCCGCGCCCTCACCGCCTACTGAAAGCGCCCACCCGTGACCGACCTCGTTGACCACACGCACCCGACACGCCGCATCCAACTCGATGTGAGCGGAATGACCTGCGGTGCGTGCGCAGCTCGGGTGGAACGCAAACTCAACAAACTCGACGGCGTGCGCGCCTCGGTCAACTACGCCACTCGGCGAGCCACCGTGGAACTCGATACCCACGCACACATCGCCGATGCTATCGACGCCGTGCACACAGCAGGGTATGCGGCTGCGGAACTGTCCGAGCAGGCCCCTGCCGTCAACGAAGACTCAGCGACTGCCAAGGCACTGTTCACCCGGCTGATCGTCGCGCTAGCCCTGTTCGTGCCCCTGGCCAACCTCTCCGTTCTGCTTGCTGTCGTCCCCGACCTTCGTTTCCCCGGCTGGCAAGCAGTGTTGGTGGCGCTTGCCGCGCCGGTCGTGACCTACTGCGCGTGGCCCTTCTACCGCACCGCGGTGCGCACGTTGCGGACCGGCGTGGCCACGATGGACACCCTCGTCTCGCTGGGAGTGCTGGCCGCGACCGCACTGTCGGTGTACTCGATGTTCTCGGCCGAGACGACGTCGACCGCAGGCCAGGGGGTGTGGTCAGCAATCTTCTCCAGTGACTCCATCTACCTCGAAGTTGCCGCCGGTGTCACCGTCTTCGTGCTGGCAGGACGCTACTACGAGGCGCGTGCCCGGACACAGGCCGTTCAAGCACTGACAGCGCTGGCCGCCCTGCGTGCCACCGACGCCCGAGTCGAGTGCGCAGGGGACACGACCATGCTCATACCCCTCGCGGAACTCAAAGTGGGGCAACGACTCATCGTGCTGCCGGGAGAGACCATTCCATCAGATGGGCAGGTGATCGAGGGCGCCGCCACTGTGGACCTCAGCGCCATGACCGGTGAGACGACGCCGGTTCAGGTGTCAGCCGAGCAACGCTCCACCGCCGTCGGGGGCACGACGTGCCTCGACGGGCGACTACGCGTCGAAGTCACCGCAGTCGGTGAGGACACCCGCCTGGCCGAGATGATCGCGCTCGTCGACAGCGCGCAGACAGCCAAGGCTCGCGCTCAACGCGTCGCCGACCGTATCGCCGCGATCTTCGTTCCGTGTGTCATCGCCCTAGCCGCAGCCACTGTCGTGGGCTGGTCGCTCACCGGGGCGTCATGGGAGCACGCCGTGAGTGCCGCGGTGGCCGTGCTGGTCATCGCCTGTCCGTGCGCGCTGGGCCTGGCCATGCCCATGGCGCTGGTGATCGCTACCGGGCGAGGCGCCCAACTGGGCATCTTCCTCAAAGGACACGCCGCGTTGGAACTGTCCGGGACGATCGACGTGGTGGTCTTCGACAAGACCGGCACCCTCACCAACGGGCAGCCACACGTCACCGGCGTGTACACCGTCGACGACGACAGTGCCGAGCTGATCCTGGGCTGGGCGGCGACACTCGAGCAGCACACCAGCCACCCCATCGCCACCGCTATCGCTGCCGCGGCCGGTCCGCAGTCGCTTGCCGCACCGGTCGACGCGGTGGTCACCGACGTGGGTAGCGGCGTGCGAGGGGTGATCGACGGTGTGAAGGTGCAGGTGGGTTCCCCGGCATGGATCGCCCGTAGCGCCGCGGTGCCCGCCGTGATCGACGCGCGGCGCGCTGACATCGAGCGCTCTGGGGGCACCGCGGTCTATGTCGCAGCCGATGATGCAGTCCGGGGCCTGATCGACATTCGTGATGGCATCAAACCCTCTGCCCGCCGGGCGGTCGATGAGTTGCATCGCATGGGAATTCGCACGTTCCTGGTCACCGGTGATAACGCCGGCGCAGCGCAGCGCACCGCGGAGCAGGTCGGCATCGACGACGTGATCGCCGGGGTGCTCCCGGCCGAGAAAGTGGCCATCATCGACAACGTGCGCAGTAGTGGCGCCGGTGTGGCGATGGTCGGCGACGGCATCAACGACGGGCCCGCACTCGCGTCGGCTGATCTGGGCATTGCGATCGGACGCGGTACCGATGTTGCTATCGGCGCCGCCGACATCGTGTTAGTGCGCGATGACCTCACCACCGTCGCTCTGGCGCTGCAACTCGCCTCGGCCACGCGACGCACGATGCGCACCAATCTGGCATGGGCGTTCGGCTACAACCTCGCCGCGCTGCCGCTGGCTGCCGCTGGATTGCTCAATCCTCTGATCGCCGGGGCCGCAATGGCTTTGTCATCGTTTTTCGTCGTCTCCAACAGCCTGCGTTTGCAGAACTTCGCGCGTATAGACCGCTGAAGGTGACAGAGGCTGGGGCTGGGCCAACTGCGAGACCATCGCAGCGACGGTGTGGGAGGTGCCGGCATCGATGTCGGCGGATTCGGACCGATCGGGTCGACGTTCGGCTCGCACCCACTGCGCCAACAGCACCAAGCACACCAGCACCATCGGAATCTCGCTGATCACCGCAGCCACCACACCACCCACCCATTGTGTGCGCGCGAGATCGGGATTCCACGGCAGCTGCAACTGGCTGTAGAAGGACTCACCGATCACCGTGGTGGAGGTCATCAGCGCGATACCAAAGAAGGCATGAAAAGGCATGACGGCGAACAGCAGACCAAGCCGCGCCAGAAACGGTAACTGTCTGGGTCCAGGATCAATCCCCACAGTCACCCAGAAGAACAGGTAGCCGATGGCCAGGAACAGCACGCTCATCACGACGTGCCCCCAGTGGTAGCGGACGAGGACGTCGAACACCGGAGTGAAGTACACCAGATACGACGAGCCCACAAACAACGCGAACGCGGCAATCGGATTGAGCAGCAGCTGCAGGCCCCGCGAGCCGAGCACGATCAGCAGCGCCCGCCGGCACGCCGCGCCACCGGTGGTTCCGATCGTCGGCAGCACCCTCAACAGCAAGGTGATCGGCGCACCACCCACCAACAGGATGGGTGCGATCATGGTCAAACCCGTGTGTTCGGCCATGTGCACGCTGAACAACGCGTTGCCGTAGGCCTTGAGCCCAGAGCTGGTGGACACCACCACCACAGCGCACCCCGCGACCCACGACACCGTTCGCCGGATCGGCCACCGGTGTCCACTTGCCCGCTCCCGCCGGGCGGCAACGACATAGCCCACGACACCCACCACCGCCGCCACACCCACCACGAGATCAACACGCCACAGCGAGACCAGCGATCCGACATCGGGCGGGCCAGGAAGGGAATACCCCAGGTACACATCCCAGCCCGTAAAAGGGTGGGCAATCAACCCGGGTGCGACCCTGGTGTCCATCACCGCCCAGCACGCCACGGCCACCAGTGCGGTCCCCGTGGCGAAGGCAGAAGCAGTTGCCGGCGTCACCACACCCCGGCGCAAACGCACGAGGTCGGCAATCATTAACACGGTCAGTACAGCCACCAACAACCCCGCGGCGCGACCGAACGCCGACGACCACACATCGGGAGTCCGCAGCAGCAGCGTCACAGCCACCGCGCCCGCCAGTGCCATCACATCGGCGCCCAGGACAATGCCACCAACACGCCGGTCGGCCGCCTCGTCGATGGTCGCCGACCCCAGACCACGAACCCGGAACCGATCAGCCCACCGCAGCCCCACCGACAACGCCAAGCTCACTGCGAAGACGATCACCGCGCCGGTCGTGTAGTCGTGGTCAGGGCCCTGCGCGGCATTGCCGACCACGGGCAGCGCGAGCACACAAATCGCTGCGGGAACCACCAGCGCCACCTGCATCGACCACCGCAGTGACACCGAACCGATCAGCACCACGACACCCGCTGCCGCCACGACCAGCCACGCCAGCGCCGGCAAACTCACACTGAACGCGTAACCGACCTTGCCGCTCGAGACCATCGTGCCCACAGACACGCCGGTGGTGTCTGCGGCCGCGGTGAAAGCCATGAATAGCGCAACGACCACAGAGCACCCCGCGGCGCGGCGGACGCGGCGAAACACTGGATAGACCGCAGCGTCGATGAAGCCTTGCGAGTCAGGCACGGCCGTGAGCACCATCGAGACCAGTCCCCCGAGCATCACCGCAGCCAACGCAAAGCCAGCGAAGTTGCCGACCACATCGGCGACAGCTGTGCCCGCCCCAGGATATGGATCTGCGCTTTCGACGTAGCGACTGGCGCCGGAGATCCAGGCGTAGATCACCAGCGCCACAATTAGCCCACCGACCAGCAGTGCAGCCATCAACCGGGGTACGGCTACGCCGTGCGGAGTTGACGGTGCGGTCGCCTCCGTCGACGGCTTCATATCACCCACCACCTACATGCTACTACTGCGCATAGTAATTACGGCGCACGGACTGAAGAACTGGTAGTCGCGGCTGATTCTCGGCTTGCTTGCCACCGCCTCGGTTCGCTGCGGGGCCGCGTCCGCGCGGGCCCCTACCTAATTTTTCGCAGGATCGGTTCGGGCGCCCACTCCTCATCCCCGGTCTGTCCGCTCCCCCGGGTGCGCCGCGACGCTGGTCCGCCTTCGAGATCAGTGTCGGACCAGCGTCGGACGTTGATTACCCTAGGGGGGTATGGTACCAAGGTGGGAGTGGCTCAGTTGTCACTGCCGCGGGTGGGGTCGGGATACGGCCGTCCGGGGTATCGCCAGAAGGGAAGGGCAGCATCGCTATGAGTACGTCTACCGTCACTGTCACCGGGATGACCTGCGGACATTGCGCCTCGTCGGTACGCGAAGAGATCAGCACCCTCGACGGTGTAACCAATGTCGCCGTGGACGTGGCCAGCGGCCAGGTCACCATCGACAGCTCCGCTCCGCTGGAGCGTGACGCTATCCGCAGCGCGGTGCAAGAAGCCGGTTATCAACTCGCTGAGTGAGGTCGCGGGCCGGGCCGCCCCGGTGGTGGCCCGGCTCTCCTCGGCAGCGCAGCGTCGCTGGGCGATCTCCTGACAGACAGGAACATGACAATGAACGTCCCTTCTAAGCTGGGCCTTTTCGCTGGTGCGCTGGCGGTGGTCTTCGTGGCCGCCTACACCGTGGCAGCCGCGGTGGCCCCGGACCGGTCAGGCGCTACTGGGTCGGACTCACCGGCGCACGCCGGACACCAGAGCGCACCGGCCTCGTCTGCCGCCGCGACGCCGGGTGTGCGCGGGGTCACCGTCGGGTCGGGGGGTTATCTGCTCTCCGGACTCGCAGCGCCCGCGCAGACCGGCCAGGCGGGCGTGTTGACGTTTTCGATCACCGACCCCGCCGGTTCGGCGGTCACCGACTACACGGTGGAACACGACAAACAACTGCACCTGATCGTGGTCCGGTCTGACGGCACCGCATTCCGCCACGTGCACCCCACGGTGGATGCTGCTGGGCGGTGGTCGATTCCATGGCAGTGGCAGACGGCCGGCACCTACCGGGTGTATGCCGATTTCGTTCCGGCAGCGACCGGTGAAACCCTGACGCTGACACGCACTCTCGAGGTGGGTGGCGACTATCAACCCCGCCCACCAGCCGGTGAGTCGCGGCGGTCGGAGGTGGCCGGGTTCCAGGTCGAGCTGACCGGTGAGCTGCACGCCGGCACCGACTCAGAGCTGACTGCGACCGTGAGTCGCAACGGTCAGCCGGTCACCACCTTGCAGCCGTATCTGGGTGCCTTCGGGCATCTGGTGGCGTTGCGCGATGGCGACCTGGCCTACCTGCACGTGCATCCCGAAGGCTCGACACCCACGCCAGGGCAGTTGTCCGGGCCGCAGGTGAGGTTCGCGACGAACGCACCGACACCGGGCCGCTACCTGCTCTATCTCGACTTCCAGGTCGACGGACAGGTACACACCGCGACATTCGTCGTCGACACCGCTGCAGAGCGTGTTCGAGCAAGCGCGACATCCTCGTCGTCTCCGGCGTCGTCTGCGTCGGTCCCGCCTGAGCACGCCGGGCACTGACCGCCCGTCATCCATCCCGCCGGCTCAACCCACGTCTTGGAGTCCTCATGACCACCACCTCCCCGTCCCGCTCGACCGGGTCAGACATCGAACTCGCCGTCAGCGGAATGACGTGCGCGTCGTGCGCGATGCGTATCGAGCGCAAACTCAACAAGCTCGACGGTGTCAGTGCCACAGTCAATTACGCCACCGAGAAGGCGCGTATCACCACCTCGGGTGATCTGGATCCGCAGCTGCTGATCACCGAGATCGAGAACGCCGGCTACCAGGCCACGCTTCCGCCGTCGGCGCAGACCGATCACGATGCGAGCGCAGCGGCGACCGATGAGGCCGCCAGCGACCCCGAGCTGCAGGCATTACGCACTCGTCTGATCGGCGCGGTGGTGTTGTCGGTACCGGTCATCGCGATGGCGATGATCCCGGCGCTGCAGTTCACCTATTGGCAGTGGGCCTCGTTGACCCTGGCCGCCCCGGTCATCGTGTGGGCGGCGTGGCCGTTTCACCGCGCGGCCTGGGTGAACCTGCGTCACGGCACCGCCACCATGGACACCCTGATCTCAGTGGGTACCGGTGCGGCGTTGCTGTGGTCGTTGTACGCCCTGTTCTTCGGTACCGCCGGCACACCCGGGATGACCCATGGCTTCAGTTTCACCGTGGCGCCCTCCGACGGAGCGGGCAACATCTACCTCGAGGTGGCCGCCGGGGTCACCATGTTCGTACTCGCGGGCCGCTACTTCGAGAAACGCTCCAAACGGCAGGCCGGTGCAGCGCTGCGGGCGCTGCTGGAACTCGGCGCCAAAGACGTCGCTGTCATCAAAGACGGCCACGAACAACGGATCCCGATCAACAAGTTGTCGGTCGGCGAGGAGTTCATCGTGCGGCCGGGAGAAAAGATCGCCACCGACGGTGAGATCGTGTCGGGCACCTCGGCGATCGACGCCAGCATGCTCACCGGCGAATCGCTGCCGGTCGAAGTCGGTCCGGGCGATACCGTCACCGGGGCAACGGTCAACGCCGGCGGGCGGCTGCGCATACGCGCCACCCGCATCGGTGCCGATACCCAGCTAGCCCAGATGGCCACCATGGTCGAACACGCCCAGTCCGGCAAGGCCCACGCCCAGCGGCTGGCCGACCGCATCTCGAGCATCTTCGTGCCCGTGGTCATCGCCATCGCTGTCGCGGTCCTGGGCGCCTGGATCGGGGCGGGTTATCCAATCGAGGCAGCGTTCACTGCTGCGGTGGCCGTGCTGATCATCGCCTGCCCCTGCGCGCTGGGATTGGCCACTCCGACCGCCCTGCTGGTCGGTACCGGACGGGGAGCCCAGCTCGGCATCCTCATCAAGGGACCGGAAGTCTTGGAGACCACCCGCACGATCGACACCGTGGTCCTGGACAAGACCGGCACCGTCACGACCGGTCAGATGACGTTGCTGCACGTGCACACCGATGCCAACACCTCCGACCGCGAAGTACTCGCCCTCGCCGGTGCGCTCGAAGACGCCTCCGAGCATCCCATCGCCACCGCCATCGCCGACGCGGCACGCACCGAGCTCGGCGCCCTGGCCGAGGTCGAGGAATTCACCAACATCGAAGGTATGGGAGTGCAGGGCACCGTCGAGGGCCACGCAGTCCTCGTCGGACGCGACAGCCTGCTCACCGACTGGGGACTGTCGCTGGACGATCCCGATCTGACAACTGCCCGCGAATCCGCGCAAGCCGCAGGACAAACCGCAGTGATGGTGGCCTGGGACGGACAGATCCGTGCGGTGCTGGTCGTCGCCGACGCCATCAAACCCACCAGCGCCGCAGCCGTCGCCCGACTGCAGGCCATGGGGTTGACTCCGGTCCTACTCACCGGTGACAACCAGAAGGCCGCCGAACACGTCGCACGCGAGGTCGGCATCTCCACCGTGATCGCCGAAGTCCTACCCGCCGACAAAGTCCAGGCCGTCACCGCACTGCAGAACGACGGCAAAGTCGTGGCCATGGTCGGCGACGGGGTCAACGACGCCGCAGCGCTGGCCTCGGCCGACCTCGGCCTGGCCATGGGCACCGGCACCGACGTGGCCATGCAAGCCGCCGACATCACCCTGGTCCGCGGCGACCTCAACGCCGCCGCGGACGCGATCGCCCTGGCCCGCAAGACGCTGGCGACGATCAAGACCAACCTGTTCTGGGCCTTCGCCTACAACGTCGCCGCCATCCCCCTCGCCGCACTCGGGTTGCTCAACCCCATGCTCGCCGGCGCCGCGATGGCC